>NZ_JAMQQF010000009.1 GCF_023716945.1 Frankia sp. AiPs1 | reverse complement strand
GGGCCCAGCCGCAGCGCGGCGACGCGGCGGCCCAGCGCGGCGAGCAGGTCGTCGCGGATCGCGGCGTCGACGACGAGCCGGCTCGTCGCGGTGCAGCGCTGCCCGGCCTGGGCGAAGGCGGCCGCGACCAGCGTGTCGGCGGCGAGGTCGAGGTCGGCGTCGGCCAGCACCGCGGTGGCGTTCTTCCCGCCCATCTCGGTCTGGACCCGCAGGTTGCGCCCGGCGACGGTGCGCATGATGTTCAGGCCGACCTCGTTGCTGCCGGTGAAGGTGACGGCGGCGAGGCGGCGGTCGGCGAGCAGGGGTGCGGAGATGTCGCGGCCGCGGCCGGTCACCACGGACAGCGCGTTCGCGGGCAGGCCCGCGTCGAGCAGCGCGTGGGCGAGGTGCAGGCTCACCAGCGGCGTGTCGGTGGCGGGCTTGAGCACCACCGCGTTGCCGGCGCCGAGCGCCGGGGCCAGCTTGCGGGCCGGGGTCAGCAGTGGGTCGTTCCACGGCGTGATGGCCAGCACGATCCCGACGGGTTCGTAGCGTACGGCGGTGCTGGTGTTCGGCCGGCCGTCGGGCAGCTCGTAGCCGTGGGGCGAACGGGCCATGCTGCCGTAGTACTCGAAGAAGTCGGCGGCCTTGGCCACCTCGCCGGCGGCCTCGGCGAGGGTCTTGCCCATCTCCAGGACGAGGTCGCGGGCGATGTCGGCGGCCCGTTCGCGCAGCAGCCCGGCGGTGCGCAGCAGCACCGTGCCGCGGTCGAGGGGCCCGGCGGCGCGCCAGGCGCGGGCACCGGCCTCGGCCGCGTCGTACGTCCGCGCGATGTCGGCGCCGTCCAGGGCGGGCACCCGGGCGACGACGTGGCGCAGGTCCGCCGGGTCGAGCACGGGGATCCAGGTGTCGTTCGCGCCGGCGTCCCAGGCGCCGGCGACGAGGACGGGACGATCGTTTGTCGTGGTCACGCGGCCACTCCATCCGAGTTCAGGTCGTGATCCGGGTTCGGGTCGGGGGTGAGGTCCAGCTCCCATGCGTCGGCGACGCTGCCGCGGTGCATCGTGGTGAGCAGGCGGTGCACCGGGGCCGTCGCCATCGGGACCGGGTTCGTGGGGCGCGGGAAGTCGCGGATGGTCTCGGCGGCCATCTGCGCCAGCAGGTCGGCCCGGATGCCGACCGCGTCGAGCGAGCGGGGCAGCCCGAGGCGCCGGGCGAGGTCGTCGACCCGCTCGGCCGCCGCCCGCAGCCCCGTGTGCTCGTCGGCGGTGACGGCCCGGGCGATGTGCGCGGCCAGGGCCTCGGGCACGTCGCGGTCGTAGGCCAGGCAGTAGGGCAGCGCCAGCGCGCAGCTCGTCCCGTGCGGCATCGGGGCATGCCGGGCGATGACGTAGGCCAGGCTGTGCCCGAGCACGACGCCCGCGTTGAGCGCCAGCCCGGCCAGGTGCGAGGCGTACAACACCCGCCCCCGGGCGGCCCGGTCGCCGTCGAGTGCTGCGGGCTCGAGGCTGACGGTGAGGATCCGCACCGCCTCGGTGGCCACCGCCAGGGTCAGCGCCGTGCGGGTGGTCGACAGCATCGACTCCACGCCGTGGGCGATCGCGTCCATGCCGGTCGAGGCCACCACCGCCGCGGGCAGGTCGGCCACCAGGTCGGCGTCGAGGACGGCGACGAGCGGGACGAACTGGGCGCAGCTCACGATGCGCTTCACCCCGCCGATCGTGATCATCGAGATCCGGGTCGCCTCCGAGCCGGTGCCGGTGGTCGTCGGCACGAGCAGCAGCGGCGCCACCGCAACCGGCGGCTCGACGACCCCGACCCAGTCGGCGATCGAGCCCGGGTTCGTCGCGAGCAGGGCGACGGCCTTCGCGAGGTCGAGGGCACTGCCGCCGCCGACGCCGACGACGGCCGTCACCGCGTGGGCGCGGGCGGCGTCGGCGGCCCGGGCGACGACGGTGTCGGTGGGTTCGCCGGCGACGTCGTCGAACACCGTCACCTCGAATCCGGCATCCGCCAGGCCGCCGACCACGGTGGCGAGCAGCCCCGCCTCGGACACAACCCGGTCGGCGACGACCAGCACCTGCCCCGGGGCCACCCCCCAGGAGCGCAGGGCCGCCCCCGCCGTGGCGGCGGATCCCGCTCCGGTCAGCACCTGCCGGGGGGCGAGGAAGGCCGGCGCGCCGGTACCGGTGAGATCTAGCAGCACGTTGTCCTCCGATGGTCTCCAGGTGGCCGGCACCGGGCCGGGACGGCACGGGGGCCGGGGCTCACGAGAGCCGGCCCCCCGGGTCGGGTGGTGGCGTCAGGGCGGCCACGACCTCGGCGCCGAAACGCCGAACGCTGTCCATGGCCGCGGCGAATCCGCCGCCGGGCAGCACGACGCCGGCCCAGGTCACCCCGACGTCGCGTAGCCGGGCCAGCTCGTCGAGGCGTTGCGCCGGCGACTGGTCGTTCGCGAGCACGCCGGCCGAGGTGGGGGCGAGGACGTCGATCTCGGCCAGGGTGCGTCCGCGGGCGTGCAGGCGGCGCTCGAGCTCGCGGATGCGGGCGGCGAGCTCCTCGGTGGAGGTGATCGACGCCGTGCGCGCGCTGCGGGCGAGCTGCGGGGAGCCGACGAGCGCGGCCCAGCCCTGGCCGAAGCGGGCCACCCGGTCGAGGGCGAGGCCGCTGTTGCCGCCGAGCCACAACGGCGGGTGCGGGCGCTGCACCGGCCGGGGGAGCATCGCCTGCCCGGCGGCGTGGAAGTGCCGGCCGGTGTGCTCGACGACGTCCTGCGTCCAGGCCTTGCGGATGACCTCCACCGCCTCGTCGAACAGCTCGTTGCGTTCCTCGGCGGCCACGCCGAGGGCGGCGAACTCGGAGCGCAGGTACCCCGTGCCCAGCGCGAAGATCGCCCGCCCGCCGGAGAGCACGTCGACGGTGGTCATCGACCGGGCCTGCAGCAGGGGATTGCGGTACGGGACAACCGCCAGGTGCGTCATCAGTCGGATTCGCCGGGTGGCGGCCGCGCAGAAGCTCAGCGCCGCGAACGGGTCGAACGTCTCGTGCCCGCCCGCCGCCAGCCACTTCGCACTGGGCGCCGGATGGTCGGTGAACGCCAGCGCGCCGAAGCCGAGCTCCTCCAGCGTCCGCGCGAAGGTCGCCACGTTGTCCGGGTCCAGCCAGCCCTCGGCCGGGTCGCTGCGGACGTTGTACTCGGCCATGAAGCGCATCACGGCCGGCCCTCGGGCCTGGGCGCCGGGTCGACCGGCTCGACCGGCTCGGTGGGGTCGGTGGGGTCGGTGGCCTCGCCCATGTCGAAGTCGTACTGCAATGGGATGATCCGCTCGTAGGCCAGCAGCGCGAGCGTCTCGTGGGCGCCGCCGTGGGCGGGGAAGCGGCCGGTGAGGCGCTGGCGGTCGCGGACCGCGGTGAGCCCGGCGAGGACCTCGGCCGCCGGCTGCGCGCACAGCAGGACGTGCAGCACCAGGTCCTGCTCGCCGGTCTCCACCGGTTCGAGCTGCAGGGTCCCGAGCAGCCCGGGCAGCTCGTACAGGTCGTCGCGCTGGGTGCGCTCCCACCAGTCCAGCGCCGCCGGGCGCCCGCCCGGACCGGCCCGCCCGATGCTGACGACGACCCCCTGGTGGGCCAGGTGCGGGACCGCGTCGGCCGAGACGTCGATCGACGGGCGGGTGTGCGCCGCCGTCAGTCGCCACCAGCTCGTGAAGACCGGCCGCCCCTGGATCCAGAAGCGCCCGGCCCGGGTGATCGCGCGATCGGTGTCGCGCCAGCCGGCGAACGCCTGCTCGGACATGAAGTCGAGCGGGCCACCGAACAGGTACATGGTCGCGTAGGGCGGCTGGCCGTGGGTGAGCTCGCCCGCCAACGTTCCGGGCGTGGCCCGGGTGACCGGGGTCGCCACGTAACGTCGGCCGGCGACCACGTCGGCCTTGGCCACGTGCTCGGGCAGGTGATCCAGGTCGTACCAGCGGTTGTACTCCTGGGTGTATCGCGCCGGGATGTCCAGCAGCGCGAGTGCGAGACCCGTGATCTTCACATCGCCCCTCTGTCCCGGCCTCTGCCGGCTCGTTCAATATCCCTACATCAGCTTACGGAGCTCATTCATCTAACTTTATTGCCCGGATGCTGTCCACCGATGCCCGGGGACGCCGCCGGACCGGGGAGGCCCGGCGCCTGTCGGCGGGTGCCCGCGCAGGGGCCACGCCTGGGCCGCGGACGCGGTTCTGATCGGACGACCTGTCGGCGATACGCGATCCGGACCCCGGCAAGGCGTCGACCCGGGGGGCGTATCGTGATCATGGATGTCGCCGTCGTGGATGTTGTGACCATGGCCGTCTGGTCGTGGTCGTCGTGACCATGGCCGTCGTAACCATGGTGGTCGTGGTCGTGGTCGTGATCGTGATCGGGGACGTCGTGGTCGGGGACGTCGTGGTCGGGGGCGTCGTGGTCGGGGGCGTCGGGCTCGCGTCCGACGGCGCGGCGCGGTTCCGCGGAACCTCATGATCATCAAGGTGATGACTCGGACTGAGGCATCTCCGCTTCACCGATGACGCACGGTGTGCAGATCGCCCGGCGGGAGTCCCGGCCGGGCGGTGGCCCGCAGATGCAGGAGGTTGATGACCGTGCGCCCGGTCCCCAGCGTCGTCAGCCTCCTGCAGTTGCCGGCGCAACCAAGACAGGCACCGGCCAACGCGGTGCCCCGCACGCCACCCCTTGATCAAAGTAGGTGTGTGCCCAGCCAGCCCGGCCCACCCGGCCTGGCCCGGCTCGGCTCGGCTCGGTTAGACCCGATTCGGCCCGGCCCGGCCCAGCCCGGCTTGGGCCGCTTCCCCGGATCGGCGTCGCGGACGCCCGGGCGTCGATGACGGAGAGTCGACTCGAGCGTGCAATTCTGTGATTCTTCTAACCGTTTGATCGCGCCGGTCTCGCCGGGTGGCGAGGCGGCAGGCTCTAAGATGGTCCGGGGGATCGCGCGTCACCGGCGCGGTTCGGCAGGCGGCACGGCGCGGCCCGGGTGGCTCCACTGCGGTCGTTACCGACGCTAATCATGTAGAATCCATAATTCCGCTAAATAATTTTCGCCCAGGTCGGCTCCGGACGCCGCGGCTGAGCCCCGTTCGCGGGCAGGCGCCGGTGGAGCCGCAGAGACGAGGGATGACGGCTGTGACGACCGCCGGTATTCGGGTACCCAAGGCGGCTGAGCTCGTGGCTGCGACGATCCGCCGGCAGATCATCACCGGCGAGCTCCTCGAGAACCACCTCCTGCCGTCCGAGTCGGCGCTCATGGAGCAGTTCCACGTCAGCCGCCCGACGCTGCGCGAGGCGTTCCGCATCCTGGAGTCGGAGTCGCTGATCACCGTGCGGCGTGGCGTGCACGGCGGGGCCCGGGTGCAGATCCCCAACGGTGACGTCGCCGCCCGCTACGTCGGCTACGTGCTGGAATACCGCGGGACCACGATGGCGGACGTCTACCGGGCCCGGGCGGAGGTGGAGGCCCCACTGGCACGGCTGGTCGCGGCCTCGGCGACGCCGGAGAACATCGCCCGGCTCGAGGAGTGCCTGGCCAAGGCCGAGACGCACCTGGACGAGCCCTCGGCCTTCATCGTGCACGACGAGGAGTTCCACCGGCTGATGGCGGAGCTCGCCGACAACCAGACCCTCGCCGTCATGCTCGACATGATGTACCACATCGTTGGCACCGCCCGCCGGCGCTATGCGATGAACGTCGACCAGGGGCAGACCCGCAAGGAGACCGTGGAGGTGCACCGCAGCCACGTGCGCCTGGTCGACCTGATCAAGCGGGGCCGCCCCGACCTCGTCCACCGGTTGTGGCTGCGGCACCTCGACGAGGCCACCCGCCACTACCTGGAAGGCCCGCTGGCCACCACCGTCGTGGAGATGATGAGCTGAGCTGCTGAGCTGCTGAGCTGCTGAGCTGCTGAGCTGCTGGGCCCGCGGGGCTGCTGGGCCCGGCCGCGCCTGTCTCGGCGGTGGGCCCCGTCCGCGGCCGGCGGACCGGGCCCACGATCGAGGGTCAGGCGGAACCGGTGGCGGGGGAGTCCGGGGAGCCGGGAGCGGGTTCGACGGAGCCGAGGTAGGCGGCCTCGAGCTGCTGCGGGTCCCGGGCGAGCGCGGCCGCGTCGCCGCGAAGCGTGACGTCGCCGTGGACCAGCACGATCGCCCGGTCGGCGACCTCCAGCGCCAGGTGCACGTGCTGCTCGACGAGGACGACGACGGCGCCGGTGTCGTCGGCGATGCGCCGCACGACCGGCAGCAGCTCCTCGACGATCACCGGGGCCAGGCCCATGCTCATCTCGTCGACGAGCAGGATCCGCGGGTTCTGCACCAGGGCGCGGGCCACGGCGAGCATCTGCTGCTCCCCGCCGGACAGGGCGCCGGCGTTGACCGACAGGCGTCGCTTCAGGGCCGGGAACAGGTCCAGCGCGTCACCGACGCTCGGCCCTCCGCGGCGGCGGGCGATCGTGAGGTTCTCCCGGACCGACAGCCCGGCGAACAACGCCCGGTCGTCCGAGACCAGCACCATCCCGGCCCGGCTGGTCGCGGCCGGTCGGGCGTTCGCCAGTGGCTGCCCGTCGACGAACACCTCCCCGCCCAGTCGCGGCAGCAGGCCGGCGAGGGTCGTCATCAGCGTCGTCTTGCCGGCCCCGTTCGGACCGAGGACCGCAAGCACCGAGCCCCGGTGAAGATCGAGGTCGAGGCCGCGGACCACCGGCACCCGCCCGTGGCCGCAGATCAGGCCGCGGGTGCGCAGCACCGCGGTCCCGGCGGCCGCGCCCGGGTCGCTCCCGGCCGGATCGGGGCCACCGGAGTCGAGGGAGTCGAGGGTCGTCGTCACACTGGCACGTCCTCTGCGTGGGTGCTGCCCAGGTAGGCCGCCGCGACGCGGCGGTCGGAGCGGATCTCGGCGGGTGGTCCGGAGGCGATGACCGACCCGAAGTTGATCACCTCGATGCGGTCGCAGAGACCGAGGACCAGGCTCATGTCGTGGTCGATGAGCAGGATGGTGACGCCGCTGTCGCGGATGTCGCGCAGCCGTTCGCCCAGCCACTGGCTCTCGGTCGTGTCCAGGCCACCGGCCGGCTCGTCGAGCAGGAGGACCCGCGGCCTGCCGGCCAGGGCCCGGGCGATGGAGATGAGCTGGCGCTGCCCCTGGGACAGCTCGCCGGCGGGCCGGTCGCGCACCTCCGAAAGCCCCAGCAGCGCCAGGGTGGCCTCGATGTCGCCGTGTGCGCCGCCGCCGTGTGTGGCGTGGCTGTGTGCGGCGTGGTCGTGTGCGCCGTGGTCGTGTGCGGCACCGCCGTGTGCGCCGTCGCCGCGGCCGCGCAGCGCGGTGGTGCCGACGCTGACGTTCTCCGCGACGGAGAGGTCCTCGTACAGCTCGATGGCCTGGAAGGTGCGCCCCAGGCCGGCGCGGACGCGCTGGTGGGGGGCCAGGCGCTCGACGGGCGTGCCGGCGAGTTCCACCGAGCCGGCGCAGGAGACGAAGCCGCTGATCGCGTCCATCAGCGTGGTCTTGCCGGCGCCGTTGGGGCCGATCAGTCCGACGATCGCCCCCTCGGGTACGGCGAAGGAGACGTCGTCGACGGCGACCACGCCGCCGTAACGGACGGTCAGCCCGCGCACGGTGAGCACGTCGGGCCCGAGCACCGGGGCGGGGCGCACCGGGGCCGGGTGCGTCTGGGTGGGCACCGGGGTGGCCTGCGAGCCCAGCGCCGGCGCGCCGAGACCGCGGCGGCGGCGACGGTCGGCGTAGGAGTGCACCGGGCCGACGATGCCCTCCGGGTTGAGGACGACGGTGAGGACGACGCCGACGCCGCTGAGCACGTCGTACCACAGGCCGGTGGAGAAGATCTTGTCGATGATCAGGTAGGACAGCCCCTCGACGGCGAGGAAGCCCGCCAGCACGCCGCCGGACACCGACGTGATGCCCGCGATGTACACGGTGGTGAACAGGGCCAGCCCGGAGAACGCGCTGACCGGGTCGAAGGTGATGTTGCCCTGCTGGTAGCCCACCAGGCAGCCGCCGATGCCCGCGATGAACGAGGCGATCGCGAATGCGACGATCTTGATGCGGGTGACGTTGATGCCGGCCGCGGCCGCCGAGCGCTCGTTGGCCCGCACGGCGAGCATCTGCGAGCCCAGCCGGCTGGTGCGCAGCCGGGCCACGGCGACGGCGGTCAGCGCGAGCACGATCAGGCACAGCAGGCCGAAGCGCACCCGGGGATACGACGGGCCCGAGCCGATGCCCAGGTCCCAGCCGAACAGTGACGGGCTGGGGACGTCGACACCACTGCTGGGCACGATGTCGCTGTTGCGGAACCAGATCGCCTCCAGCGCGTAGGCGAGCGCGAACGTCACCACGGCGACCGTCAGCCCCCGCACCCGCAGCGCCGGCAGGCCGATGACCACCCCGAGCACCATCGCGAACAGGGCCGCGACCAGCGGCGCCACCGGGAACGGCAGGTGCCAGTCGTGGGTCAGCGGGCCGACGAGGAACCCGGCGGCGCCGGCGAGCGGGAGCTGGGTGAGCGAGACCTGGCCGGCGTAGCCGGTGACGACCACCATCGACAGCGCGATCACCCCGAACACCAGGCTGGTGATGAGCGCGGTCAGCCACTGCCCCTGGAGCACGACCAGCCCGATGACCGCGAGGGCACCGAAGACCAGCAGGTTCAGTCGGATGTGGTTCGGTCGGGGGGCGCGGCCGAGCGAGCTGAGGATGACCGCCCCGCGTTCGGGCAGCGCGCGGGCGCGGGCGACCAGCACGATCAGGATCAGGATCAGGGGGATCAGCTCGGGCAGCCCGGAGGAGGGCAGCCAGTGGTGCAGGGTCTCCAGGTGCTGCGTCTCGGACTGGAGCATGCCGATGGCCAGGCCGCCCACGACCGCGGGGACCAGGTACTGGAACCGGCCGAGGATGGCGGCGGCGAGCGCCGGCACGATGAACAGCGTGTAGGCGACGGGCACCAGCGGCACGATCGGGGCGATGAGGATGCCGGCGAGCCCGGCGACCAGCGCGCCGATGATCCAGTTCAGGGCGGCGATGCGGTCGGGGGAGATGCCGCTGAGGTAGGCGCCCTTCTCGGTCTCCGCCGCGGCGCGGGTGGCCAGGCCGAACCGGGTGAACCGGTACAGCGCGCCCAGCGCCAGCGCGACGGCGAGGATGGTCAGCCCGAAGTAGACGCGGTCGGAGGCGATCCGGAACGACCCGTGGGTCCAGAGCTTGGACGGGTAGATCGGCTCGACGGACAGCGGGGTCGTGCCGAGGCGGGCGGCGGTGAGCCCGGTGAAGACCACCGACACGCCGATCGACGCGACGGCCCGCGCCACCGGCGGTGCGGTCCGCAGCGGCCGGAACACGACCAGGTACAGCAGCAGCCCGAGCACGCCGGTGATCGCGAGGGCGAGGGCCATCGCGGGCGCCAGCCCGAGCTGTGCACCCAGGTCGACGGTCTTCGGCAGCCCGGGGATGAGGATCATGAACTTGCCCTGTCGTAGCAGGGCGTAGGTGTAGGCCGCGTAGAGGGCGAGCCCGCTGGTCGCGAAGTTGACGACCCCCGAGCTGCGGTAGGTCACCACCAGCGCGAGGGCGAGGGCGGCGAACACCGAGCCGTTCCCGATGCCCAGGCACAGGAAGACCAGATGCTGAACCATGTCCGTCCTTTCGACGCGCACCCCGGGTCGGCCGGGGCACGCCGGCGCCGGGCAGCGGGCTGCGGGAGTCGGCGCGGGCAGGCGGGGGTGATGGGGAGACCGCAGGAGCCGGGACTGGTCGACGCCGCCCGCGGATAGCTATGACTGAGTTAGAGGAATTTACCGCATCTTGTGGGATGAGTCACGGAGATCCTCTGCGGGGTCGACGGAGGTCGGCGCGTCTGACCAGCGAGTACGCTGCCGCGACCGTCCGTGCTCGGCAAGATGAATCAATTCATCTGACTGAAGCGTAGGATCGGAGCATCTCATGATCAGAACATCTCATGATCAGGACATCTCGTGATCGGAACTTCGGTCGCGCTGAGATGATGTTTCCCGGCGCGGAGGTGGGCCCGCCCTCGGGGGTGGCGACTGTCCGTGCTCACGGGGCTCCCGACGGACGGGGGTCGGTGCGCCGAGTGAGCGTCCGGCTCGCGGGGTCGGGTGGGCGCGCGCTTGTCTTCGGCTGGCGAACTAATTAGTCTAATTATCCAACGGAAACCGGGGTTGTGGGGCCGTGGCGCGGCCCGCGCAGCGGCGCGGCCACCGGCTCCCGGCCCGGCGCGGGCGACGAGCCGCGGTGAAGCGGCCTGGCCACGGCGACGGACGCCGAGGCGCGTCGCGAGCCGGGGAAGAGGAGATCATGACAGGCATCATGGAAGGCATCCAGGTCGTCGAGCTGGCGGCGTGGACCTTCGTACCCGCCGCCGGCGCCGTGCTCGCGGACTGGGGTGCCGATGTGATCAAGATCGAGCATCCCGAGACGGGCGACCCGCAGCGCGGCCTGATCGCCTCCGGGATGCTCGCCGGCCTCGACGGGGTCAACCATCTCATCGAGCAGTGCAACCGCGGCAAGCGCAGCATCGGGCTCAACGTCGCGACCCCGGACGGGCTCGCTCTGCTCTACAAGCTGGTGGAGGGCGCCGACGTCTTCCTCACCAACCTGCTGCCGGACTCCTGCGAGCGTCTCGGCGTCGGAGTCGAGAAGATCAGGGAAGCCAACCCGGACATCATCTACGCCCGCGGCCACGGGCAGGGCGCGCACGGCCCGGATGCCAACCTGGGCGGCTACGACGTCGCCTCCTACTGGGCCCGCGGCGGGATCGCCTACGCCCTGGCGTCGCCGGATTCCTACCCGCCGTTCATGCGCCCCGCGTTCGGCGACTACACCTCCGGCTTCAACCTGGCCGCCGGGGTGGTCGGGGCGCTGTTCCACCGTGAGCGCACCGGCACGGCCAGCACCGTCGACGTCTCCCTGCTCGCCTCGGCCATGTGGGGGATGTCCCTCGACGTCGTCGGCTCCAAGATCCTCGGTCAGCCGACGATGCAGCGTTTCGACATCACCGAGATGCCGAACCCGCTGACGAACGTCTACCGGACCGGTGACGACCGCTTCCTGTGGTTCTCCCTGTTGCAGGCCGACCGGCACTGGCCGGAGTTCTGCGCGGCGCTCGAGCGCCCGGACCTGCTCGCCGACCCCCGCTACGTCGACGCGAAGGCCCGTTTCGACAACCGCCGGGAGTGCATCGCGGCGATCCGGGAGGCGTTCGCGGCCCACCCGTTGGCCCACTGGGAGGAGCGGTTCAGCAAGATCGAGGGCGTCTGGTCGGTGGTGAAGTCCCCGCTGGAGCTGCACGACGACCCGCAGGTGCAGGCCAACGGCTACGTCACCGAGGTGACCAACGCCGCCGGGATCAGCTACGCCCTGGCCTCGACTCCGGTGCAGTACGACGACCGGGTGCCGGCGCTGAGCCCCGCGCCGGAACACGGCGAGCACACCGAGGAGATCCTGCTCGAGCTCGGCCTCGACTGGGAGCAGATCATCGCCCTGAAGGAGAAGTCGGCCATCCTCTGACCGCGCCGGCAGCCCGGCGACTCCGGGCAAGTCCGGCGACCTCCGGCAGCCCGGCGCCCCCCGGGAGCCCGCAGACTCCGGCAGCCCGCAGACCTGCAGTTAGGAGAAACAGCGTGCCCACGCAGATCGGTGACCGGCTCCGGTTCGGGCCGACGACCCTGCCCCCCGTGACCGAGGTCGAGCGGCAGTCGACGGTGGTGGTCTCCTTCGTCACCACGCCGGCGGCGGCGGCCCACCTCCTGCCACCCTGCTTCGAGCCCGCGCCACGCCCGGTTCTCAGCGTCACGTACCAGCAGTTGGAGAACGTCGACTACATGCGGGGGCGGGGTTACAACCTTGTCAACGTGGCGGTGACGGCGGTGCTGACCACCGCCGGCGAGCCGCTGACCCGGTCCTGCCCGGTGGTCATCTGGGAGAACAACACGATGCCGATCATCGCGGGGCGGGAGCTGCACGGCAATCCGAAGATCTACGGCGACGTCTCCGGCCTCACCCGCGACGCGGACACGGCCGCGTGGGACTGCCGTGAGTACGGCACGCTGCTGCTGCGCGGCGAGGTCGGTGAGCTGCGCCCGCTGCCGGCCGACCGGCTCGCCCGGGTGAACCGGGCGTCGGTGGACTCGGAGATCTTCGGCTGGAAGTCGATCCCCGGCCGTGACGCCCCGGACGCCGACTACCCGACCCTCATCCACGGCTCGACCTCGTTCGAGCAGGGCTGGAGCGGGGTGGGGCGGGTCGAGTTCGCCACGCCGACCGACGACCAGGCCCCCTACTCCGCGGTGGTGCTGCGGGCGCTGGCCGCGGTCCCGCAGGTGGAACCGCGCCCGGCGTTCGTCGGCGTCGGCACCGCGAAGCTGTTTCGCAACCGGACCGAGCGGCTGGCCTGACCGGCCGACGGCCACCCCTGACGCACCGCGGCCCCCGTCTCCACCCCTGGAATTCCAGGGGTGGAGACGGGGGCGCGTCGGCGTGCGTACCGTCAGGAACGCGGGAAGCGGTACAGGGTGCGCGCGTTGTCCTCGACGATCTTGGCGACCTCGTCGTCGGGGATGTCCTTCATGAGGTCGGCAGCGATCTTACGGCTGTTGGGCCAGGTCGAGTCGGAGTGCGGGTAGTCGATCTCGAGCATGATCCGGTCGATGCCGATCTCGTGCCGGTTGCGCAGGCCGCTCTTGTCCTCGATGAAGCAGCCCCAGAAGTGCTTGCGGAACAGGTCGGACGGCCGGGTGTCGAAGTCGATGTCCTTCTGGTACCAGCGGTGCTTCTCCCAGGTCTGGTCGGTGCGCTCCAGGATGTAGGGCAGCCAGCCGATGCCGCCCTCGGACAGCGCGAACTGCAGCTTGGGGTGGCGCTGCAGGACGCCGGAGAACAGCAGGTCGATGGTGGTCCACATCAGGTTGGTGGCGAACGAGGCGATCGCCACCGCGAACGGCGCGTCTGGCGCGGTCAACCCGCCGGGGACGGGCTTGGCCGCCGCGAAGGAGAACCCGGGCACGAAGGACCCGGAGCCGAAGTGCAGCGAGACCGACACGTCGGTCGCCTCGCAGACGTCCCACAGCGGTTCCCAGTGGTTGCTGTGGAACGAGGGCAGGCCCAGCGGGACGGGGCTGTCCGGGAAGGACACCGTGCGCGCGCCCTTGGCCGCCGTCCGCTCGACCTCGGCGACGCAGGCCGCGACGTCCCACACCGGCAGCAGGGCCAGCGGGATGTAGCGGTCGGGGGCGGCGGCGCACCACTCGTCGACCATGAAGTCGTTCCAGGCCTGGATGCAGGCGAGCGCCAGCTCCTTGTCCTGCGCCCGGTGGAACACCCCGCCGGCGAAGCCGGGGAACGACGGGAAGCACAGGGCGGCGTGGACGCCGTCGACGTCCATGTCCTTCAGCCGCGCCACCGGGTCGTAGCAGCCGGGGATCATCTCCTCGAAGCGCATCGGGTCCACGCCCCAGTCCCGCGGCTCGCGCCCGGCGACGGCGTTGAGGCCGATCGTGGGGAACACGACGCCGTCGTAGACCCAGACGTGCTTGCCACCCTGCTCCTCGATCCGCGGTGTGCGACCGTCGAACTTCGAGGGGAGTCTGTCCAGCCAGACCCTGGGGTGTTCCACGAGGTGGTCGTCGACGGACACGATCTGGTGACTGTCCCGCAGCGGCATGGCTTCTCCTCCTATACGGCTGTAACCGACGTTACATCAGTCCGTGGACTCGGTGTCAGATTTCCGGCTCCGGGCCGCTGACCTGCGGGTTTGGCGCGGACGCCCCGCGGCCGCCGTGCTCCTGCGCCGTGCCCCGTGACCGGGTCGTCGCCCCGTGGCCGGGTCGTCGCCCTGCGATCAAGTACCGGCCTGTAGCCGGATCGTCGCGGCGTGCGCCGGCGGGGGGCGAGTCCGGCGACGGGCGGGGTCGGCGCGCCCGTCTCCATTTTGCTGATTTACCTCAGTCGTATCCTTAAGCTATATTCCGCTGGCGCGCCGGACCTGTGTGCTGCCCGGTGCGCGTGGCCATCCGCGCAGCACGCACATGTGGGGAGGACGTTCGGATGCGATCGCGCACTCGATGGCGACAGCGGGGCGTTCTTGCGCTCGGGATGTCGGCGGCACTGATGGTCAGCGCAGCGGCCTGCGGTTCGAGCGGCGGGTCCAGCTCGGGCTCGACGGGCTCGACCGACTCGGCCGCCGCGCAGTCCCTGGGGCCGGCGAAGCCCGCCACCGGCGATGAATTAAAGATCGGCTTCATCACCGACGGTTCGGGCACGACGCTGGACAACTCGACCGAGGTGGCCGCGGCGCAGGCCGCGACCTCCTATCTCAACGACTACCAGGGCGGGGTCGCCGGCCACCGGCTGGCACTGACGGTCTGCGACACCAAGCAGACGCCCGCGGGCGCCACCGACTGCGCCAACCAGCTCACCGCCGCCAAGGTCCCGGTCGTGCTGATGAACAACTCCGGCAACGTCACCCCGGTGTTCAAGGTGCTCAGCGCGGCCAAGGTTCCGCTGGTGCTCGACATCAACGGTGACGAGTCCACCCTCGGTGCCAAGTCCGGCGCCTACATCCTGGTCAGCCCGCTGACCGCGGCGCTGGCCGGGCCGGCCCAGGTCGCCAAGGACGCCGGGGCGAAGAAGGCCGCGATCTTCGTCCTCGACGTGCCGGGCGCGACCGGCCCGGTGAACTCGCTGGACAAGATCTTCTACGCCAAGGCGAACGTCGGCCTGACGATCCAGCCGATCCCGCCGGGCACCGCGGACACGACGCCGCAGGTGCAGACCGTCCTCGGTGGCAAGCCGGAGCAGGTGAACCTCGTCGGCGACCCGACGTTCTGCACCGGCGTGCTCAAGTCGCTCAAGACGCTGGGCTACACGGGCAGCATCGTCCTGCAGTCGCAGTGCGTCAGCCCGGGGGCGGCCGCCGGCATCCCCGGCGGTTACGACGGGATGAAGGTCGTCAGCGGTCAGACGACGAACGTCGCCGACCCGGAGTACAAGCTGTACCTGGCGGCGATGAAGAAGTACCAGTCCGACACCGACCCGACCGCCAAGAGCCTCACCGCGGGCGGCTGGGTGGTCACGCTCGGCTTCAGCCGGGCGATGGCCGGACTGACCGCGCCGATCACCTCCGCCGGGGTCGAGAAGGCGCTCGCGACGATGCCGAAGACCAAACTGCCCCTCGGCGGCACCGCGACCTTCCAGTGCGACGGCAAGCAGGTCTCCATCACCCCGTCGGTCTGCTCCACCGGCGGGCTCGTGCAGACCCTCGACAGCAAGGGCAAGCCGACGTCGGAGCAGCCGCTCGACGTCTCCAGCGTCCTGCCGTAGCCGACCGGCGACCTGCGCCGAGCGAGGACGCCGAGCGAGGACGCCAAGGCCGGTCGGGGTGTGACGATGAGCCCCGGCCGGCCGCCGGGCGAGCGAGGGACTGGGAGGGATCGAGGGACATGGATTTCGAGTTCACCGAGGACGATCGCGCGTTCGGCCGCCGGTTCGCCGACCTGCTCGACGAGAAGCTGCCCGCGGACTGGCAGGGCTTCTTCGCCGAGGACCGCGAGGCCCTGGCCTTCACCCGCGAGTTCTGCCGCGACCTTGGCCGCGACGGCCTGCTGACGGTGAGCTGGCCGCGGGAGTACGGCGGCCAGGAGGCCGGGCTCTGGAAGCAGACGCTGTTGCGCGAGCTGATGACGGCCAGCGGCGAGCCGCGCGGACCGCAGTACATGAATCTCAACTACATCGGTCCGCTGATCATGAAGTTCGGCACCGCGGCGCAGAAGGCCCGTTTCCTGCCGCCGATGGCCCGCGGGGAGGTCATCTGGACCCAGGGGTTCTCCGAGCCGGATGCCGGCTCCGACCTCGCCGCGCTGCGCACCCGCGCCGTCGACCACGGCGACCACTTCGTCGTCACCGGGCAGAAGATCTGGTCGAGCTACGCCGACTCGCCGGCGGACTGGAACCTGCTGCTCGTCCGCACGAATCCCGACGCCGGCCGGCGCCGGGGCATGTCGGTGCTGCTCGTCGACATGACCTCGCCGGGCATCACCGTGCGCCCGATCGAGAGCATGGGCGGCTGGCACGAGATCAACGAGGTCTTCTACGACGAGGTCCGGGTGCCGCGCGACTGCCTGCTCGGCCCGCTCGACGAGGGCTGGGGGGTGATCGGTTCGGGGCTGACGCTCGAACGCATCGGCATCCCCCGCTACGCCCGCGCCCAGCGCGTCGTCGAGCGGCTGTGCGACCACGTCCGCGAGACCGGCCGCGCCGGCGAACCCGACGTCCGCCAGAAGCTCGCGGACCTGCGGGTGCGCTGCGAGGCGGCGAAGCTGCTCGCCTACCGGGCGATCTCGCTGGTCGCCACCGGGGCCAACCCGGCCGCCGAGGCCTCGACCGCCCGCATCCACGCCACCCTGCTCGAGCAGGCCGTCGGGCAGGTGGGCCTGGAGATCCTCGGCGCGAGCGGGCGGCTCGGTTCCCCCGCCGAGGACCACGCCCCGCTGCACGGGCTGGTCAAGCAACAGTGGGTGCACAACATCCCGGCGACGATCGGCGCCGGGACCCTGGAGATCCAGAAGAACATCGTCGCCCAGACCGCCCTCGGTCTGCCGCGGTCGCGCTAGGCCCACGACAACGCGCTAGGCCCACGACAACGGCAGAAGGAGGTGCGGGTATGGATCTGACGCTGAGCGGCGAGCAGCGCCTGCTCGCGGACACGGTGCGCGACCTGGTCGAGCGCGAGTGCCCGCCGGATCTCGTCCGCGAGATCGAGAAGTCCGAGCGGGGCTACGGCGACGGCCACTGGAAGACGCTGGCCGGCCTCGGCCTGACCGGCCTGCTGCTGGGCGAGGAGTTCGGCGGCGCCGGACAGGGCGTGCTGGACCTGGTGGTGGCCGCCGAGGAACTCGGGCGGGGCGCGATGCCCACCCCGCTGTTGGCCTCGGCGGTGTTCGCCGCCACCGTCATCGACCTCGCCGGCAGCGCGGCCCAGCGAGCCCGGTGGCGGCCGGCGATCGGCGCCGGCACGGCCATCGCCACCATGGCCGTGCTGGAGCCGGGCGCCCGCGACGAGTGGGGCGCACCGGACGCCGCCCTGACCCCGCACGGCGCCGGCCACCGGCTCACCGGCACGAAGATCCTCGTTCCCTACGCGCACGTCGCGGACGTCCTCGTCGTCACAGTGAAGGTCGCCGGCGTGGCGGTCGCCGGCTCCGCCCCGGGCGCCGGCTCGGTCCCGGCCGCCGACGCGTCCACTCCGGGCGCCGACGCGTCCACTCCGGGTGCGGGTGTCGCTGCCGGCGCCGGTTCGGGCGGCGGGCGCGGCCTCGTGCTCGTCGATCCTGGTGCGCCCGGGGTGACCCTGCGCCGCCAGCACGACGGCGGCGGCGAGCCGGTGTTCGAGGTCGTCCTGCGCGATGTCGAGGTGAACGCCGAGGATCTGCTCGGCACGCCGGCGGTGGCCGGCCCCGCCCTGGCCGTGGCGCTGGACCGGATGACCGTGGCGAGCACGGCCTACGCGATCGGCGGGGCGCAGCGGGCCCTGGATCTCAGCGTCGAACACGCCCGCAGCCGCCGCCAGTTCGGCCAGCCGATCGGCGCCTTCCAGTCGGTGGCGCACCGCTGCGTCGACATGCTCACCGACGTGGAGGCCTGCCGCTACCTGTGCTACCAGGCCGCCTGGAAACTCGACGCCGCCTGGAAACTCGACGCCGCCGGAAAACTCGACGCCGCCGGGAAGGTGGATACCGCCGGGCGGCTCGACGCGCCGGGCGCGGCGGACTTCGAGGTCGCGGCGGCGAAGTCGTTCGCCAACGACGCGATCCGCCGGGTGTTCACCCACGCCCACCAGGTGCACGGCGCCATCGGCTTCTCCATGGAACACGATCTGCAACTGCACTCCCGGCGAGGCAAGACCTTCGAGCTGAGTTACGGCGGATCGACGTGGCACCGGGAACGCGTCGCCCGCGCCCTGCGCCTTTGATCATTGCGCCTGTGATCACTGCGCCTGTGATCGCCGCATCTGTGATCGCCCTCGGCCGCCACCGGCCGGGGGTCTGATCGGGAGAACCATCGAGAGGGGTCAGAAGTGTCGTCGATGAAGGTGGGAGTCCTGCAGGACTTCCTGATGCCGCCCGCGTCGCAGCAGGTCATGCTCGACGCGCTGCGGCTGGCGTTCGACGAGTCCTACGCCGACGGCGAGATCGACCGTCCCGTCGAACTGGTGCTGCGGGCCGTCGACGGGCTGCCCCGCGGGACGAGCTTCGACGTGCTCAACGCCTGGAAGGAACTCGAGGCCGAGGGCGTCCTGGTGATCTTCGGCCCGTGGGCGTCGGACAACGTGCTGGCGATCCGCAACTACGTCGAGGACGTCGGCCACATTCCCACCCTGTCGATGAGCGGCACCGATCGCTGGTACGGCGAATGGTGCTTCTGCATCAACAACGGCTCGTTACCGGAGGAGCCGTACCTGCTGTCGAACTACCTCGGGGTGCGCGGCGTCGAGTCCGTCGCCGTCGTCTACGACAAGTGCGTGCCGGGGGAGGAATACACCCGGTTCTTCCGCGACGCCTGCGCCTTCGACGGGGTGAAGATCGCCATCGAGGAACCGATCAACATGCTCGACACCGACCTGAGCCCGGCGCTGGCCCGGCTGCAGGCATCGGGTGCCGACGCGATCGCCTACCTCGGCTGGGGGCTGACCGCGACCCACCTCAACACCGCCCTGGACGGCACCGGCTGGGACCCGGTGAAGGTGATGAGCTCGGGGTTCATGGCGGCGCCGTTCCTGCCCGGCGGCCTGAAGAGCATCGCCGGCTGGGTCGGCGTCGACCAGTACGACGAGGACAACGTCGTCGGTCAGGACTTCCTCGACCGGTTCGAGGCGCGGTTCGGCTACCGGCCGGCGAACTTCTTCTCCGTTCTGTGCTACGACTTCGGCGTCGTCATCGCCCGTGGCCTGTCGAAGGCCACGCCGCTGTCGCCGGATGGCGTGAAGGAGGGCCTGGAGAAGGTGAAGATGGTCCCGGCGGCCACCGGCGGCCCCGGCGGCGTGTTCAGCTTCGGCCCACACGCCCGGCGCGCCTGGCTGACGCCGCACTTCATCGTCCTGCGCGAACCGGACCCGGCCGCCGAGGTCGCCGACCTCACGTCCGGACCGGGCAGCATCCTGCGTCACCGCTACACCGCCCGCTCCCGCAGCGAGCGGCTTGGCACAGCCGGGCGCACCCAGTGAAGAAGCGCACCCAGTGAAGAGGCGCATCCAGTGAAGGAGCGCATCCAGTGACCCGGCGGCGATGCGGGGCCTCGGCCCGATGAGCGAACACTTCCGCCGCGAGCTCGACGACGGTGTCCTGACGATCACCTTCACCCGCGACGACAAGCTCAACGCCGTCAGCGCCCCGATGCTGGCGGCGCTGCGCGGCGCCGTCGCCGACCTCGGCGACGACGACGCCGTCCGGGTCCTGGTGATCACCGCCGAGGGCCGGCACTTCACCGCCGGCATGGACATCACCACGATCGACACCGGGATGGGCTTCGAGCCCGACGGCAGCGTCAACGGCCGTTCGGTGCGGCGCATCTACCGGGCGCTGCACCTGCTCATGGACGAGATCGAGGCGATCGAGAAGCCGGTGATCCTCGCCGCGCAGGGACCCTGCCGCGGCTTCGGGGTCGAACTCGCCGTGTCGTGCGACTTCCGCTTCGCCGCGCCGCGGACCACCTTCGCCCTGCCGGAGGTGCCCAACCTGGGGGTGCTGCCCGGCTCCGGCGGCATCAGCCGGCTGACCCGGCTCGTCGGTCCGCACTGGGCACGGTGGCTGGCGATGGCGGCCCGCCCGGTCGACGCCGAGCGCGCGCTGACGATCGGCCTCGTCCACGACGTGTTCGCCGACGAGGTGTTCGCGGCCAGCGTGCGGGAGTTCGCCCGCTCGCTGGTCGCGCTGTCCCCGCAGGCTCTCGGCCTGGCCAAGCTCGCCATCGACGCGGCCGCCAGCGTCGACCGCACCACCGCCCGCGACTTCGACCGGGTCGCCAACACCCTGCTGCTGACCTCTCAGGAGCACCTGGCCAAGGTGCGCGCCTTCCAGCAGCGGGCCGCCGCCCCGCGCGAGTGACCGCCACGCGCGAGCGGTCCTCGCGCGCCTGTTCGAGGGGAACGTCGAGATGGATCTCGGTTTACGCGGGAAGGTGGCCGTCGTCACCGGCGCGTCGAAGGGGATGGGCCGGTGGACGGCGCTGGAGTTCGCCCGTGAGGGCGCGGACGTGGTCGTCGTCGCCCGCGGCGCCGAGGCGCTCGCCAGCGTCGCCGGGCAGATCGAGGCGCTCGGTGTGCGCGCGCTGGCGGTGCCCGCCGACCTCGCGACCGCGGCCGGCACCGAGGAGCTGTTCGACCGGGTGCGCGGCGACTTCGGCGGCTGCGACATCCTGGTCAACACCCTGGGCAGCGACGAGTACGACTACCTGCCACTGACGGAGACCTCCGACGAGCTGTTCCAGGCCCATCTGGACATCGGCCTGATGGCCGGGGTGCGGACCTGCCGGGCGGCGATCGGGCTGATGCGGGCCCGCGGGGGCGGCGCGATCGTCAACCTGGCCGCCATGTCGATCCGCAAGCAGTACCCGACGATGGTCGCCTACACGGCGGCGAAGGCGGCGCTGGCCAGCGTGTCGAAGAACCTCGCCCGCGCCCACGGCCCGGACGGCATCCGGGTGAACACGATCTGCCCCGGGGCGATCCTGACCGAGGGCGTCCGCGAGAAGATCGAGCAGTTCGGGCCGGGCCGGTGGGTCGCGCCCGACGCTCTGGCCGCCTCGGCGAGCACGTCGAGCACAACGGCGGCGTCGAGCACAACGGCGGCGTCGAGGACGACGGGCGCATCGAGCACAACGGTGGCGCCGAGTACCGAGGAGGTCTTCCTCGCCATTTCCCGGGACATGGGCGGCGCCGGCCGCGGCCTGGTCCCCGACCTCGGCCGCCCCGGCCGCCCCGAGGAGATCGCCGCCGCCATCGTCTTTCTGTGCAGCGCGCGGGCCGGCTACATCACCGGTGCCCTGCTCAACGTCGACGGCGGCTCCGACTTCTAGCCCGATTCGGACCTGCCGGCCAGGATCCGATTCTCTGCCCCGGATCGGCCGGCCGGGGCGGGCCTGGCCTTCCAGCACTGCACGGACACCTGTGTGCGGTCCATCGAGTGCGGCGAGGGCGTGCAGGTCGGCTGCTCGCCGGCGGGATCAGCGGGCTGGCGTCGGACCGATGTTGCACATCCCCCTCCGGCCGCCGCGATCACACCACCCCAGCGCCGTTCTCGTCTCTGCTCTGATACCCCCGGTGCTCAGCTACCGTGAGTGATGTCGAAGACTCCGGAATCCCTGTACACGCACGTCGCAGTGCTAGATCCGTCGAACGTGACTTCCGTCGGCGAGTACAGCTCAGACTCCGAAACCACGTCTCCGGGGCGGAATGGTCCCAGCGCGACATAGTACGACGGGCTGGGCGTGTACTGCAGGCCGACGTTCCGCCGGGTGGGTCGGACGAAGGTGGCGAACCCGCCCATACCTACTCCGACGGCGCCGCGATCGGGGCTTTCGGCGCCGGGCACCGATGCGTCTTCGTCGATGGTCAGGGAGTCGCCACCCGCGGAATTCCGCGACGTCGCGATGAACTCGAAACTCCCGTTCCGGTAGGTAAGGGTCGCGGCGTTGTCGTACAGGTCGGCGCCCACCACCTGTGCGGCCAGGTAATTGACTCCGGGCGCCAGATTTCCAGCCTGTCCCCACACGAAGTTGTACTCCGTAGTCCAGGGGAACCGAACCTGACTCTGTGGGCCGCAGGTCCTCGAAAACCAGGCCAGCGACAGCATGTCAGGTGGCAGGTCAGCGTCTTTCTGGAAGACTATCGCCCTGATCCCATCGAGCAGCGAATCGTTGCAAACGGTGATTTCGCGGAATTGCCTTTCCATCTCGTGTGCCTCTCCGGGTGTGCACCTGGATACGCCCAGAAATGGGCTCGTCGCTGTGGACGGCGGCGGCGGTCCTCGGCGGCTGGCAGGCGCTGCGCAGCCGGGGCGCGTGACCGCCGGTGCGGACGACACCCGCAGAGCTGCGCCCGGACGGCGACCGAGTGCGAGGTCACCACCGGTCCGGGACCCCTGCCCGGTGGCAGCGGTCCCGGTCAACGGCCCGGCATTCCGCCGATCCGCCATTCCGGCGGATCGGGCAGATCAGGCCAGTTGCTGGGCGTTGAGGCTCGTGAGGTGTTCCTGGGCGGGGTCCTCGGTCGGGTAAAGGACCTGGATGTCGATGAGGAGATCCGCCTCGGGCTCGACGGTGTGATCGCCGCCCGGGGGAGAGGCGAGCAGGACGCTGCCCTCGCTGCCGTCGCGGAGGATCTGGCCCCAGAAGACGTCGCTGAAGCCCTTGAACAGCGCGGTTCCCTCCGGGAGATCACCGAAGCCGAGGGCCCATTTCACGACCCGCGTCGTCGAGGCGCTCACGGTGATCCGGTAGGAGTAGACCACCTTTCCCGCGTCCTGCCACTTTCCCCGGAACTCCTGCCTGACGACCAGGTTCCCCACGAAGGGAGCGGCCTGCGCGGACTGGGCCTGGTCGTTCCAGGTACCGTTCGGGCTTTCGGCCATGGCGACGCGGATCAGGTTAGCGATCGAGGAGTTCCGGTCCACCGGCAGGGCATGCCCCTGCTGGCTGGCCGCGGAGAACAGGGTGTTGTCCTCGTCCGTGTTGTTGACGACGGCGCTGACCCCGTCACCGCTGTGGTCGAATCCGTACTCGGCGAAGTCGTCGACATACACGCCCGACGGAATGACCAGGATCTTGTCGCCGACGCCCGGTTGCTGACCGGCGTTGAACTCGACGGCACGGTAAAGGCAGAAGCTGCCTTCGGGGCATGCCTCCCGCCCTTTCCCGTAAATCAACTGGGCGCGCTGTTCGCTCATCGTATCCGGCCTTCTGTCGAATGGAATGCTCTCGATTCTGCCGATACTCGATTATCCCGGGCGATTATTCAATCATGGTGGCTTCGCCCGGCCCCGTCTCCGGTGGGAGTGTCCGGTTCTAGGCGGGGACAGACTCCGACCGAGGACCCGTTGCGGGCGGTTCTGACACCAATACCCGCTCGCCGCCCGCTCGCTCGCCGCCTGCCTGCCCGCCGCCCGCTCACCGGGCACGGCGATCGGGCGCTGTTCTGGCGGCGATTCTGGCCGTGTGTCCAGCCAAGCGCAGATCGCCCTGCTCGTCCACGACCCTGAATGAGCCGGACACTGTCGCCTGCGGCCGGCAGCCGCCCGTGGCCTGGTCAGCCCGGTGTGTCGAGACCGAGGAGGCGGGTGACGGTGGCGATCTGATCGGCATAGTGGCGGAGGAACTCGGGTGAGCGGGGATCGACCCCGCACACGCCCTCGATGACGTGGGGAAGCGTGGTGGTCGCCATCGCGGCGGCCATCAACATGATGGTCAGGCAGGCCGGGTCCACCTCGGCCGGCAGTCGACCGGCCGACTGCAGGGCGCTGACCTCCTCGACGCTGCCCCGCAGTCGCTCCGAGCGGGCCGCGTGATCGGGGTCGGCCTGCGGGCCGGTGTACTCCAGGCCGCTCCACGCGAACAATCGGACACCGTCGGGGTTGCTCAGGGCTTCCAGGGCGTATCGGCGGATCTGCTCGGACAGAGGAGTACCCGGCGTCGCCAACTCGCTCTGACGCTGCCGCCAGACGTCCGCCAGGGCCCGATAGAGGCCTTCCTTGCCGTCGAAATAGTAGGAGATCAACTGCTGGTTGACGCCAGCCCGGGCCGCGATCGCACTGATTCGGGCCCCGGCGTACTTGTGTGCGGCGAACTCGGCCGCCGCCGCGTCCAGGAGGAGTCTGCGAGTGCGATCCGGATCGCGCCGTCGCTCCTGGGGCTTGGGTGACCGGCGCGGCTTCGACGACGACACGTCCCGACAGTACCTGCGCCTGACGATCCCAACTGCCTCCTCCACTGTTTCAATCGTACGGATGACACGGTCATCCTTGTGGTTGACCATGGCATGGTGCATCCAGTTGCCGGCGAGGCAACACGTCGTGGAGAAACTTTCGCCGACGTGGCGGGAGCGCCGTGGCGACGGTCACGACCCGCTGGGTGCGGCCTGTGCAGGATGCCGTCGAGTTTCACCTCGGCGCGAGGAGTGGAATGGCGACAGGAGCGTTGCGAGCATGAGCGAGACGCGCGACCACAAGACCGCCGTCCTCATCGTGGGAGGCGGCATCGTCGGCCTGTCCGCGGCGCTCCTCCTCGCGCGGCAGGGAATCCAGCCGGTGCTGGTCGAGCGGCACCCGTCCACGGCACTGCTGCCACAGGCACGGGCGTTCAACCCGCGCTCGATGGAGATCTACCAGGCCCTCGGTCTGGAAAGGGAGATCCGCGCCCGCGCGTCGATTCTGGCCGACCTGCCGGAGATGATCGGCGCGGAGACCCTGACCGGCGAAGAACGTTTCCGTTTTGACGTGCTCGCCCGGGTCCGGCCGCTGGCGTCCGTCAGCCCCACCGACTGGGCGATGATCGACCAGGACGAGTTGGAACACGTCGTGCGCGCCCACGCCGAACGCAGTGGCGCCGACGTGCGGTTCGGCACCGAACTGGTCTCCTTCGACGCAGGCGCAGGCGGCGTGACAACCCTGCTGCGCGATGTGGGCAGCGGTGCCGAGTACCGCATCGACGCCGATTATCTGATCGCCGCGGATGGTCACCGGGCGGGCCTACGTCACCAGCTCGGCATCGGCGCGGACGGGCCCGGTGTTCTTTTCCCGGTCATGAACTTCATCTTCGACGCCGACCTGAGTACCGCGCTGCGGGGACGCCGATTCCTGCTCGCCTACCTCGACAGGCCGACCACGGGCACGGCCCTGGTTCCGTTGCGGCAGTTCGGCCGTTGGGCGCTCGGGGTGCCCTACCATTCCGAGCGGGGCGAAAGCCCCGACGACTTCACCGACCAACGCTGCGCCGAACTGGCCCGCGAGGCGGTCGGCATTCCCGACCTCGAACTCACCCTCGTACCCCCGATGCCCGGCCGGGACCAGAAGGCCGCCAGCACCAGGATCGGTGGGTGGGTCGCGCGCCGCTACCGGGCCGGGCGGGTGTTCTTCGTCGGCGACGCGGCGCACGTCGTGCCCCCCACGGGGTCCTACGGCGCGAACACCGGCATCGCAGACGCGCACAATCTGGCCTGGAAGCTCGCCGCCGTCATCAGGGGCCGGCAGTCGACACGCTGCTGGACACCTACGACGACGAGCGCCGCCCGGTCGCGCGGACAACACTCGACACCGCGATGCGGCTCCTGAGCGACCGCCACGAGGGCCACGGTGGCGATGCCGCGACCATCGACGACCTGGCGATGATCCTCGGGTATCGGTACGACTCCGCCGCCATTCTCACCGAGCCGTCCACGCCGTCCACGCCGTCCACGCCGTCCACGCCGGTCGGGCTGTCCACGCCGGTCGGGCTGTCCACGCCGGTCGGGCCCTCCACGCCGGCTGGGCCGGTCGGGCCGGTCGAAGACCCACGCCGGCCCAGCGGGCGACCGGGTCTGCGCGCGCCACACGTCTGGCTGGACCGGGCCGGCGCCCGGCTGTCCACCCTCGACCTGTTCACCGGTGCCTTCACCGTGTTGGTCGGCCCTGATGGGGAGGACTGGATCGCGGCAGCCAGGACGGCGGCGGCGTCCCTCGAGGTCGACCTGGACATCCACCACGTCGGCGTCGGGCTGCACGACCCGGACGACCGGTTGTTGGACGCGTACGGCGTCACGAGAGCGGGCGCGAGCCTCATCCGACCAGACGGCTTCGTCGCCTGGCGCGCCGCCCACCTGCCCCGGCGGCCAGAACACGACCTCCACCGGGCCCTGGCCCACCTGCTCAGACGATAGCTACGGCAAGGGGGCCAGGCCGACAGCGCAGCCACTGCTACTCATGGCATGGCGAACGTGAAGCGCCAAAGACCCCGGCCGCATGCCGCATGCCGCGGGCTGCCGCTCCGACCTGCCCGGTGTCCCGGTATCCCGCCGTGCCGGTATCCCGCCGTGCCGGTATCCCGCCGTGCCGGTATCCCGCCGTGCCGGTATCCCGCCGTGCCCGGTATCCCAGCGTGCCCGGTGTCCCAGCGTGCCCGGTGTCCCGCCGTGCGCGCATCCCGGCGTGCCCGAGTCTCACCTGCCCGGCGTCACCTGCCCGGCGTATTTGGGATGCCGGGGGTCTCCAGCATGCCCAGCGTCTCCGGATCAGCCCAGGCGTCGGCCGCCTCGTCGCCACCGTCGGGATCCGGCTGGCGGGTGGAAGGAGGGCCGGTGCGCTCCCGGGATGAGGCCGGCTCCCGGATGAGGCCGGTCCCGCGGCCTCCGAGCTACGGCTCGGCCGCCAGCCTGGCTCGCGGCGTGCGCTCGGTCTCTCGCCGCCCGGGCGCCACCTCTGCTGGCAGGCACAGCCTCGACGCTGTGCACGCGTCGGTGGACCCTTTCCCCACATCGGTCACTCATCCGAACATATGTTCGACATTGGGGGCTGGTTGACCTAGTGTTGATCCGTGACTCCCTTCACTTTCGGCCCCAGCCCCGGCCCTGACCCCTGCCCTCCACCTGGTCCTGACTCCGATCTTGACCCGCGCCCTGGTTCCGGTCCCGGCCCTGACGCTGGCCCCGACCCGAACCCTCGTTCTGACTTCGACCCCGGCCCCGACCAGGGCTCACGATCTGCCGCTGGCTTCGCCCTCGGCGTCACTGCTGATTCGGGTCCGCGCTCAGCCACTCGCACCGGCGGCGATTCCGACGGTGTTGGCATGGCAGGTTGTCCGCAGCTGCTGGCCGCCCTGTCGGAGCTCGACGCGATGGTCGGGCAGGCGGTGCACCTGCCCAGTTGGGGGCTGTCCGATCCCGAGCTCGACGGCGCGGTTCTGGACTGCTCGGCGTTGCTGGCCCGTCTCGCCGCGGTCCGTCTCGGTCTGATGCGGGAGATACATGGCCGAGGCAGCGCGCTGCGGGAAGGCGCGACCAGTACCGCCGCCCTGATCCGTGCTCGGCTGCGCATCCGCCCCGTCGACGCTCAGCGGCTGGTGGACCTGGCCCTGGCCGTGGACGACAACCTGGCTGCGACCGGCGCCGCCCTGATCGCCGGCACGATCAGCGTCGAACAGGCTCAGACGATCCACCTCGCGCTTCGTTCCCTGCCCCGCGGCGTTGACGTCGCCACCCGACGTTCCGCCGAACAGTTCCTGCTCACCTCCGCCGCCACGTTCGACCCCGCGGAACTCGCCCGGCTCGGCCGTCACATCCGTGAACGCCTCACCGATGTCGATACCAGCCCCGGCGGCGACAACCCCGACCCCGGGGGCAACGGCGCTGGCGACAACGACGGCGCTGGCAACGCAGACGCCGACAGCGACAGCCCTCCGGACGGTGGTAAGGGTGCTGGTAAGAGCGGCACCACCGACGCCGGAGGTGATTACGGCGATCCAGCGGATCGCCGTAGTCTGTGGATCACCGATCTGTCCGACGGCATGACCCGGATCAGCGGCGAACTCGACGCGGAAGCGGCCGCTCTGCTTCGCACCGCGCTCGACAGCCTGGCTGCCCCCATGCCCGCCGTCGACGGCACTCCCGACCCGCGTAGTCCCGCCCGCCGCCGCGCCGACGCCCTCGTCGACTTCGTGCACCGCGCGCTCGATGCCTCCGCCGTTCCCATCTCCGGCGGAGTGCGCCCGCACCTCACCGTCACGATCCCCTGGCCCACCCTGGTCGGCCGCGGCGGGCCGGCCGCGTCCACCAGTTGGGGTCAGCCCCTGTCACGCGCCACCGTGCGGCGCCTCGCCTGCGACGCCGCCGTCAGTCGCATCATCCTCGACTCCGCCAGCGTCCCCCTCGACGTCGGCCGCACACAGCGCACCGTCCCGGGCGACCTCCGCCGTGCGCTGGTCGCCCGGGACCGGGGCTGCGTCTTCCCCGGTTGCAGCAGGCCACCTAGCTGGTGCCAGGCCCACCACATCATCTCGTGGATCGACGAGGGTCTTACCTGCCTCGACAACCTCGTCCTGCTCTGCGGCTGGCACCACCGCCACGTTCACCACCACCGCTGGACTGTCCGACTCGGCGCCGACCGCCGACCCGAACTCATCCCACCCCCCTGGGTCGACCACACCCGGACCCCCCGCCGAAACCCCTACAGCCAACCTCTCGACATCCTTCTCAACCCCACCCCGTTCGTCACCTCGGTCGGGAGTCATCCTCAGGGTGGGTGTTGAGCCAAGGGCGCGGGGGCGTGGTCGTCGCGGCGGCCCCGCGGCGGGCGAGGTCGGCGTGGACCTCGCCGGCACGCGCGATCGTCGACAGCAGGCGCAGCAGGTTGGCGACGATCCAGGTGTGCGACTCGACGCTCGCGCCGGCCGCGGCGTCCTCGACGAGCACGCTGCGGTAGCCGCGGTCGGTCGCGCCGAGGGCGCCGGCGAGCAGCGCCACATTCGTCGACACGCCGGTCAGGACGACTGTCTCGATCCGCAGGTTACGCAGGGTGGAGTCGAGGTCGGTGCCGTACCACATCGCCAGGCCCGAGCGGCGGGTGCTGACGTAGTCGCCGGGCTGGGGCGCGACCTGGGGCATCGGCGAGGCCTGCGGGGTGGCGGCGAGCACCCGCCGTTCGCGGCGCACCTTCGCCGACACCGGGTTGGTGTCGCTGAACGCGCCGAAGTCCGGCCGGTGCGCCACGTGGATGTGCACGACCGGCAGCCCGAGCGCGCGGAAGTCCGCGGCGAGCGCGGCGATGCGCGCGAGGATGCCGCGTTCGGCGGCCTGCTCGGCCAGCCCGGCGAAGATCGCGAGCTCGGGGTCGAGGGTGCCACGCAGGCACTCGCTGACGATCAGCGCGGCGCGCTCGCCGCGGTCGAGTCCGTGGACCATCGCGTCGGTCCGCCCAACTCCTCAGATGCCCGCGCGCTGGGAGCCCTGGCCGTCTCGGTGCGCGTCGACCACATCAGGCGCCCCGGGCGCGCCGGAACCGTCGGGCACGCCGGGGGAGCCAGGCACGCCGGGGGCAGGGGCAGGGGCAGGGGCGGGGGCGCGCAGGCGGGCGCGCAGGTCGGCCTTGCGGACCTTGCCGGCCGCGGTGCGGGGCAGTTCGGTGACGATCTCGAGACGTTCGGGGGTCTTGTGCTTGGCCACCCCGATGGCGACGAAGTGCTCGATGAGGTCGCCGAGGGTGAGCTCGCGGCCGGGTTCGAGCAGGACGAACGCGCAGACCCGCTCGCCGTAGAGCGGGTCGGGCATCGCGGTCACCGCGGCCTCGACGATCGCCGGGTGGCGCAGCAGGACGCCCTCGACCTCGGTGGAGGAGATGTTCTCCCCGCCGCGGATGATGATGTCCTTCTTCCGGTCGACGATGGTGAGGTGGCCGGCCTCGTCGAGGGTGCCGATGTCGCCGGTGCGAAACCAGCCGCCGTCGAGGAACGCCTCGGCGTTGAGCGCGGGGTCGGTGTAGCCGACGAACAGTTCCGGGCCGAGGGTCACGATCTCGCCGGGGGTGCCGGGGGGCAGGTCCCGGCCGTCGTCGTCGACGATCCGGATGAGGTTGGCACCGAAGGCGACGCCGTCGGTGTAGGCGCGCACCTCGACGGGGTCCGCCACCGTGGACACCGTCACCGTCGGGTGCTCGGTGGAGCCGTAGGAGCGGAACGCCCGCCAGCCGGCGGCCTCGGCGGCCAGGACGAGCTCCGGCGGGACGCCGGCGCCGCCAAGGTGGATCTCGTCGAGCGACGGCATCGGCGTGCCGGTGTCGCGGACGTCGGCGAGCAGGCTGCTCAGGAAGAACGGGGTCGCCCCGAGCCAGCTCACCTCGCGTTCGCGGATGACCTGCGCGACGCGTGCGGTGTTCCACGAGTCGACGAGGATGCTCGTGCGGCCCGACAGGAACGCCCGGCCGAGCAGCAGGACGCCGCCCATGTGCCCGGCGGGGAACGGCGAGAGGTGCACCGCGTCCGGGGTGCCGGCGTCGGCGCGGGCCAGCGCGCGCATCTCGGCGAGCAGGGTGTTGTGGGTGTGCTGCACGCCCTTGGGGGCGCTGGTGGTGCCCGAGGTGTAGATGACCATGCAGACGTCGTCGGCGTGCGGGTCCTGCGGCGCCGGCGGGTCGGCGTCGAGCGCCTCCAGCGCCGCCAGGGTGACCCCGCCCGGCGCCGTCCGCTCACCGATGGTGATCACATGTTCCAGGGCGGGGCAGTCGCCGACCGCGGCAAAGCGGTCGAGGTAGTCGATGGAGCGCCAGCGGTCGGGCATGACCAGCGCCCGCGCGCCCGACTGCCGCAGGATGTAGCCGACCTCGACCGGCCCGTAGATGTGCACGACGGGCACCAGGACCAGCCCCAGCGAGATCGCCGCGTGATAGACGATCGCGCCCTCCAGCCAGTTGGGGACCTGGCAGGCGATCACGTCGCCGCGCCGCAGCCCGAGCCGGGCGAACGCGCCGGCGAGGCGGGCGCCGCGGCGGTGGATGTCGATCAGCCTGGCCGACGCCGGATGCGTCTCCGAATCGAAGATCATCAACGACTGGGGGTGCCGTGCGGCGCCGTCCTGTAACGCGTCGACCAGGGTCTGGGAGGTGTGCAGCCCGGCGGCGTACCAGTGGGCGTTCGCGGGAGCGCGGCGCAGGGGACCGGTCATGGCTGCACTGTAACTGCCATCACCTGTACAAGCTATATCCTTCAGATGATTAGATTCTCCTTACCGTCTGCCCTGTGATGCTGCCAGACGATCCCCGCGGAGGTCACGAGATGCAGCGTTCCGTCTTCACCCCCGACCACGAGGAGTACCGCCGGCTGGCCCGCACCTTCGTCGAGAAGGAGTGCCTGCCGCACAACGACCGGTGGGAAGCCGAGGGCATCGTCGACCGGACCGCCTGGCTGCGGGCCGGTGAGGTGGGCCTGCTCGGCCCGGCCGTGCCCGAGCAGTACGGCGGCGCGGGCATCGACGACCCTCGCTACGGTGCCGTCGTCGCCGAGGAGTTCGCCACCGCCGGCATCGGCGGGTTCGCCATCCAGCTGCACAACGACCTGATCGGCCCGTACCTGCTGGAGCTGACGACCGACGAGCAGAAGGCGCGCTGGCTGCCCGGCTACGTCCGCGGCGAGCTGATCACGGCGATCGCGATGACCGAGCCCGTCGCCGGCAGCGACCTGCGGGGCATGCGTACCACCGCGGTGCGCGACGGCGACCACTACGTCATCAACGGGTCCAAGACGTTCATCAGCAACGGCATCCTCGCCGACCTGGTGGTGCTGTGCGCGAAGACGACTCGCGCGGACGGCGAGCAGGGGATCAGCCTCATCGTCGTCGAGCGCGACACCCCCGGTTTCGAGCGTGGCCGCCGCCTGGACAAGGTCGGCGCCCGCTCGCAGGACACCGCCGAGCTGTTCTTCACCGACGCCCGCGTCCCGGCCGCCAACCTGCTCGGCGAGGAGAACGAGGGCCTGCACTACCTGATGCGCAACCTGGCGAAGGAACGGCTGTCGATCGCGATCTCCTCGGTGCAGAACGTCTTTCGCGCACTCGAGCTCACGACCACCTACGTCCGCGAGCGCAAGGCGTTCGGCAAGCCGATCGGCAGCTTCCAGAACACCCGTTTCGTCCTCGCCGACCTGCAGGCCCGCGCGCTGATGGCACGGTCTTTCGTCGACGCCTGCCTGGCCGCGTTGGTCACCGGCGAGCTGACCGGGGTCGAGGCGGCGGCGGCGAAGCTGTGCGCCACCGAACTGGAGGACGCCGCCGTGGACGCCGGGGTGCAGCTGCACGGCGGCTACGGCTGGATGAACGAGTACCCGATCGCTCGGATGTATCGGGACAGCCGGATCAGCCGGATCCTCGGCGGCTCCAACGAGATCATGAAGGAGATCATCGGCCGCTCGATGCACCTGGGCTGAGCGGCCGACGACCTGTTTCAGCCGGCCGGCGGGCTAGACAGCCGGTGGTTCATCCGGCGGGTGGTTCATCCGGCGGGTGGTTCATCCGGCCGGTGGACTAGACAGTCGGTGGTTCATCCGGCGGGTGGGTTGGCCGGTCGATGGGTCTGCCAGCCGGCTGGCTAGACAGCCAGCGGGTCAGCCAGTCGGTGGGTCAGTTGTGGCGCAGCTCGTTGAAGGGGCGGTCGAGGTCGTGGGCGGGTTCCCGGGGCAGCCCGAGGATCCGCTCGCTGATCCCGTTGCGCTGCATCTCGTTGGTGCCGCCGGCGATGGCCAGGATCCGGCCGTTGAGGTAGTTCAGCGCCGTCGTCGACGCCTCGGTGTCCTGCGGATGCCAGGCGACGCCGGCGGCGGCGGCGATCTCCAGGCCGATCGACGCCCGGACCGGGTTGAGCGTGCCGGCGGCGAGCTTGGAGTAGGACCCCAGGTTCGGGTTGGCCGTCCCCGACTCGGCCTGGGCGGCGACGTAGGCGTCGAGCTGCTCCTTGACGACGTCGATGACGTGGGCGCGGGCGATGAGTTGGCGGGTCACCGGGTCGCCCTGGCGGCCCACCCGCCGGGCCAGGGCGACGAGGTCGGGGGCGAGCTCGCGGGCGCCGGCGTGGCGGGGCGCCTCGTCGGGGTCGCCGCCGAGGCGCTCGAAGACCATCATCGTGCGGGCGACCGTCCAGCCGTCGCCGACGGCGCCGATCCGGTTGGCGTCGGAGACGACCACGTCGTCGAAGAACTCCTCGCAGAACTCCGAGCTGCCGTTGATCTCCCGGATCGGCCGGATCGTCACGCCGTCACTGGTCAGCGGCACTCCGAACCAGGTCAACCCGCGGTGCTTCGGGACGGTCGGGTCGGTCCGGGCCAGGCACAGGCCGTAGTCGGCGTAGTAGGCGCCGCTGGTCCACACCTTCGACCCGTTGAGCACCCAGTCGTCCGCGTCGGTGCGGGTGGCCCGGGTCGACACCCCGGCGAGGTCGGAACCCGCGCCGGGCTCGGAGAACAGCTGCACCCAGATCTCCTCACCGGAGAGCATCCGGGGGATGTGGGTGCGGCGGAACTCGTCGGTGCCGTGGGCGAGGATCGTCGGCCCGCAGACCCGGGTGGTCGTCAGCCCGGCGATGCCCAGGTCCGCCACGACGTAGCCGCGGCTCTCCTGTGCGAAGACCTCCTCGTGCGCGGGGGTGAGGCCCTGCCCGCCGAACTCGGCCGGCCAGGTGATGCCCGCGTACCCGCCCTCGTAGATGCGGCGCTGCAGGTCCCGTTGCTGGGCGACCCGCTCGGGGGAAAGGTTGGCGGCGTCGCCGCCGCGCAGGCGGGCCGGGGCGTCGTCGTCCCTGGGATCCAGGTTCGCCGCGAGCCACGCCCGCACCTCACGCCGGTAGCCGTCGAGACCGGGCCCCGTCGCCTCGCCCGCTGTCTGGCCGCCTGCTGCCTGCCTGCCTGCTGCCTGCCTGCCTGCTGTCTGGCCGCCTGCTGTCTGGCCGCCCGTCGCCTGGCCGCCGGCTGTGCGGCCGTCTGCTGTCTGCCTGCCCGTCGCCTGCCCGTCTGCCGCCTGCCCGCCCGCTGCCTGGCCCTCGGCCGCCTGTCCACTCATCGCCTTCCCTCCGGTCGTCGGGGTGTGCTCATCGGTCGTCGCTCTCTCTGCCCGGCGGCGTCACCGGCCTGGCAGCTCTCTCCTGTCTCTCCTGCCGGCCGGCGGCTCGTTCACAGGCCGTGCAGCCGACAGATGCGCTCGCGGTGCCAGGCAGGGTCGCCGAAGACGACCCGGTCGGTCGCCAGCCGGCGCAGGTAGAGGTGCAGGTCGTGCTCCCAGGTGTAGCCGATGCCGCCGTGCAGCTGCAGGCAGCCCTGCGAGACGTCGATCGCGGCGTCGCCGACGAACGCCTTGGCCGCACTGGCCAGCTCCCCGGCGTCCGGCGCCTGCTCCTGCACGGCGGTGAGCGCTCCCGTGGCGATGGCATGGCTGCACTCCACCGCGAGGCTGAGGTCGGCGAGCTGGTGTTTCACCGCCTGGAAGGAGCCGATCACCCGGCCGAAGGCCGCGCGGCTGCGGGCGTGCTCCAGTGTCATCGCGAACAGCGCGCCGATCGCGCCCACCATCTCGGCGACCGTCAGCACCGTGGCGACCTGCAGCAGCCGCTCGCCGAGGTCGCCGTCGCCGATCTGCCCGACCACCGCGGAGGCGGGCACGGCGACGTCGCGCAGGACCACCTCGGCGTACCGGTGGGTCAGATCGAGCCCGGCCAGCGGTTCGACGCTCAGCCCGGGGGCGTCGCCGGGCAGCAGGAACAGCGCCGGGCGGCCGTCCACCGCGGCGCTGATGAGGAACCAGCCGGCCAGGTGGGCGTCCTGGACGAGGCCCTTGGTGCCGGACAGGACGAAGCCGGCGCCGTCGCGGCGGACCTCGACGCCGGCGGAGGCCTCCCAGCCACCCACCGGATCGCCGAGCGCCCAGGCCGCGAGGGCCTTGCCGCCGGCGAGGTCGTCGAGCAGGGCGCGCTGCTCGCCGGTGCCGCCGAGCGTGATCGCCAGCGCCGCCACGTTCGACCCGACGACGCCCCCGGGCTGCAGGTAGCGGCCGCGCTGCTCGGCGATGAGGCCGGCGTCGAGGACCGGGTGACCGGACGGGCTGCCGCCGCCGTGCTCCTCGGGCACGAACAGGGCCAGCCAGCCCAGCTCGCCGATCTCGGTGAAGTAGCCGACGTCGAGCTGCACCTCCTGCTGTGCCACCCGGCGCACCGTCGAGACGGGGCAGGTCGACCTGATGAAGCGCTCGGCCGTCTCGGCGAACAGTCTCTGGTCCGCTGTCACACCCGGAAGCACGGGCGGTCTCCTCTCGATCCTGGGGCGCCGCAGGCACGCCCTCAACCAGCAAACGCCGTTCGGCCCGGTGGCGCTCGCGGCACGGGACGGCCCGGCAGGCCGATCGGTCGCGGGCCGCTGCCAGGTCGCGGGCCGCTGCCGGGCCGCGGGCCGGCCAGTGATGCAGCCGACCGATCGCGTCGCTGCCATGATAGCGACTATTGAGGTAGCTTACTCAAATCATCTATCTGATCCAACTTAAGGAGTGGACGTGAAGGTCGACGTTGGTCTGTGGGCCGATCTTGACGACATCGCCAGCCGATCACGCGAACTCGAGTCCCTGGGCTACGACGCGCTGTACGTCCCGGAGACCGCGCACGACCCGTTCCTGCCCGTGGTCCTGGCGGCACAGGCGACCGAGCACGTCATGATCCGTACCGGTGTGGCCGTTGCCTTCCCGCGCAGCCCCATGCACCTGGCGATGGTCGCCAACGACCTGCACACCATCAGCAAGGGGCGCTTCGTCCTCGGGCTCGGATCGCAGGTCAAGCCGCATATCGAGAAGCGCTTCAGCGCCGTGTGGTCCGAGCCGGCCAAGCGGATGCGGGAGATCGTCCTGGCCATCCAGGCAATCTGGCGGTGCTGGAACGACGGCGAGCGCCTGGACTTCCAGGGCGAGTTCTACCAGCACACCCTCATGACGCCGTTTTTCAACCCGGGGCCCAACCCGTACGGGACGCCGCGCATCCAGCTCGCCGCGCTCGGTCCGCGGATGACCGAGGTCGCCGGCGAGGTCTCCGACGGGATCCTGCTACACGGCCTTTCCTCCGAGCGGTTCGTGCGTGAGGTGACCCTGCCGGCGCTCGAGCGAGGCCTGGCGCGGGCCGGGCGCAAGCGCTCGGACGTCGAGCTGACCTTTCCGACCCTCATCGCCACCGGTGACACCGAGCAGGAGCTGGCCGAGTCGGAGAAGAAGCTGCGTCAGCACTTCGCCTTCTACGCCTCCACCCCCGCCTACAGCGCGGTCCTGGAACTGCACGGCTGGGGCAGCCTGCAGCGTGACCTCTACGAGCTGACCCGCGACGGCCGCTGGCAGGACCTCGGCTCACTCGTCACCGAGGAGGTGCTGGAGGTCTTCACGGCGCGGGGCACCCCGGAGGACATCCCGAAGCAGATCCGGGCCCGCGTCGGCGACATCGCCGACCGGGTGAGCTTCTACTCACCCGCCCCCATCACCCCCGAGGTGATCTCCCGCATCCTCGCCGGCCTGAAGGGCTAGCGCGGCCGCAGGCGAAGGCCCCACCGCTGGCGAAAGGCCCCACCGCTGGCGAAGGCTCCACCGCTGGTGAGGTCCACGCTGCTGACGAAATCCTCGCCGCTGGTGAAGGCCGCGCTGCTGGCGAAGTCCTCGCCGCTGGCGAAATCCCCACCGGTGGCGAAGGCTGCGCTGCTGGCGAAATCCCCGCTGCTGGCGAAATCCCTTTCGTGTCGGCGAGGAGGTGTGGATGGGGGAGAGGAAGTGTGGATGGGTGAGCAGTGCCAGGCGGGCTCTGCCACGCCGATCTCGTCCGCGGCGGCGGGTCACGGTGCGCCGGGCGGGCTGCGGGCCCGGCCCGGACATCGCCCGAGCCCGATCGGGCCGAGGGGACTGGACGCCGATGTTAGTTGTGGCTAACTTCGTCTGGGTTAGCGAACGCTAACGTGCGGGTGGCTCCGGTGCGGTGCCGTCCGCTGCTGCGGGAGGCGGGTGCCCGGGTGGACAAGGTGGTCGCGAGTGCGGCCCTGGCGGTGGCCGACATCCCGGACGGGGCGTCGCTGGCGGTCGGGGGGTTCGGGTTGTGTGGCATCCCGAGCGTCCTGATCGACGCGCTGCTGGCGGCGGGGACCAGCGGTCTGGAGACCGTCAGCAACAACTGCGGAGTCGACGACTGGGGGCTCGGCCTGCTGCTGCGGGCGGGGCGGATTCGGCGCACGACCGGGTCGTATGTGGGGGAGAACAAGGAGTTCGAGCGGCAGTTCCTGGCCGGCGAGCTGGAGGTCGAGCTGGTGCCGCAGGGCACGCTCGCGGAGCGGCTGCGGGCCGGCGGGGCGGGGATCCCGGCGTTCTACACCCCGGCCGGGGTGGGCACGCAGGTCGCCGAGGGCGGCGTCCCGCTGCGCCACGACGCCTCCGGGCGCGTTGCGCTCGCGTCCCCGGCGAAGGAGACCCGGGTGTTCGACGGCGCCGAGTACGTTCTGGAGCGGGGCATCGTCTGTGACTTCGGGTTGGTGCACGCCTGGCGCGGAGACCGGCACGGCAACCTCGTCTACCGGGCGAGCGCGGCGAACTTCAACCCGCTGTGCGCGGCGGCGGGCCGGGTGACCATCGCCGAGGTCGAGGAGCTCGTCGAGCCGGGCGAACTCGACCCGGATCAGATCCACACCCCGGGGATCCTGGTCCAGCGGGTGGTGCACGCGCCGGACCCGGAGAAGCGGATCGAACGCAGGACGGTGACGGCATGACGCTGACACGGGACGGGCTGGCCGCGCGGGTGGCGCGGGAGCTGGTCGACGGCCAGTACGTCAATCTTGGGATCGGGTTGCCGACGCTGGTGCCGGGCCATCTGCCGGCGGAGGTGACGGTGGTGCTGCACAGTGAGAACGGCATCCTCGGGGTCGGCCCCTATCCGAGCGCGGACCGGGTCGACGCGGACCTGGTCAACGCCGGCAAGGAGACGGTGACGGTCCTGGCGGGGGCGTCGTACTTCGACTCGGCGACGTCGTTCGGGATGATCCGCGGCGGCCATGTCGACGTCGCGGTGCTCGGCGCGATGCAGGTCTCCGCGCAGGGTGATCTCGCGAACTGGATGATCCCCGGAAAGATGGTCAAGGGGATGGGCGGTGCGATGGACCTCGTGCACGGCGCCCGCCGCGTCATCGTGATGATGGAGCACGTCGCCCGCGACGGGACCCACAAGCTGGTGCGGGAGTGTTCCCTGCCGCTGACGGGCCGGCGCTGCGTGCACCGGGTCATCACCGATCTCGCGGTCCTCGACGTCGAGCCGGGCCGCGGTCTCGTGCTGCGCGAACTCGCACCGGGCGTCACCGTCGACGAGGTCCGCGCCGCCACCGGCCCCGACCTCACCATCCAGCTCGACTGACCCCTCCACGCCGACCCCCGCACCAGCGTGGCACCAGCCGCGGCTCCAACGGGGAGCGCGGGCCCGCGTCAGAAGCCGATCGGCGCGCTCAGGTAGGCCAGGTCCTCGGCCGGCTCGGGCGCGCCCTCGACCGTACGCACCGGGATCACCCCCGCCCAGTGGGGCAGGGTCAGGTCCTCGGCGTCGTCCACCGGCCCGCCCGTGCGCGCCTTCAGCGTCACCTGCGTTCCGGGGTCGTCGAGTGCGACGGCGAGCACGGCGGTCGCGGCCAGCTCCCGGCGGTTCGCCGGCCGGCAGGCGCCCGAGCGGCCCGGCGCGGTCCGGTCGACGAACGCGGCGAGCACGGCGCGCTTGTCGTCCTCGTCGAGCACGGCCGAGGCGAGCCCGCGGACCAGCACCGACCGGTAGTTCACCGCATGGCGGACGGCGGAGCGGGCCAGCACGAGCCCGTCGAGCAGCGAGACGGTGACGCAGATCGGCAGGCGACCGGCGCGCCCGGCGGCCAGCACCCGGCCGCCCGCCGAGCCGTGGAGGTAGAGGGTGTCGCCGCGCCGGACGTGCAGCGTTGGCAGGACGTGCGGCCAGCCGTCGACGACCACGCCGACGTGGCAGATCCGCGCCTCGTCGAGCACGGCGTGGATCCGTGCGGTCCCGTGATGGATTCGGTCCCGCGCCCGGGTGGGGGCGAGATGCGCGGGTCCGGCCGTCGGAGTCTCCATGCGGGCAGCCTGGCACCGCCGCGATGCCCCGCCCACCGGATTTCCGGTCCAGCCGGTGTACCCGGGGCGATGCCGACGCGTACTACCTGCTCCCAACGGGTGGAACGGGATCCACGGACAGCTTCCCGAGAACTCCGTCGATGCGGCCACGGAAACCGGACATACTGACCACGGGTCGCAACGTCGGTCAGGGGAGCGCGCGTGTCATCAGGTAGGCGTATCGGGCTCGGAGCCGGTGCCGTCGTGGGAGTGCTGGCGGTGATCTTCGGCCTGGTCGTGGGGGCGAGCGCGCTCGGTTCGTTCGCGTCGACGTCGGGCGGGCAGATCGCGGTGGTCCGCAACGGTGGCCCGTTCGACAATCACCGGATCCGCCAGATCGTCAACCCCGCCTCGTCGAGGACCTACGTCGGCCTGTATTCCTCGATGCACAACTATCCGGCGCAGCAGCGCTACTACACGATCACATCCGTTGCCGGTGAGAGCGACCGTGGCACGGTCGATGTCGTGACGACACCGTCGAAGGACGGTGTGAGTATGGGGATCGAGGGCACGTTCTACTTCACCCTCAACCTCGACCACGACGTCCTACGCCAGTTCGACGACAAGTTCGGCACCAGGAAGTTCCCGCTGGCGAGCAAGGGCGGAAAGCTTTACTACGCCTGGTCGGGTGACGACGGCTGGTCCGCGTTCCTGGGCGCCATCATTCGGCCGGTCATCGACAACGACCTTCGTGAGCAGGTCAACAACTTCACCTGTGCCGACCTCGTCTCCTCCTGCGCCCTGGTCCAGATGGGCGCCAACCAGCAGGCCGGGGCCCAGACGGCCCTCAACGCGGCGTCGAGCAACGGCAACATCCAGGCCGTCCAGAACGCGATCAACAAGTCACTGGCCACCGACCTCAACGACAATCTCGGTGGCCATTTCCTGGAGAACCTGCGATTCACCCTCGCCCGGGTCACGCTGCCGCAGAACGTCCAGGCGGCCGTGAACAGCGCCCAGGCGGCGTTTGCGCGGATCACCGAGGCGCAGGCACGGGTCGCCGAGGCGAAGGCGGAGGCTGAGGCGAACCGCCAGCGCCAGTCGGGCTATGCACAGTGCCCGGCCTGCGCCAAAATCGACGAGCTCAAGGCGATTCCGTCGAACGTGACGACCTACGCGCCCGGTGCGGAAGTCGCCGTCGCCACGGGCAAATAGCCCCACCGAGGACTGGGCGGGCGGTTCTCAGTTGACCAAACGAAGATCGTGGTGGCCGGAAGGTGGATCCGGAGGTTGTCCGACAGCGGAGCGCGGACATCCTGGACGTCGTCGTTCGGTATGAGGAGCTGGACCATGCCGAGGTCGTTCCGGGTCTGCGCCGGCAGCGCGGTGGTGGGAGTCGCTGATCGACGAGTGCGGGCGGCCGGCGCAGTGTCGGCAGCTGGTCGGGGTGGCGCGCGCGGCGTCCGGCGTTCTCGGCTACGTGGCTGTGGGATGCCACTGCCGACTACCTCCACCAGCACTTCGAGCCCACCGCCCGATAACGCTGGTGAGACTCTCCGGACCGGGTAAACTCATCGCTGCGTCCGTGACCGGTCAGAAATTGGGCTACCCAGCGTCCTGCCTGATGAGGTTCGCAGGGTTTGGTCAGGCTCCTGTGATGAGGGGACGTCCGCCCCTGCGGAAGGCCTTTCACCAGTGAGTTCACCGAGCACCGGGTTCTCGCCCTGCCCGGCTCTCATTCCGTGTCGAAGTCCGTCCCCCGGGAGACCTCCTCCCACTCGGTGAGCTCGGCCCGTACGGAGTCCAGGTGTGCGGTCAGGAAGTCGACCGCGTCGCCGCCGAGGGCGAGGCGGAGCGGGGTCTTCTCGGCCTCCAGAGCCAGCCGGATCGCCGCCGCGGCCTTCACCGGGTCGCCGGGCTGGCTGCCGTCACTGCCCTGCACCATCTGCCGGGTCGCGCCGACCTTCTCCGCGTACGCAGAGTTCTCCTCAGAGAAGTACGCCGCACCCTTGCCGAACAGGTTGGTACGGAACGCGCCGGGCTCCACGATCAGCACCTTGATGCCGAACGGCGCCACCTCGTCGGCCAAGCCCTCCGACAGCTGCTCCAGCGCCGCCTTGGTCGCGCTGTACGCGGAGAACCCGGCGAAGGACAGCTGCCCGCCGAAGCTGCTGATGTTCACGACCGATCCACTGCCCCGCTCCCTCATCTGCGGCAGCAGCGCCCGGGTCAGCCGCGCCGGGCCGAACACGTGCAGCTCGAACAGGTCGTGCAGCTCCCGGTCGGTGGTCTCCTCGAACGCCCCCACCTGAGTGCGGCCGGCGTTGTTCACCAGCACGTCCACCCTGCCGTAACGGGCTAGGACGTCGGCGGCCACCACATCGATCCGCCCGCTGTCGGTGACGTCCAAGCTGATCGCCTCCGCCCGGTCCGGGTACGCGGCGACCAGGTCGTCCAGCGCCGCTGTCCGCCGGGCCGTGCCGATCACCGTGTCACCAGCGGCGACCGCGGCCTCCGCGATGGCCCGCCCGAAACCGCTGCTCGCGCCGGTGACCAGCCAGACCTTGGCGTCCTCGCTCATCTTCATCTCCCTTGTTCATTGTTGTTTGGGGCCGTCCCGTCGCAGGTCCCATCCTTCGCCAGGCATCAGGGCTGCGTCCAAGTCCCGTTGTGATAGCCATGAGTTATGAACGTCCATGGGCGCGACCTGTACTACTTCACCTCGGTCGCCGAGGAATTGAGCTTCACCCGCGCCGCCGAGCGACTGTTCGTCTCCCAACCCGCTCTGAGCAAGCAGATTCGGATGCTGGAGAAGCAACTGGGCGTGGTCCTGTTCGAACGGGACCGGCGGACAGTGCGGTTGACCGCGATGGGGGAAGCCCTGTTACCGCACGCCCGCGCGGTGCTGGCCGCCTGGCAGGCCGCGCAGGCGGCGGTGGAGGAGGCGAAGACCGCCGAGCGGTGCACTCTGGCGATCGGCATGTCCACCAGCCCGGGTCGCGGGCTGCTGCCCGCCCTGCGGACCCGCCTCGTCTCCCGCCGTCCGGAAGCGCAGCTCGTCCTGCGCCAGGTCAACTGGGCGGATCCCAGCGCCGGGTTGGCGGATGGTTCCAGCGACGTCGCCTTCGTCTGGCTGCCGCTGCCGGACGATGACCGTTACCAGTATGCGGTGGTGGCCCGCGAGCCTCGGCTGGTCGCGCTCCCGGACGGACACCCCTTGGCGGCGCGGGCCGCGTCCGACCCCGAGGGAAAGGTGGACTTCACCGACCTGCTGGAGGAGCCCTTCCTCGCCCTCCCTCCGGAGGCCGGCCCGCTGCGGGACTACTGGCTTGCCCTGGACGCCCGGGACGGTCGCCAGCCGCGGATCGGCGGGGTGGTGGCCAGCGCCGAGGAGACCCACGAGGCGGTCGCCAGCGGCCAGGGGGTGGCGCTGCTGGCCACCGGTAACGCCCCGCTGGTCGCCCGGGACGAGGTGATCGCCGTGCCGGTCCGGGGAATTTCCCCGTCCCAACTGGCGGTGGCCGCCCGCCAGGACGACAAGCGGACGCTGGTTCTCGCCTACCTTGCCGCTGCGCGGGAGGTTGGGGCCACAACCTGTTGATGAGGCGCCTGGAGCGTGGTGGATCTCGCCGGCCTTGCTCTCACGGCAGCCACCAGGCATGTCCAGGCGCCACTGTCGGCCTCATGGGCTTTGCAGCGAGCAGCGGACCATGCTGCGAGACGGACCCGGTGGTCTGCGTCTCAGTGAATCGGGCGCACCGCAGCCCAGTGGCGACGCTCTGCGTCAGGTCAGGTGCGAGGGGACATCTGATCGAGTGATTCCCCTCCTCGTGTACTGGACTGTCCCATCGCCAGCGGCTACGGCTACGGCTACCTGTGTGCGAGTCGGGCATCCCGACGACGACCGTGAGCGGCTGAAATCCTTCCCACGGACGTCGCGATGGCCGTTTGTGCTAGCCGCCGGCGGCGGGACTACGCCGTGGCGGCGGCGGTCGCCATGGCGTGCAGTGTGGTTGCTCTGATCGCGGGGTCGAGGGCGCCGGAGCTGTGCGGGGTCGAGTTGATCAGACCGAAGATCGCGTGGGCGCGGACGCGGGCGGCGGGAGCGGTCAGCTCGGGGCGCAGGCGACGCAGCACGCCGACCCACAGTTCGACGTAGGCGCGTTGTAGCCGGCGGACCTCGTGTTCGTCCGGTGCCGGCAGGCTGTGCAGGTCACGGTCGTGGATGACGATCAGGTCGGGGTTGCCGACGGCGAACTCGACATGCCGGCGGACGAGGCGGTCGAGGGCGTCGGACGCACTCGGGTCCGCGCTCAGCACGGCCTGAGCGCCGTGGAGCAGATGCTCGCTGATGCCCACGAGCAGCTCCGTGAGCATCGCGTCCTTGCTGGCGAAATGCCGGTAGATGCCGGGCCCGCGGATGCCGACGGCGGCGCCGATCTGCTCGATGCCGACCCCGCGGAACCCCCGCTCGGCGAACAGCCGCGCCGCCGCCTGCAGCAGGTCGTCCCGACGCCCGGTGCGAGCCCGCCGGACCGGCGAAGCCGCGCTCGGGGTCACGGCGCTCGGGGTCACGGCACTCGGGGTCACGTCGCCCGGAGCCAGGTCGCTCGGTTCTGGACCGCTCGGTTCTGGACCGGTTGGATTTGGGCCGCTCGGTTCTGGGCCGGTTGGGTCTGGGTGGGCCGAGGATGTCGTGGGACGGCCGGTGACGGGCGCCAGGGCGACGGGCGGGTCGGTGTCGGGCGGGTCGGTAGCGGGCGGGTCGGTCGCGGGCGAGGTGGGCGCCGCGCCGGCCGGAGCGGACTTGACCGCGGCCGGCGCGGGACCGGGTTCCTGCGCCGGTGCGGTGGGGGGCGGTCCGGCGGTGGCGGAGGGGGCGTCGGAGAAGGTGGGGGCCAGACCTGCCGGGGGCGTCACCCGGGTGGCACGCGACGGCACGATGTGGTCCTCCTCCGGGCAGAGGCTACCAAGCGTGGTCCACCGGTCGGCAACCGCAAGTGCATGGGCGGGGGCGGGGGTCCTGGCCCGGCCGGTCGGTCGACGGAAGTGTTAGCGCGCGCTAACATCTGGACTCATGTTAGCGACTGTTAACGTCGGCGACGGTCCCGCCGCCGCGCGTGCCAGGGCAGCGGCGGCGGAGGATCTCACCGGGCCGCCGCTGCGCAGCGCCGTCGACACCGCCTCACCCGCGGCGCGCGGATACGCCGAGACCCATACCGCGCTCGTCGCCGAGCTGCGCGAGCGGCTCGCCGTGGCGGCCCTGGGCGGGCCCGAGCCCGTCCGGCGCCGGCACGTCGAGCGCGGCAAGCTGCTGGCGCGCGAGCGCATCGAGGTGCTGCTCGACCCGGGCAGCCCCTTCCTGGAACTGTCCCCGCTGGCCGCGGACGGGATGTACGACGGCGACGCGCCGGCCGCGGGCATCGTCACGGGAATAGGCCGGATCGCCGGGCGGGAATGCGTCGTCGTCGCGAACGACGCCACCGTCAAGGGTGGGACGTACTACCCGCTGACGGTGAAGAAGCACCTGCGGGCGCAGGAGGTGGCGCTGCACAACCGGCTGCCCTGCGTCTACCTTGTCGACTCCGGTGGGGCGTTCCTGCCGATGCAGGACGACGTGTTCCCGGACCGGGAGCACTTCGGCCGCATCTTCTACAACCAGGCCACGATGTCGAAGGCCGGCATCGCCCAGATTGCGGCGGTGCTCGGCTCGTCGACGGCGGGCGGCGCCTACGTCCCGGCGATGAGCGATGAGACGGTCATCGTCCGCAACCAGGGAACGATCTTCCTGGGTGGGCCGCCGCTGGTCAAGGCCGCCACCGGGGAGGTGGTCGCGGCCGAGGATCTCGGCGGTGGCCTGCTGCACGCGAAGACCTCCGGAGTCGTCGACCACCTGGCCGACGACGACGCCGACGCCCTGCAGACCGTGCGCCGGATCGTCGCGAGCCTCGCCCCGCGAACGGCGCGGCCCTGGCCGGTCGCGGCGGTGGAGGAGCCCGCGGTGGACCCGGCGGGGCTGTACGCGGCGGTGCCGACGGATTCGCGGACGCCGTATGACGTGCGGGA
>NZ_JAMQQF010000099.1 GCF_023716945.1 Frankia sp. AiPs1 | reverse complement strand
GGGCGCAGGTCGGTCGTCACGATCGCGCGCCTGCGGCGAGCGGCGGGGTGAGCACTGCGTCGAGGGGGACAAAGGCGGTCTCATGCGTGCCGCCCGCGGCGGCGGCCTGACGCCGGACCTCGGACAGTTCGGGCGCGACCGCGAGCACGTCCTCGCGGACGGCGGCCAGGACCTCGCCCGCCGCCGAGCCGCACCCGCCGAGGGTCAGGCTGATCTCCGCGACGCCCCGCTCGATGCCCACCAGTTCGATCTCGCCGCCCCGGTCGCGAACCGCCGGTCGCAGCCGCTCGATCGCCCGGGTCACCCGCCGGTCCACCGGCTCGGGGTGCACGTCGTGCAGGACGAGCAGGTGGCCGACCAGTTCGTCGGCGCTCAGCGCGGCGAGCACGTCGGCGGCGCCGGCGGCATAGCCGGCGACCCGGGCGAGCGCCTCGCCGTACACCGACGCGAGCGTGGCCACCGCGTCCAGGGCCAGTTCGCCGCTGGGCCCCGGGATCAGCTCCACCTCGGCGAGCGCCTCGTCGAGGTGGGTCAGCCGCTCGCGCACCGCCCGGTCATCAAGGCGATGCCCGTCCTCGCTGCGGTGGCCGTCCTCGCTGCGGTGGCCGTCCTCGCTGCGGTGGCCGTCCTCGCTGCGGTGGGCGCCCTCGCTGTGGTGGGCGCCCTCGATGGCAGGCTCAGCCATGGCTCGCCCCGAACATCGGCGAGTGCACGGTGCGCAGCGTGCGGCCGTGGCCCAGGTACATGTGCACCCCGCAGGGCAGGCAGGGATCGAAGCTGCGCACCGCGCGCATCACGTCGACGCCCTTGAACGAGTCCGGGCCGTTCTCCTCGAAGATCGGCATGTTCTGGACCGCGTCCTCGTAGGGGCCCGGCGTGCCGAACGAGTCCCGGGGGCTGCCGTTCCACGGCGTCGGGGGGTAGGGGTGATAGTTGGCGATCTTCCCGTCCCGGACGACCATGTGGTGCGAGAGGACCCCGCGCACGGCCTCGTGGAAACCGCAGCCGATCGTCTCGTCCGGCACCTCGAAGTCGGTGAAGGTCCGGGTGTCGCCGGAACGTACCCGCGTCATCGCCCGCTCCAGGAAGTGCAGCGCCATCCCGGCCGCGTAGGCGACGAAGTACACCCGGGCCCGGTCCCGTTCGATCGCGTTCGACCAGGCGGGCGGGGACCACTTCAGGTCCATGGCGGGCAGGGTGCGGCTGCGCGGCAGCGAGATCTTCACCGCGCCGTCGCTGGCGGTCACGTACGGCGTGTCGACCAGGCCCGCGAGCGCCGTGACGTAGAGGCGGGCGAAGGGGCCGCCGCCGGTGTCGAGCGCGAGATGGTCGCCGGTGCCCTCGTCGAGCCAGCGCGGGCTCATCACCCAGCTGTACTTCTCGCCGAAATCACGCTTCTGCGGCTCCGGGAAGGTCGTCTGGTTCCACGGGTGACGCATGTCGACGGGATTGCCCAGCGGATCGCGCTCGACGAACTTCTCCTCGTTGACCCAGTCCTTGTAGAAGGAGCTGCCGAGCAGGATGCGGATACCCAGATTAATCTTCACCAGGTCGGTGGTGAGCAGCTTTCCGTCGACGACGATGCCGGGGGTCACGAACATCGCGCGTCCCCAGTCCGTCATGTTCTCGTACCGGTAGTCGACGACGTTCGGGTCCTGGAAGGCCCCCCAGCAGCCCAGCAGGACACGCCGGCGGCCGACCTCCTCGTAGCCTGGCAGCGCGTCGTACCAGAAGTCGAACAGGTCGTCGTTGAGCGCGACGGCCTTCTTGACGAAGTCGAGGATCTCCATCAGCCGGGTGAGGTAGTCGGTGAAGACGGTGGGCTCGGGCATCGTGCCGACCCCGCCCGGATACACCGTCGAGGGATGGACGTGCCTGCCCTCCATCAGGCAGAACATTTCCCGGGTGATGCGGCTGACCCGCAGCGCCTCGTTGTAGACCTGGCCCTCGAACGGGTTGAGCGCCCGCATGATGTCGGCGATCGTCCGCATGCCGTGCACCTCGGCGCGCGGCGACGCGGTGGCCTCGGCCCGGGCCAGCACGCCGGGGTTGGTCACCTTGACCATCGCCTCGCAGAAGTCCACGAACACCAGGTTGTCCTGGAAGATCGTGTGGTCGAACAGGTACTCGGCGGCCTCACCCAGATTGATGATCCACTCCGCCATCGGCGGGTTGGCGATGCCGTAGGCCATGTTCTGGGCGTAGACCGAACAGGTGGTGTGGTTGTCCCCGCAGATGCCGCAGATCCGGCTGGTGATGAAGCCCGCGTCGCGCGGATCCTTTCCCTTCATGAAAACCGAATATCCGCGGAACAGCGACGAGGTGCTGTGGCATTCGGTCACCCGCCGGTTGGCGAAATCGATTTTCGTGTAGATGCCGAGGTTACCGATGATGCGGGTGATGGGATCCCACGCCATCTCGACGATCTGGCCGGGCTTCTCCGCGGCCCTCATCTGCTCGGTGGCCGTCATCACACCCGTCCCTTCGGCCGGTAACTCGGGTCGTAACCGGTGGTCAGCACATCCCGGTTGTGTCGCCACCTCGGCTCGCGGTTCACGGTGGCGTTGGTGATGCCCCGCAGGCGCCGGATGACCGACCCGTACGGCTTCACCGCGAGCGAGGACAGGCTCGCCCCCGGCGGCATGTCCATGAACGGCATGAACTTGTCGGGGAATCCGGGCATCGTGCAGGCGATGCAGATGCCCCCGACGTTCGGACAACCACCCACCCCGCCCATCCAGCCCCGCTTGGGGACGTTGCAGTTCACCACCGGACCCCAGCAGCCGATCTTCACCTGGCACTTCGGCGAGTTGTAGTCCTTCGCGAAGTCGCCCTGCTCGTAGTAGCCCGCGCGGTCGCAGCCCTCGTGCACCGTCCGCCCGAAGATCCACTGGGGTCGGTGCTGGTCGTCCAGCGGCGGCGGCGGAGCGGTGCCGGCCGCGTGGTACAGCAGCCAGGTCAGGGTCTCCATGAAGTCGTCCGGCTGCACCGGGCAGCCCGGGACGCTGACGATCGGCAGATCGCCGGCCGAGGTGAAGTCGCGCCCCAGGTAGTCGAGCAGCCCCATCGAGCCGGTCGGGTTGCCCGCCATGGCGTGGATGCCGCCGTACGCGGCGCAGGTGCCGATGGCGATCACGGCCCAGGCCCGCGGCGCGAGCCGGTCGATCCACCAGTTGATCGTCAGCGGCTGGCCGGTGTCCGGGTCGTTGCCGAAAGACGTCCAGTAGCCCTCGCCGTTGATGTTCTCGTTCGGGATCGACCCCTCGATGACGAGGACGAACGGTGCCAGCTCGCCGCGGGCCGCGGCGCGGAAGGGGGCGAGGAACTCCTCACCACCCAGCGTCGGTGAGAGCACCTTGTTGTACAGGTGGACCGTCGGCAGGCCCGGTATGACACCGGTGATCACGTCCTCGATGGCCGGCTGCGAGGCCGCGGTCACCGAGACCGTGTCGCCATCGCAGCTCATCCCCTCGGAGATCCAGAGGATGTGCACCTCGTCGACGCCACCCGGCCGCGCCTGCGCCGGCCGCTCATCCGTGGCTGTCATCTCAACCCCTCCCTTCCATCACGTTCCGTGTCCGGCCCCCACGAGTCGGGGGTCCCGCAGGATGTCGCCGATGAGGTCGACCGCGTCGTCGACGGCGGCGCGCACCGCGCCGGACAGCTCCATCCGCTCCGCCACCACCGCCGGTCGACAGCCGACGACGACGACCTGGCCGACCTCGCCGCCGAGATCGCGCACCAGCCGCAGCACGATCTCCGGGGACATGCCGTGCGCATCGACCACCACCGGCGCATCGACCACCGCCAACGCGTCCATCACCCCCGGCGCATCGACCGCCGCCGGCGCGTCCGCTTGCGGCGCGTTGCCGAGTTCGGGCCGCAGCACCGTGAGCGTCCCCGGCGGTTCGTCGGATGCCAGCGCGTCGACGAGGATCACCGTGTCGTAGCGGCCGTCGAGCAGCGCGAAGGCGAGATGCAGGCCGCGGATGCCGTAGTCGGCGACGTCGACCCCGCCGGGCAGGCTCGCCGGGTCGAGCCGGCGGACGACCTCGACGCCGAACCCGTCATCGCCGAGGAAGATGTTCCCGACGCCGGCGACAAGCGTCCGGGCCGGGCGCGGGCGGCGACGGGCGCGGGCGGCGCTCACGGCGCGCCCGTTCGGTCGTTGTTCGTCGGGTCGTCCTCCGTCGGGTCGGCGTCCGTCGGGTCGGCGTCCGTCGGGTCGGCGAGCGGGTCGAGCTCGTCGGGAGCGAAGTAGAAGTAGCGGCCGGCCGCCCGGTGCAGGTCACCGGTCTCGTCGCCGTCGAGGGTCACCGCGGCGTGCCGGCTGCCGTCGACGTCGAGGAAGATCGCCTCCACCCGGGCGAGGCGGCCGGCGAGGAACATGTCATGGGCGTCGGAGCCCCGAGCACGCGGACGCAGCCGGACCCGGCTCCCGCGGGCGACCGTCACTCCCTCGACCAGCACGCTGTCCCGGTCGGGGTGGACCGACCGGTCGGCCTCCGGCTCCCACCATGCCGCTTGCCCGCCGAGTGCCGGATCCGAACCGACTACCGAATCAGCGCCGACTGCCGCATCAGCGCCGACTGCCGGATCCGGACCGGCTGCCGGATCCGGACCGGCTGCCGCATCAGCGCCGACGTGCGGGTTCGGGCCGCCGGGCGGGGCCGCGGTCAGTCGCGGTCGTGGCCGTCCAGTGTCCTGCGCCTCGACGTCCGTCGACGGCAGGGCGGCGGTCGACGGATCGACCGGCCGCAGCGATCGCACGGCGCCGTGCAGGCGGTCGAGCATGGCGCGCGGGAGGCCGTCGACCCGGTCGATGATCTCGGCGGCCCGCCGGTCCGTCGCCCGGGCCTCGCGCTTCTCCTCGTCGGTCAGCGCGCGGGTACGCAGCGAGAGGATCTCGTCGATCTCGGTGGCGTCGAACAGATCCCCGGGGCTTTCGGGGGCCGTCCGGGGATCGTCATAGAGGATGATCGGCGAACACAGCATGACGTCCCGGGCCGCGGCGGCCAGGACGGGGAACACCCGCAGGTTCTCGCAGCCCCGGGCCGCGCTCGCCGCCCAGACCGGCGGGTCCAGCAACGACAGGAACCGTCCGCCGCGCACGCCGAGCAGGCTGTGCGCGGCGACGAGCGAGCGGCGCAGCGCCTCGGCGCGCGGCCGGCCCGCGGCCAGGTCGGCCACCGTGTTCTCGACCACCACCCGCAGCCGGTAGAGCCGGAACGGTGCCTCGGCCCGCGTCGCGGACAGGTGGACGGCAGCCGCCACCGGCCACCAGTGGCGCACCACCCGGGCCGCCTGCGGCCGCGGACCCAGCGGTTCGACCTCGATGCCGCCCGGGGCGAGCAGCGGGATCGACAACCGGCCGGAGCAGTCGCATCGGTCGGAGCAGTCACATCGGTCGGAGCAGTCGGAGCAGTGGGAGATGTCGGTCAGGTCGGACAGCGGCACGGCGAGGTCGAACTCGCGCGGCCGCGCCTCGTCGAAGGTCAGCTCGCGCGTCCCGTCCACGTCGAGCTCGTCGACCGGCGTGAACCGTCCGTCCGCCGCCCGGCGCTCCACCCGGCGCCGGATCACCTGCAGGAACCGCAGTCGCAGGAACACCGTCGCCGGCCCGGTCGCCTCGACCAGGCATTCGGCCTGCTGGAACGACCCGTCCGCCGAACCCGACACGCCTGCCGGCCCCGACGAGGGTTGCTCGGCGATCCATCCCGGCGGTGCCAGTACCCCGAACTGCCAGCGCACCCGGTTCTTCCCGGCGGAGCGACGGTAGGGGTAGAGCAGGTAGCCCTCGTAGAGCACCGCGTCGGCGACCGCCCGCGCCGCGTCGAACCCGGCGGGTGCGCCGACCACCGCTCGCGGGTCGTCCGGTCCAACAGCGTCGCTGACCAGGACGCCGGGCCACCGCGGGTCCGATCCGGTCGTCACGCCGGCCGTCGTCATCGCGGCCGTGGCCCGCAACAGGCTGGCTCGAGGCTGCCCATGACGGTGTCCCTCCCGGTGGGGCCGCGTTGCGGCCGACCTGCACACCTCCACCAAGTGATAGCTCGACGTGTTCTTCGAAACACTCTAGGTCGTGCACTGACGAGCTGCCCGGGTCCGCTCGCGTCAAACCCGGCCCGCCACGGCGGCCCGCGGCCGGGCATCGGGCCGGCGGCGACGCGCATCCAGCCAGGCGTACCAGGCGGCCAGGCCGGGCTCCGGCTCGGTGCCGGGAACACCGGCCGGCAGGTGAAGTCCGGCCAGGGTGAACACGTCGGCCGCCGGGTTGATCCGGCGAATCAACCCGATGCAGCGGTCAACGTCCACCGCGAGAAACGGCACCAGGTCACATTTGGTCAGCAGCACCAGATCGGCCTGGGCAAACATGTGCGGATATTTGAGCGGCTTATCCTCACCTTCTGTTACCGAGGTGAGCACCACCCGAACGCCTTCGCCCAGGTCGAACAGCGCCGGGCAGACCAGGTTGCCGACGTTCTCGACGAACACCACCCCATCCGCGGGTGGGTCGAGGACGCGCAGCGCCCGGTCGACCATGTCCGCGTCGAGATGGCAGCCGCGCCCGGTGTTCACCTGCACGACCGGGACACCGCCGGCCCGGATCCGCTCGGCGTCGCGCACACTCTCCTGATCGCCCTCGACCACCGCGAGCGGCCACCGTCCGGCGAGATCCCGCACGGTCCGTTCCAGCAACGTCGTCTTGCCGGACCCGGGCGAACTCATGAGGTTGACCGCGAGCACGCTGCGCGCGGCCAGCCACTGCCGGGTCTGCTCGGCCTGCTCGTCGTTCTTCGCCAGCACCCGCTGTTCCAACAGCAGCTCACGTCCCGAGCAGCCGGCCGCCTCGCCGTCCGCCGAAAACGAGGTCAGCCGGGGCGCAGCCGCCGGGTCGTCGCAACCGCACGTCTCACACATCGCTCAGTCCCCTCCCCCCGCGCAGGCCACATCCCCGCGCAGGTCAGCTCGCCTCCGCCGCCGTGGGCACCAGGCTCACCGAGGCGATCCGCAGGTCGTCACCGCCGTCCACCGCCACATCCGCGCAGCCGCAGCCGCAGAGCACGAGGACGTCGTCGGCCACGAACTCGGCGGCGCACCGCCGGCAGCGCGCCCGGCCCGCAGGCTCGTCGATCATCAGGGCCGCCCCGGCCAGCGGGGTGCCGGCGGTCACCAGGTCGAAGCAGAACCGGACGGACTCCGGCACGACGCCCGAGCGCCGCCCGATGACCAGCCGCACCGCGGTCACCCGCGCCGGCCCGGTCCGCTCCACGACCGCGTCGACGACGCTCTGCGTGATGGCCAGTTCGTGCATGCAGGCTCCCCGACGGCGTCGGCGCGCCGGGCACGCGGCGGTGCCGCCCGGCGTGCGTCGAGGCTTCCGTACCCCGCGTGGGTGCCCCGCAGACGCGTCCGCCCGAAGCGGCTTCCCCGACCCGCGGCACGAACGACCTGGTCCCGCGGGGGCACGTGGGGCTGCGTGGGCGGCGCGGGGCTTCTCGGCCACCTGACGGCGAGGGGCGACGCGGCCGGCCGGTCCGTCAGTCGGTCAGTCGGTCAGGAGAGAAATGCCACGGCGGTCAGTCGGGGTCGGATACGGCGGCGTATTCTCACCGTACTCACCGTTACCACGCGACTATCCTGCGAGAAACCAGCCGGAAATCAGCAAGAAACGTTCGTCGGAGCGATCGGCCCGATTCAGCGGCCGGTAGGAGGGCGGACGGACGCCGTTGTCCGACCGTCCCGGTCGGTCAGGCCGCGGCCGACGACGCCGGCGCGGCCATCCAGGTCAGGTCTGCGACGGTGACGACTAGCCGCCGAGCAATGGCGTCGGCCGGCACGCCGGAATCCAACGCCACTCGAAGTGCGACGCCACGCACTGTGCGTAGCTCAAGCCGCCGAGGATGGTCCGCCCACATCAGTTTGTCGGCGAGCGCTGCCCGCTCCACCGGATCAGAGATCGCCACCACGTCTTCATAGGACATCACGGGCCTCATGGTTACGGCTGAGCGGACGTTGCGCAACATTCGGATGGCGTCTTTTTTGCCGGCATCCCCGTCCGGTCGACGGGTAATGGCTGAATCCTGTCCGGATATTGTCCCGCCGGCCCCATCAGCCCTGCTCGCAGGCGCGGGACGGGGTGCCCGGGGCGGCGTCGTCGCGAGCCCGCGCAGACGAGGCCGATCGCCGGCCGGGCAGCAGCGCCGCAGCGATGGCCGCGGCCACCACGAGCGTGACGGCGGCGTCGACCAGCAGGGCCAGCCGGATCCCCGCCAGGGTGGACCGGACCGCGGACAGGTGATCGGCGAGGGCCGACGAACGCGCCGTCGCGACCGTGCTGATGATCGGGATGCCGACGGTGAGCGCCACCTGCTGCGTCATGGTCGTCAGGGCGGTGGCCAGCCCCTGCTCGTGGTCGGGCAGGTCGCCGGTGGCCGTCGCCAGGTAGGCGACGATGCCGTGGACGTGCCCGAAGAAGCCGAGCGCCGAGGCCGCAAGGACCAGGTACACCCAGTTGCGGTCCGGCCCGACGAAGGCAAGCGCGGCGTTGGACAGTCCCTGCACCACCAGGCCGGCGACCAGGCTCACGGCGCTGCCGCGACGGCTCATCAGCCGGGGCGCGACCAGCCCGGAGACGAACGCCGCCGCACCGGGCACGCCGAAGACCAGTCCGGCCGTCGTCGCCGAGAAGCCGAGGACCTGCTGGAGGTAGAGGGTGAGCAGAAACACCACCGAGGATTCCAGCGCGAACACGGCAAAACCACCGGCGTTGCCCCAGCCGACGGCGCGCCGGCGCAGGATCGCCACCGAGGCCAGCGGGTGGGCGCTGGTCGTCTCGATCCGCCAGAACAGGGCGAGCAGCACCACGCCGACGGCGATGCAGCCCCACACGACGGGGTCGGCCCAACCGTCGTTGCCGCCGGTGGCGATGCCGTAGACGAACGCGAGCAGCCCGCCGGTGACGGTGAGTGCGCCGGGCACGTCGAGGCGGACCGGGCCGGACGCGCCCCCGGCGGGCAGCAGCCGCGGCGCGGCGAGCAGGATCGCCGCGGCCACCGGCACGTTGACGAGGAAGGCCCAACGCCAGCTCAGCAGCCCGGTCAGCAGGCCACCGGCGAGCGCACCGGTGGTGAATCCCGCCGAGATCAACGCGCCGTTCATCCCCAGCGCGCGCTGCCGCAGCCGACCCGGCGGGAAACTCGTCAGCAACAGCGCGAGGGCGGCCGGGGTGGTCATGGCGGCGGCGAGTCCCTGTCCGACGCGGGCGCCCAGCAGCACGGTCGAGCTGCTGGCAAGACCGCCGACCAGTGACGACACGACCAGCAGCGCCAGCCCCGCGATCAGCATCCGCCGCCGCCCGGCCAGGTCGGCCACCCGACCGAACAGCAGGGTGAACCCGGCCGCCGGCAGCGCGAAGGCCGTCGCCACCCACTGCAGGTGCGCGTCGGCGAGTCCGACGCCGGCGCCGATCGAGGGCAGGGCGACGTTGAGGATGGAGAAGTCGACCGCCAGCATGAACTGGCTGCCGAGCAGCAGGACCAGGATGATCCGCTGGCGGGCGGTCATCACGTCGTCGGCCACCACCCGGGAAACCCGGGTCGCGGCGGCGGAATCGGTCGAAACACTCATGCCGGCCACCCTCCGCGAACATCGCCGATCCGCCCACACCACGTGTTTGCCACCCATCGCATGGCTAGCACCGGCGAGGTGTGGTTCGCCGGGACCGCGCCGGCAACACTGGACGGATGACCGAACTGGGAGATTTTCTGCGTTCGCGCCGCGCCCAGCTCACCCCCGAGGACGTCGGGCTGTCCCGCTACGGCGAGCGGCGGCGGGTGCCGGGCCTGCGCCGCGAGGAGATTGCGCAGCTCGCCGGGGTCAGCGTCACCTACTACACGCGGTTGGAGCAGGGCCAGAGCCGCAACGCCTCCGACACGGTGCTCGACGCCCTCGCCCGGGTGCTGCGCCTCACCGACGAGGAGACCGTCTACCTGCACGGACTGACCCGGCCGGCAGCCGCCCGGCGCGCGAGCCGACCCGAGCACGTGCGGCCGAGCATCCGCCTGCTGCTCGACGAGCTGCGCAACTCCCCCGCGCTCGTGATCGGCCGGCGCAACGACGTCCTCGCCTGGAACCGGCTCGGGCATGCCCTGCTGTGTTCACACCTGCCCGCCGACGCCCCGCAGCGCTGCCACGGCCGGCCGAACCTCGCCCGCGAGTTCGTCCTCGAGCCCCACGCCCGCGACCTGTTCGTCGACTGGCGGCGCAAGGTCGACGACGTGGTCGCCTACCTGCGGCTGTCCTCCGGCACGCACCCGGACGACACCAAACTCAACGCCCTCATCGGCGAGCTGTGCGTGAAGAGCGAGCTGTTCGCGACGCTGTGGGCACGCCACCCGGTCCGCGACTGCACGAACACCATCCGCGAGTTCCGGCACCCGCTCGTCGGCGGGCTGACGCTGTTCGAGGAGGTCATGCGGCTGCCCGACGCCGGCCAGCGGATGGTGGTGATGACCGCGGAGCCCGGTTCGGCGTCGGCGGAGAATCTCCAGTTGCTGGCCAGTCTCGACCTCACCGCCGCGGCGGCGGGCCCGCAGCGCGTTGCGGCGGACCCGGCTGTCGTAGCCGGGCCAGGAACCGGCGGGTGCGCTCCTCGCGGGGATCGTCGAGAACCCGTCGCGGCGCGCCCCGTTCGATGATCGCTCCCCCGTCGAGGACGAGCACCTCGTCGGCGATGTCCCGCGCGAACGCCATCTCGTGGGTGGCCAGCACCATCGGCAGGCCGTCGCGCTTGAGCTCGCCGACGAGGTCGAGCACCTCGCCGACCAGTTCCGGGTCGAGCGCCGAGGTGATCTCGTCGAGCAGCAGCAGCGACGGCCCGGTCGCCAGCGCCCGCACGATCGCCAGCCGCTGCTGCTGGCCGCCGGAGAGCCGGTCCGGGTAGACGTCGACCTTGTCGGCGAGACCGATGCGGGTGAGCAGTTCGCGGGCCCGGTCGCGGGCGGCGGCGCGGGGCACCCGGTGGACCAGGACCGGCGCGAGGGTGACGTTCTGCAACACCGTCAGGTGCGGGAACAGGTTGTACGCCTGGAACACGACGCCGATGCGCCGGCGGATCCGGTCGGCGTTCACCCGCGGATCGGTGATCTCCTCGCCGGCCAGCAGGATCTCGCCGTCGTCGACGGGCTCCAGCAGGTTCAGGCAGCGCAGCAGCGTGGACTTGCCCGACCCGCTGCCGCCGACGAGCACGACGGCCTGGCCGGGCCCGACGTCGAAGGTGACGTCGCGCAGCACGAGGGCGTCCCCGTAGAACTTCACCAGGCCGCGCACGCTGAGCACCGCCGCCGCGTCGCCGGCCGTCGTCACCGCACGCTCCCGGCCGTGATGCCGGCGGCGCCGCGGCGGCGGGCGGAACGGGCGGCCAGATGATCGGTGACCCGGGTCAGCGGCACGGTGATCGCGAGGAACATCAGCCCGGCCAGCACGTACGGCGAGTAGTTGAAGTGCGCGGACGTGGCGATCTGTGCCGCCCGGACCGCGTCGACGACCCCGAGCACGGAGACGAGGCTGGAGTCCTTCTGGAGGCTGATCGCGTCGTTGAGCAGCGGCGGCGTCACCCGCCGGACGGCCTGCGGCAGCACGACCCGGCGCATCGTCTGGGCGTGGGTGAGGCCCAGCGACCGGGCGGCGGCCACCTGGCTCGGATGCACCGACTCGATGCCCGCCCGGAACACCTCGGCCACGTAGGCCGCGTAGGTGAGCACGAGCGCCGCACCGCCGAGGACGAGTGGATCGGTGGGCAGCCCGCGCAGCCGCAGGGCGGGCACGCCGAACCCGACCAGGTACAGCACGAGGATGACGGGCAGGCCGCGGAACAGGTCGGTGTAGGCGGCGGCCAGCAGCCGCACCGGCAGGAACACCGGGCCGGTCAGGGTCCGCGCCAACGCCACCAGCAGTCCGAGGGCGCCCGCCGCGGCCCCGCAGACGACGAACAGCTCAAGGTTGACGACCATGCCGGTGCGCGCGGCCGGCCAGGCGGCGGCGATCTCCGACCAGGAGAAGAACCGCTGGCGGACCCGCGGCCATCCCGACGTGTGGGTGATCCCGACGCCCACGGCCACGGCGACCGCCACGGTGCTGACGGCGGCGATCACCCCGGCCCGCAGCCGGGCGCGCCGCCGCAGCCGCCGCCGGGCCCGCTCGCGTTCGCTGGGCTCCCAGGCGGTCGTCACCGCAGGACGGGGGCCCCCGCCTGGGAACCAAGCCACTGCTCGGTGATCTGGCGCAGTTCGCCGCTGCTGGTGAGCTGGGCGAGGGCGTCGTTGACCTTGACCACCAGCGGGTTGCCCTTCTCGAACAGCAGCCCGAACTGCTCCGGCGCCCCGACGGTGGGGAACTGTCCGACGATCAGCGAGTCGGGAATCTCGGCGGAGGTCAGTTGGAAGGCGGTCGGCAGGTCGACGACGATGCCGTCGATCGGCCCGTTCTCCATCGCGGTCTTCGCGTCGTTGAGGTCGTTGAACACCGCGGGCTGCTGCACCGGCGCCACCTGCCTGGTGATGGCGTCGAGGCTGGTGGTGCCGACGGGGGCGCCGAACTTCGCGCCCTTCAGCCCGGCGAGGGTCGTGACGTTCGCGATCCGGGAGGACTTCAGCGCAACGATGGCCTGGCTCACGTCGTAGTACCCCGAGCTGAAGTCGACGGCCTGCTGGCGCTGCGGCGTGATCGAGATCTCGTTGATGTCGAAGTCGAACTTCTTCGGACCGGGCGCGAACGAGCTGGTGAACGGCTCGGTGACCCAGTGGACCTGGTCGGGGGTGAAGCCGAGCTTGGCGGCCACGGCATAGGCGACCGCGCTCTCGAAGCCCTTGCCGTTGGCCGGCTTGCCGTCGGAGAACCACGGCGCGTAGGCGGGCGAGTCGGTGGCCACCGTCAACTGCCCGGACTTGACCAGGTGCAGGCCGTCCGACGAGGAACCGCCACCCGACGAGCCGGCGCAGGAGGCCAGCGCGAGCAGCGCCGCGGCGGCCAGGGCGAGGACGGTGAGACGCCGTGGTCGTGGCATCGGAGACCTCCGAGGATGTCCCGCCGACGGGGGCGGGACGCGCTGAGCAGGCAAGATGGCTGATCTTGGGGGCTGGCACACACTACCGCCGAACCATGACAAAGCGATCACCGGGGCCAACCGCCGCCGGTAACAATCCACGGACGGCCCGATGCCGCCGGGCGCCCATCAACCGGACACCGCGCGCAGCGGTACCCCGAGGTCATGTCCGTGGGGCCGGGACCGGCGGGCCGGCGTAGACGCCGCGGGGACGCAGGCGCAGCGGCGTCTCCTGGTACTCCTCCAGGGCATGAGCGACCCAGCCGACCGTGCGGGCCACCGCGAAGATCACCTCGCCGGCCTCGGCGGGCATCCCCGCGGTCATGGTGAGCACCGCGAGCGCCAGGTCCACGTTGGGCCGCAGCGCGCGCTCCCGCCCGGCCGCCCGGGCGATCTCGCCGGCGGCAACCAGGAAGGGCTCGGCGGCGGGCAGGCCCCCGAGCGCCGCCAGCAACGCGCGGGCCCGCGGGTCGCCGCCGGGGTACAGCCCGTGGCCGAATCCGGGGATCTGCTGGTCGGCGCGCAGGTGCTCGGAGACGACGACCACCGCGTCCCCCCGGTCGATCACCTCGGCGAGCAGCCGGTACGCCAGCCGACTGGCGCCGCCGTGCAGGGGCCCGTCGAGGACGGCGAGCCCGGCGGAGACGACCGCGTACGGGTCCGCCCGCGCCGAGGCCGCGACCCGGGCGGCGAACGTCGACACGGCGAGGTCGTGATCGGCCAGCAGTCCGAGGGCGCGGTCAAGGCACGCGACCGCGTCCGCATCGCCCGCCCCACCAGCCAGCCGGCCCCACAGCCGCCCGGCGATGCCTACCCGCTCCCCCACCGACTCCGCATCCCCTGTCGTCTGCGACGCCCCGCCGGACTCCCCGGCCCCGGCCGACTCGACGACCCCATCCGACCTCGCAGCCCCATCCGACCTCGCAGCCCCGCCCGACTCGACGACCCCGCCCAACTCGACGACCCCGGCCCTCGCGCGACCCCCGGCTACCCGAGACGCCTCGGACCGCGCAGGAAGGGCCTCGACGAGCGACGCGACGAGGGTGCGGGCGGTGAGCAGGACGCTGTCCTCGCGCAGATCGAAGCGCAGCGGGTCGCTCGACGCGGCGACCGAGACGGCGACCCGCATCCGGTCGGTGAGCCTCGACCGGGCAGACAGGATCCCGCTTACCCGCTCCAGGGTGGCGGCGAGATCCGGCGGGACGGTGAACACCGGTGCCGGGTCCGTCCGGCCGCGCCAGAGCCAGCCGGCCACCTCCTCGAAGCGGTGCCGGGCGACGAACTCGACAGCGTCGACGCCGCGGTAGTAGAGGCGCCCGTCCGCGACGAGGGTGAGCCGGGTGCGCACGGCCGGCAGGTCCCCGCCGCGCAGAGCACCGACCCCCACCACACCGCCGCCGAGGGCGTCGACGGCGGGGACATGGACGGCGCGGGCACGGACGGCAGCGGCACCGACGGCGGGGACGGCAGTACCACTCGGGGCCCCGGCGGCAGGCGCCTCCCATTCAGGATCGTCGCCTGCGACCAGTCCGCCGGCGGCGACGGTCCCGCCGGCGGCCGCGGCACGAGCCCGCGGGTGGCCCTGGGTGCGTAGCCGCTCGACCTCGGCGGGGTCGAAGGTGCTGCCCCGGCCGCCGACGGCACGCTGACTGTGCAGCAGGCCCCGGCTGGCGTAGGCGTAGACCGTCTGGAGCTTCACCCCGAGCCGCTCGGCGACCTCGCGCGACGTCAGCCGCTCACCATGACCCATCCGCGCCCCCTTCCGCTCTGCCGAGTGTACTGATTCACGTTGACTGGAATCAACGTTGACATGTCGTCCATGCCGGATCAACTATTGATGGCGAGGAGGCGAACCATGGTGATCATGACTGGCAGCACGACCCACCCCGGCCCGGCGGACGCGGCAAAGGCGGCGGATTCCTCGCCCACCCCGCCGGCGGGCATCGACGTCCCGCGCGGGCTGAAGGGGGTGGTCGTCACGCAGACGGCGCTCGGCGACGTGCGCGGGCGCGAGGGTTTCTTCCACTATCGGCAGTACTCGGCCGTGGAGCTGGCCGAGCGCCGCTCGCTGGAGGACGTCTGGCATCTCATGGTGTTCGGCGAGCTGCCGGACACCGCGGCGCGGGCGGCGTTCGCCGCCCGGGTGGCGCCGTTGCGGCGGCTGCCGGCCGGTCTCGGCGAGCTG
>NZ_JAMQQF010000999.1 GCF_023716945.1 Frankia sp. AiPs1 | reverse complement strand
GCGCCGGGTCGAGCGGGCCGACCCGGCGCAGCCCGAGGGCCGCGGCCAGCGCGTCGCTGACCCCGGGGTCGGCGACGTCGGCGTTGGTGTGCGCCGTGTACAGCGCCACCCCGGCCCGGATGAGGGTGGCGACGACCCGCCCGCCGGGTCCGGTCTCGGCCACGCCGTGCGTCCCACGCAGAAACAGGGGGTGGTGGGTGACGAGCAACTGGGCGCTGCCCGCCGCCTCGACGGCCACCTCGACGGTGGGATCGACGGCGAACAGCACCGCGGACACGGGGGCCTCGGGGTCACCGACTGCCAGACCCACCGCGTCCCACGACTGCGCCCAGGCCGGCGGGAACGCCTGCTCCAGCACGGCCACGCAGTCACCGACTGTCGCCACCCTAGTGCTCACCACGGTGACCCTACCCGTACGGTCGCGGGCGTCTGCCAGCCGGTCACGGCGGCCGGCGAGGTACCTGGGTGCCGCACGCGACGTACCGTTCGCCCCGTAACGTCACCTCTGGCAACGCGCCTTCGCAGGGGTGGCGAGCCACGAGGAAGGGGCACTCGTCATGGCGGACGTTTCGGTGCGATTCCAGGTTGCGGGGGATTCGGAGATCGTGCTGAACCTCTCGACCCCCCAGGCCGTCCGCCTCGTCGAGGCCATCATGCGCAAGGTCGCCGACGCGATGGCGGCCCCTCCCGTGGGTGGTTCCGGGTTGGGCGGTCCGGGGGCCGGCGGCGCAGGGCTCGGCGGTCCGGCGATGGGTGCGGACAGATCGACCGTCGGGTCCGTCTGGCCGGACGTCAATCCCGGGCAGAACTCCTTCCCACCCGAACGTTGACCCCACCCGACCGTTGACTCCGCCGGAACCTCTGAGCGCCGCCGAACGTCCGGCCGCAGCCGAGCATGGGACCGCAGTCGACCGTCCGGCGACATCCGCACGTCTGACCGCAGCCGATCGTCTGACCGCGGCCGATCGTCCGCGGCGGCCGAACGTCCGGACTCGGCCGAGTGGTCGGCCCCGCCCAGGCGGCGGAGGGGGGGGGCGGGGGGGGGGGCCGCGCCGGGGGGCCCCCCCCGCCCCCCCCCCCCCCCCCCCCCCCCCCCCCCCCCCCCCCCCCCCCCCCCCCCCCCCCCCCCCCCCCCCC
>NZ_JAMQQF010000998.1 GCF_023716945.1 Frankia sp. AiPs1 | reverse complement strand
CCGGCCAGCCACGCTCGCCACACCGGCCGGGCTGATCGCGGCCGTCCTGGCCGTCCCGGCCGTCGCAGCCGTCCGCGCCGCTGGAGCCGTCCGCGCCGCTGGAGCCGTCGAGGCCGAGCCGCTGGTTGCGGGAGCCGTCGCCAGGAGCTGGGACAGTCGGCGGGCGATCGACTCCCCCGCTGCAGGCGGGTCACCCGCCGAGCCGTGGACCACGACGGCGAGCACGGGTCGCGGCGCCGCCGCGCCGGGCTCCACCAGCTCGGCCGGCCAGACCTCGACGCGTTGCGTGATCGCCCGCAGGGCCACCCGTACCCGGGGACGGGCCAGCGGTCCATCGGGGTTCGCCGGCCGCCGCAGCGCCGTCAGGGTGACGTCGACGGACGGATCAGCCTGTCCCACACCCACCGACGCATCCGCACCACCCGCCGCGCCCGCACCACCCGCCGCGCCCACACCAGCCGCGGCAGTCCCACCACCCGCGGCAGTCCCACCACCCGTGGCAGTCCCACCACCCGTGGCAACGGCACCACCGGCGGCATCCGAACGATCGACCGCACCCGCGCGATGGACGGCGACCGTGCGGTCGGCTCGATCGGCATCGCCGCCGGCGCCCGGACCTTCCGGGATGTCGGCGCCGCCGGGACGGACCTCCAGGCTGGTCGGGTACGGACCGGCGACGTCGATCACCACCGAGTCGAGGCCGAGCCGGACCGCCTCCGCCCAGGCGTCCGGGGCGGCCACCGGCACGGGGCGGGCGGCCCCGCGCCAGGCGGCGAGCGTCGCCACGCTGGAGAAGATCGGCAGCGCGGTGGCGCCTGCCGGGGTGCGCAGGGTGGCCAGCGCCATCTCACTGGTCTTGTCGGCGCCGGTGGTGGCGTCGGCCGAGGTGAGCATGGCCTCGATCGCGACGAAGACCCGGGCGCGGCGCAGGGCGGCGGTCAGGGCGGCGGGATCGACGCGACCGGCCGGGCCGCCGGCGGCGAGCACCCGGACGAGGGTCTCGTCGGCCGCTCCGTCGTCTCCCTGCCCGGCCGGAGTCAGCAGATGACGTGCCATTCCTCGCAGCCTAAACGCCGCAGCGTCGGGTGGCCCCGCGGCCGCCACTGCCGACCGGGCATGGAGCCGCTGCCCATCGCCGCCC
>NZ_JAMQQF010000997.1 GCF_023716945.1 Frankia sp. AiPs1 | reverse complement strand
GTCCGGCACGGTCGCGGTGACGGACAGGCCCCGCCCGACCACGGCCAGCACCAACGGCCTGGCCGGCTGGGTGGCGATGACCACGTCGTCGCCGAGGCGGGCCGACGTGGTGCCGGAGACCGCGGCCGAGGCTCGCGCCTGCTCCGCGGCTGCCGCATTGGGGAAGCGCCCGGTGACGACCGCCTCCCGCCCATCGATGCGCACCTGGGCGTGCACACCGCCAGCCGCCCGGACGGCCGCCGTCGCCCGGGCGGCCAGATCGTCCTGGATCGGCCCGCGGCGCAGTGCGAAGGCGATCAGGGCGAGCAGCAGCCAGGCCAGCACCAGCGACACGACGAACGCGACCGGGCGGGGACGGTGCAGCCGCGCGGCCAGGGACGGGGACATCGATCGGACTCCGAGCGGGATCGGACCGGACGCGCAACCCGGGACGGCGCGAAAGGGTTGGACATGCATCTTTCGCGACGCTGGCCGGGCAGGCGAGGCAGGGAGGTGTGCGGCCGACGCCGGCCGCGGCACAACCTTCGCACACCGCCCACCCCAGGTAACACACCGGGGGTCACAAACCACCCATCCGGGACACCCCGCCGCAGCGCCACCCCACCGGCCGCCGGCGGCCCTGACGGGCGCCCCGCCCCGACGAGGCCCGCCCTTGATCAGACCGCGCGCGCACCGTCCGGGCGGATGGCCCCCGAACGCAGGGAGAGCTCGGGCGCGGCGGGAGCCGGCAAGGGGGGCACGGGCGCCGCGGCCGGCGGATCCTGTCGACCGTTGGCCGGCGCTGCCCGTGCCGAGGAGGCGGGCTCCGTCGGCGGGATGGGCCGGGCCACGGTCGGCTCCGCCGGCGGCTCGACCGAATCGACCGACGCGGGTGAGGGGGGCGACTCGGGTGAGGGGGGCGACTCGGCGTCCTTGACAACGCCTGGACCAGTCGCGGGACCACGGTCGGCGCCGTTGTCGCCGCCGGACGAGTCGTGGCCAGCCGACGACTCGCCGCCGGACGGCGGTTCAGCGCCGACGGACTGCTGCGGATCCGCCCGAGGTCGCGACGTCGAGGCGGCGAACACGACCGGTGCCGTGCCGGGCCCACCGGCGTTCGCCACGGCGACCGGGATGGCCGAGCCGGCCGGCCGGGCCGACTCCCGG
>NZ_JAMQQF010000996.1 GCF_023716945.1 Frankia sp. AiPs1 | reverse complement strand
GGCCAGGTGAGCCACCCGCCGGCGGGTGGCGGGGCTGGCGCTGGCGGGTCGGGACCGGGCGGGCCGGGCGGACCGTTCGCGCCGCTCGATCGCGACGACCCCCGGGACCTCATCCACGTCGAACTGCTGGGCCGGCTCGGCGAGGGCGGGATGGGCACCGTCTACCTCGGACGGGGCCGCCCCGGTGTGACCGGATACGCGGGCCGGCTCGTCGCGGTCAAGGTGATCCGGCCGGACCTGGCCCGGGTGCCCGAGTTCCGGGCCCGGTTCCGGCGCGAGGCCGACATCGCCCGCCGGGTGGCCCGATTCTGCACCGCGGAGGTGCTCGACGTCGTCGACCCCCCGGACGGGCTGCCCTACCTCGTCACCGAGTACATCGACGGGCTGACTCTCGCTCAGAGCGTGGCCGCGGAGGGCCCGCTGCGCTCGGCCGACCTGGAACGCCTCGCGGTGAGCGTCGCGGCGGCGCTGACGTCGATCCACGGCGCAGGTCTCGTGCACCGCGACCTCAAACCGTCCAATGTGCTGCTGTCCTCCCTGGGTCCGCGAGTGATCGACTTTGGGATCGCGCGAGCGCTGGATGCCCAGACGATGCTGAGTCAGGAGATCCAGCGGGTCGGCACCCCGGCGTTCATGGCGCCCGAGCAGGCCAACGGCGAAGCCGTTTCGGCCGCGGCGGACGTGTTCGCCTGGGGCGGGTTGGTCACCTACGCAGGGACCGGGTCATTCCCCTTCGGCGACGGCCCGACACCGGTTCAGCTCTACCGGGTCGTGCACCGCGAGCCGCTGCTCGACGGCCTCGACCCGGCGCTTCGCCCGATCGTCGAGGAGGCGATGCGCAAGGATCCGGCGGCCCGGCCGACCGCGCAGGATCTGTTCCTGCGCCTGGTGGGGATGGGCCCCTCGACCCATCCTGATCCGGATGTGACCCGCGTCATCCGGTCCGCGGCGCCGATGCTGGCACCGTTCCAACGCGTCGGGGCGGAGGGCGCCGGATCGCCGCCGGGCGCCGAGCCGAGCGGCTGGGTGCGGCCACGGCCTGACGATCCGGCCCGACCCGAAACCTCCCCCGACCGTGCTCCCAACCGCGTCCCCGATCGCCTCCCCGACCGCGCCGGCGGCGAGGCGGCGCAGGGCTGGCATGGCG
>NZ_JAMQQF010000995.1 GCF_023716945.1 Frankia sp. AiPs1 | reverse complement strand
GGCCGCGCAGCGCGAGCGCCAGGGTCTCGCCGTCGACGAAGCGGAACCCGTCGGGTTCACCGGGATCGGCGACGCGGGTGGTCGTGCTCGGCGACGAGGTGCACCGGTGGGTCGGCGGGCTGCGGCCGCTGCTGGCGATGATCCGCCGCGACGGGCTGGGCGGCCCGAACCGGCCGATCCCCGTGGTCGTCACCGCCTCCCTGGAGGAGCAGGAAGGGGTGTTTCTCAAGGACTTCCGGGACGGGCAGGTCGGCCAGCCCGGCTTCGTCTTTCCGGAGCTGGCCCCGATGCCCCTGGCGAGCGCCATACTGGGATATCAGTGGGTGCTCCTTCACCCGTGGAATCCGAGTTATCCGCTGGTCTACACCGCCGCGCGGAACGCGTCACGGGCGAAAATCGAAGCAATCCTCGAGAAACTGGAGGGTAAACCCACCGCTGTCCGCAAGGATCTGTATTTCATCGCCCAGATTCTCACCACGTTCGAGGCGTTCGTCGCCGCCGACGACGAGGGCGCCATGCGGGCGTACGAGGAGCAGTTCCAGTGAGTCCCATACCGGCTCCGCCGTCGGACGGGCATCGCGCCGAACGCGGCACGGACGACGCCGACGCCTCCGGGCTGCCGGACGTCGGCGCCCTGCTGGCGCAGGCACGGGCGGACACGCTCGTGGCGTTCGAGCCGAATCGGCTGTGCCGGCTGGCGCTGCTGCCCGAATGGACGGACACCACGGCGGTCCTGTTCGGCCTCGTCTCCCCGGACGGCCTCGCCAGGCTGGTGGCAGAGCTCGACGACGCCGGGCTGATCGAGCGGCGGCGGACTCCCGGCTCACGCCGGACGACCCGGCAGGTCTTCTGGCTGCGGGCCTCCCGGCGCGACGAGGTCGGCCGCCACCTGCGCAACCTCGGCCTCGACGTCGATGCCGAGATCGACGCGCTCAGTGAGGTGATCGCGGCGGCGGCTGAGGCGTCCCCGGCGGCGGCTGAGGCGTCCGGGGGGGCTGAGGCGTCCGCGGCGGCGGGCGAGGTGCCCGCGGGGGAGCTCGCCCGCGAGTTCGCGCCCTGGCTGGAGGTTGCCGTCCAGCACCGCCGCGACCGTTCCGGGTCCAGCCTGTTCCGGCGGGTCGACAGCCTCGTCACCGCCGCCGGATCCGGCGGC
>NZ_JAMQQF010000994.1 GCF_023716945.1 Frankia sp. AiPs1 | reverse complement strand
GCGCAGCGCGGCGACCGCGGCGGGTTCGTCCCGGGCCGGCCCCGGCTGGCCGCTGCGGTCGGCGGCGGCCCGGCCGACGACGGTGCTGGCCGTCCCCCGGGCGAACAGCGTCAGCGCGTGCTGGCTGGAGTCGGCGAGCAGGATGCCACCGCCACCGTCCGCAGCCAGGCTGACCAGGCCACGCAGCGGCACCGGCGCGCTCACCGGGTAGGCCGGCGCGGGTCTCGGCCGGACGGGCGCCGCCGCGGGTCCGCCGCCGTCGCCGGGCCCGATGCGCAGAACTCCCGTGGCGAGCAGTATGGCGACCGCGAGAACGACCGCGATCAGGCCCGACGTGGACCAGCCGAGCTCCCCCACCCGTGCCCGCACCGACCCGCCCCGCTCCCGCAGAACACCCAGGACCCCGGCATACCGCGAGCCGGACCCGCCGCCGCCCCCGGCCGCGAGCCGACCCGCCTCGTCCCCGCCGGCCGGCTCACCATCGACCGGCCAGCCGCCGATCAGCCCGGCGGCGGGGAGCCGACCACGGGTCGGGGGGCTGGCGTCGGCCGGCCGGTAGCGCCGCGTCGGCGGGAGCGGGCCGCGGCTGCGGCGGCGCAGGTCCTGCTCGCCGCGGAAACTGATCCCGGTGCCCGCCAGCCAGTCCGGTCCGAACGTGAACCCGGCGGCAACGATCAGATCGTCGGCGAAGGCCAGCGCGCTCGGTTGGCGGTCCGCCGGATCCTTCGCCAGTGCCCGCAGGGGGACGGCGGCGAGCTGCGCGGGGAACCCCGGCAGCGGGTGCGGCACGGCGCGGCGGTGCCGCTCGGCCATGACGTGCGGCCGCGGGTCGGCGCCGAACGGCGGCGAGCCGGCGAGCAGCTCGTAGAGCACCGCGCCGAGGCCGTAGACGTCGGCGGCCACCCCGGGGGCGGCGAGGTCGAACTGCTCGGGTGCCAGGTACGGCGTCGAACCGACCACGCTCGTCGGTGTGGCGGTACCCGTGGACTCCAGCAGCCGCGCGATGCCGAAGTCGGTGAGCTTGGGCGCCCCGTCCGCGGCGAACAGGATGTTCGACGGCTTGATGTCGCGGTGCAGCAGGCCCTCGCGGTGCACCCGGTCGAGGGCGACGGCGACCGCCGCGACGGTCGCACAGGCGGCCGGCGGCGCGAGCCCCGCCAG
>NZ_JAMQQF010000993.1 GCF_023716945.1 Frankia sp. AiPs1 | reverse complement strand
TCCCCGCACCGCCGGGATCGTCGACCGCGCCGGCCTGATCCAGGCGGTGCGGGAGCTCGGGCACCGCACGCCCGGCGAGGCGCGCCGCGCGGTCGCCGCCGTCCTCGCCGGCCGGGAGATCACCAAGACCCTCGCCGACGTCGAGGCGCGCGGCGGCCAAGCCCGCTACCGGCAGCTCGACGTCCTCGACGCCGACGCCGTCCAGCAGGCCGTCAAGCAGATCTTCGCCCGCCACGGCCGCCTCGACGGCGTCGTCTACTCGGCCGGGGTCATCGAGGACGCGCTCGTCGCGGACAAGGATCCGCAGTCGTTCCGGCGGGTGTTCGACACCAAGGTCGCCGGGGCGCGAACCCTGCTCACCGCGCTCGCCGAACTGCCCGTCGCGCCCCGGTTCCTGACCTTCTTCGGCAGCATCGCGGGCGTCCTGGGCAACCGCGGGCAGGGGGACTATGCGGCCGCGAACGACGCGTTGGAGACCCTCGGGGCCGCCTGGGCGCGCCACCGGGACACCCGGACGATCACCGTGCACTGGGGTCCGTGGGCGCCGTCGGCCGCGCATCCGGGGATGGTCGATCCGGGGCTCGAGGCGGAGTTCGCGCGCCGCGGAGTGGACCTCATCGATCCCGACGAGGGTCACCTGTACCTGCTGCGCGAACTTGCCTGGGGACCCCGCGACGCACCCGCGGTCGTCTACACGGCTTCGGGCTGGTAGCCGGCCACCGCGGTCGCCCTGACCGCAAACCGGTGGCCACTGGCCGGGCGCGCTCCCCTCAAGGACCGCGCCCGGGCCACCCGCCCCCGGGCCCCGCCCACCTCCGCGGCCCACTCACCTCCGGGCCCCACTCACCTCCGGGCCCCATCCACCTCCGGGCCCCATCCACCTCCGAGGCCCACTCACCTCCCCGGGCCCCATTCACCTCCGAGGCTCACCCGCCTCCGAGGTCCACCCGCCTCCGGGCCCCATCCGTCCCTCCCGATCCAAGGAGTCCGACCACGATGACGCCCTCGCCGGCCCCGCCCTCGGCACCGGCGCGCCCGCCCCGGGCCGTCGCACCGCCCGACCCCGCCCCCCGGGGGGGGGGGGGGGGGGGGGGGCGGGGGGGGGGGGGGGGGGGGGGGGGGGGGGGGCGGGGGGCGCGCGGGGGGGGGCGGGCGCGCCCGCGCGCG
>NZ_JAMQQF010000992.1 GCF_023716945.1 Frankia sp. AiPs1 | reverse complement strand
GGGGCGGCCCAGCGAGCGCGGCGGCGCCCAGGCGAGCCCCGGCGCCCCGCGCAGCACGTCCTCCTGCAGCCGGCGCAGCATCGGGGAGTCCAGCCCGAGCTCGTGCAGGGCCTCCAGGCCATCCCGGCAGGCCCGGGCGGCGTCGTCGGTCCGGCCGTCCCGGTAGAAGGCGACGACCAGCTCCCGGCGCAGGCCGTCGTCGTGCTGATGGCGGGCGACGAGCATCCGCAGGTCGCCGATGACCTCCCGGTGCCGGCCCAGGGACAGATCGGCGGCGATCCGTGTCTTGGCCACGTCGAGCTGGAGTTCGGTGAGCGCCTCCGTGTAGCCGTGCGCGAACGGATGGTCCGCGACGTCGACCAGGGGCGGCCCCCGCCACAGCGACTGGGCCTCCTGCAGCGGCGCGATCGCGCTCACCGGGTCGCCGTCGTCCACCGCTCGCCGGCCCTGCGCCAGCAGCCGCCGCACCCGCTCGACGTCGATCTGCTCCGCCCGCACGTCGAGCAGGTAGCCCGTGCCCTTGCGCAGCAGCATCCGCGGCGGCTTGTCGTCGGCCATCACCCGTCGCAGCTCGCTGACGTGGGTGCGCAGCGTGCGCAGCGCCCCCTCCGGCGGCGAATCGCCCCAGATCACCTCCATCAGCCGGGGGATCGACACGGCCTTGCCGGCCTCGAGCAGCAGGACGGTCATCAGGACCTTGCGCTGGGCGCCGCCCAGCGGGACGGGCGTCCCGGCCGCGGTGACCTCCAGCGGACCCAGGATGGCGAACTGCAGGCTGTCGCGGTCGGGCATCTCGTCCTCTCGTCACGGCGCCGGGGTGATGTCTGTTTATCGCAGCGTGCACTCGAGAGGGAGCCCGCGGCAACCATCGATCCTCGCGGGCACTGTCGGTTCCGCGTCAGGTCCGGACCCGCAGTGATCCCGGGACGGCGCACGGGACCCGTCAACGGTCGCTCAACGTCGGCGGTGACCGTGCGTGCACCGGTCGTTGATGTCTCTGTTGTGCACTCCACATCGACGAGAACCGAGAACCGAGGACGACGGACCGCCGGCAGTCGGCCGGCGCGGTAGGAGGTGTCGGGATCATGGCGATCGCGGTGACGAGGATCCTGTCGCGACGGCCCGGGGCGCCGGGGCGGGCGCCGACCCCGGCGGGGCCGGCGGGGACG
>NZ_JAMQQF010000991.1 GCF_023716945.1 Frankia sp. AiPs1 | reverse complement strand
GGGCCGGGCGGCGCGCCCGCCGCCCGCGGCCTCGAGCCCGGGACCGGCCGAGACCAGGACCAGGAGCATCAGCCCGATCCCGGTCACGGCACAGCGGCGGACCACCCCGTCCCCGGACGGGACGGGGCCACCGGTCAGGTTCCGGCCCGTCGGCGACGGAGCGGCCCGTGACCCCCGTCGAGGGGGAGGGCGGCTCAGGTCCCCGACACCGCCGGGGCGGCACCGGCCCCCGGGCTGGACGCGGCGATCGCGGTCGCGATCCGTGGCGAGACCCCGCCGACGGCCCGGACCACCAGGCAGACGAGTGGCCCGACGGCGCCGACCGGCCGGGGGCGGCTCCCGATCCGCGCCAGGCCCCCGGCCCACCCCAGCCGGACTGGTCCTATCCCGCCCAGGAACCGCCGCACTACCGGGACGCTGGCCGGCCATACCCGGAGCCCGACCACTCCCACCCAGGTGTTGATCAGTCATACCCGAGCAATGATCAACTGTACCCGGATGGTCATCGGTCATACCCGGGTGGCGACCGGTCCTATCCGGGAGACGGCCGCTCCGCTCCCGATCCGGGTGGGCAGCGCCCGGACCTAGACCAGCGGTACCCGAACCGCGACCAGCGGTATCTCGATCCAGCCGATCGATACCCCGGTCCCGACGGCCAGCCCAGGAACCCGGACGACGGGTACGGCAATCGCGACGACGACTACCGCCGCCGGGGCGATCCGTATACGGATGAGCCGTACGCCGACGGGCCGTACGCCGACGGACCGTACGCCGACGGACCGTACGCGGATGAGCCATCCGCGGAAGGGCAATATCCCCAGCGGGCACGGCGGGCGGCATATCCCGGACACCAGTTCGGCGATCACGACCCGGCCGGCCGGTACGCCGCGCCCCGCGGCGGCGACGACCGGTGGGCCGACCCTCGGGACCGAGGCGCGCCGCGCCCGGTCTCACCCCCCGGCGCGACGGGAACCGGGGTTCCGGAGGCGACCCGGAAGCTGCCGGCACCGCCGCGGACACCACCGCCTCCCCCCGGCGTGCCGCCCCCGTCCGAGAGAGGTCCCGGCTCCGCCGCCCGCGGCCGGGTCCAGCCCGTTGCGCCTGTTGACGGCGCCCGGACCACCAGACTGCCCACCCCGCCCGGCCCGCCGCGGCCGGCAGCCCCAACGCCCGGG
>NZ_JAMQQF010000990.1 GCF_023716945.1 Frankia sp. AiPs1 | reverse complement strand
GCGACGGGCAGGCCGCCATGGCCACCGCCGTCGACGTCTTCAGCGAGATCTGGTACGGCGGCCGACCGGCCACCGCCGCCGCCTACCAGGTGCTCGTCGACGCGGACACCGTGCTGTCGCGGCTGCGCCGCGGGGCGGGCGGACGGGACAGCGCGGCGGGCAGCCTCGCGGTGCCGGCATGACAGCCGACGCCACCCTGACGCCGGGCGGCACCAGCCCGGGCGGCGCTTCGCCCAGCGCTGTGCGCAGCGGCCCCCGCCCGCCGGCGGTGCGCCGCGGGATCCTCGTGACGGCCGTCGTCGGCGCCATCGTGCTCGGTTTCCTCCTGATCACCGCCCTGGCGACCCGCCCGGCGGGACGACCGGCGCTGGATGTGGCCTCACCTGAGTCCGACGGCACCCGCGCCGTGGCCCAGATTCTGCGCGCCCGCGGCGTGGCGGTGTCCGCCGCCGACGCCGTGCCCGCGGGTTCGGCCGGCCGGCCGGACACACTCGTCGTCGTCCGCCCCGGACGGCTGACCCACGACGCGCTCACCGACCTGCTCGGTCGCGTCTGGCGGGGCTCCGACGTCGTGCTGGTGGCACCGGGTGACGCCGTACTCGACGCGCTCGACGTCGGCATCGTCACAGCCGACCGGCAGCCGGCCGGCGGCGAGTCCGGCCCTCGATGCGCGCTGGCCGAGGCCGCGGTGGCGGGCAGCGTCACGATCGGCGCGGGGCGCGCCTTCACCACCGCTGACGGCGCCGATCTCGGCGACATGCGTCCGACCCTCTGCTACGGCGACCCGCCCGATTCGGCCGAGCTCGCGGTACTCAACCCCGGCCGGACCGAAGCCGCGCCGGCGGCCGGGCGGCTGGTGCTGCTCAGCTCCGCGGACTTCCTCACCAACGGGGAGCTGGACCGTTCGGGCCACGCCGCGCTCGCGCTCGGCCTGCTCGCCCGGCATCCGGCGCTGTCCTGGATCACCCCGGCCGCGGACGCCGCCGGCGGAGTCGGCACCCGCAGCGTCACCGAACTGCTGCCCGCCGGGTTCCGGTGGGCGTGCCTGCAGGCCCTCGTCGCGCTGGTACTGCTGGCGCTGTGGCGGGGGCGGCGGCTGGGACCGCCGGTAGCCGAGCCGCTGCCCGTGATCGTGCGGGCCGCGGAGACCGTGGAGGGGCGCGGCCGGCTCTACGC
>NZ_JAMQQF010000098.1 GCF_023716945.1 Frankia sp. AiPs1 | reverse complement strand
GGCCGCCGCCGCCCACCGGCGGGAGGTGCGCGAGCGGCAGGCCGCGATCGCGGCGGCACTCGGGGACGCCACCCAGGTGACCCTGGATCGGCTGGACCGTTCGTTGGCTCGGGCTGCGGCCGAGCGCGAGCAGGCCGAAGCCCAGCGCCGTGCGACCGAGACCGACCTGGCCGCCGTGCGTGAGCAGGCGCGGGCCCTCGCGGCCGAAGTCGCCGCGCTGCGGGACGCGGCGCACCGCGACGAGCTGGCCCGCGCAGAGAAGCGCCTGCGGGCGGAGACGCTCGAGACCAAGGCGATGGAGGAGTTCGGGATCGCGGCCGAGGATCTCGTGGTCGAGTTCGGGCCACAGTTGCCGGTGCCGCCCGACGATCCGGACGGTTCGCCGACGCCGTTCGACCGGGCCGAGCAGACCGCGCGGGCCGCCACCGCGGAGAAGCAGCTGGCCCGCCTCGGCCGGATCAACCCGCTCGCCCTGGAGGAGTTCGCTGCCCTGCAGGAGCGGGCGGCGTTCCTGGCGGCGCAGCTCGACGACATCAAGAGCACCCGACGGGATCTGCTGCTCGTGGTCGAGGAGGTCGACGTCCGGGTTCGCGAGGTGTTCGCCGCGGCCTTCGCCGACACCGCCCGGGAGTTCGAGGTGGTCTTCGCCACCCTCTTCCCCGGTGGGGAGGGCCGGCTGGTGCTCACCGACCCCGACGACATGCTGACCACCGGGATCGAGGTCGAGGCCCGCCCGCCGGGCAAGAAGGTCAAGCGGCTGTCACTGCTGTCCGGCGGCGAGCGATCGCTGACCGCGCTCGCGCTTCTGCTGGCGATCTTCCGGGCCCGGCCGTCACCGTTCTACGTCCTCGACGAGGTCGAGGCGGCACTGGACGATCGCAATCTCGGCCGATTGCTGGACGCCATCGAGGGACTGCGGCAGAAGTCCCAACTGATCATCATTACCCACCAGAAGCGGACTATGGAGATCGCTGACGCCCTGTACGGCGTGGCGATGCGTGGTGACGGAGTTACGACCGTGATCAGTCAGCGGCTGCGGGAACGCGCGGCTGTCTGACCCGGCCCGGGTGGGTGTCCAGGGTGGGTGAGCGCCCTGGGCCGCCCCGGCCATCTGTCAGGATCGGGGTGTGGAGCTCCTCATCCTGATCGTCGTCATCGCCGTCGTCGCACTGGCCACCGTGGGACTCGTGGTGGGCAGCGCCGTGCGGCGGCGTCCCCGCCGAGCCGTCGGAAGGGGTGGCCGGCCCGACACCGACCTGCCTCCCGGCGTCGGCGACGACGCCGAGGTGCCTCGTGATTCGGCGACCCGGACGATCGATGACGTCGGCCTGCCCGTCGTGCCCGGGACCGAGCCGCCTCGAGCGGACGCGACCGACCTGCCGATGACCGGGGACGCCGCGACTTCGGGCCCGGCGGACACGAACCTCGCGCCCTCGGTTCCGCCGCGGCAGCGGCCCCCGGCGGAGACGCCGGCCCCGGCGGCCGGCCGGTTGGTGCGCCTGCGCCTGCGGCTGTCCCGCTCGCAGAACGCACTCGGCCGTGGCCTGCTCTCCCTGCTGTCGGGCGACAACCTCGACGAGGAGACGTGGGAGGACGTGGAGGCGACCCTGCTCGTCGCCGACGTCGGTGTGGCGGCCACCAGTGAGCTGGTCGCGGCGCTGCGTGAACGTACCAAGGTGCTCGGCGCAAGTACCCCGGTCCAGGCGCGGGCGATGCTGCGCGACGAGCTGCTTGCCCAGGTCGGCACGGCGACCGATCGTTCGCTGCGGACGTCGGTGCCGGATCGTCCGGCCGTCGTCCTCGTCGTCGGGGTCAACGGCACCGGCAAGACCACGACCTGCGGCAAGGTCGCGCGACTGCTGGTGGCCGAGGGCCGGACAGTGGTGCTCGGTGCGGCCGACACCTTCCGGGCGGCGGCCGCGGATCAGCTGCAGACGTGGGGCGAGCGCGTCGGTGCCGTGACCGTTCGCGGGGCCGAGGGCGGTGATCCGGCCTCGGTCGCCTTCGACGCGGTGAAGCAGGGCATCGATTCGGCCGCCGACACCGTGCTGATCGACACCGCCGGCCGCCTGCACACGAAGACTGGCCTGATGGACGAGCTGACGAAGATCAAACGGGTGATCGGCAAGCATGGTCCCGTCGACGAGGTCCTGCTGGTGCTGGACGCCACCACCGGGCAGAACGCGCTGGTCCAGGCGCGGGTGTTCACCGAGGCGGTGGAGTTGTCCGGCGTCGTGCTGACGAAGCTCGACGGCACGGCGAAGGGCGGGATCGTCATCGCTGTGCAGCGCGAGCTCGGCGTGCCGGTCAAGCTGATCGGCCTGGGCGAGGGGCCGGACGACCTTGCTCCCTTCGAGCCCGAGGCCTTCGTCGACGCCCTACTTGGCGAGCCGGTCTGACGAACCGAGCGTCCATCGGACCGTGGTGCAGAAGACCACGGCGTGTCACGCGTCAAGGTCTTCCCGTCGATTCAAATGTGATCTAGGCTTCATCGCTGAGTGGAGCCGGGAGGCTCCACGGCAAGCCGCGACCATCGTCCTCGGCGCGTTTCCGGCTGGGGGGTGAGCGTCCGGCGAGGCGTCCCGCCGTCCTCAGCGCAGAGGGCGGATCCGGCCGGTGCGAGACCAGGTCGGCGTCCGTGCGGGTATGCCTCGCCGGGCCGCACACGGGCGCGGGGAGGCCGGCAGCGCCGGGGGTTGCGCTGGCGTGCCTGGCCGGCCAAACCAGACCCGCGTAGGGCGAGTGGCCGGCCACCGCCGGATGATCGGGCGTCGGGGTGATCGGACGCCGGGTGATCGGGCGCCGCGGAGATGTCTGGGCGCGGATGTTGGGGCGCGGGACGTTGGGATGCCGGATGTTGGGATGCGGGGTGTTCGGCCGCGGGGTGTGTTGTCCTCGTCGTCGGGTGCGTACGCTGGTGACTGCGGTCCGCCTGCGATCTCGGAGTGTGTGCGCGTGTTCGACACCCTTTCCAGCCGCCTCGACAAGGTCTTCACGTCGCTGCGTGGTCGGGGGCGCCTGACCGACGCGGACATCGACGCCACGGCACGGGAGATCCGGGTGGCGTTGTTGGAGGCGGACGTCGCGCTTCCCGTGGTCCGCAGTTTCGTCTCGGCAGTCAAGACGCGGGCGCGGGGGGCCGAGGTCGGTGCCTCGCTGAATCCGGCCCAGCAGGTCATCAAGATCGTCAACGAGGAGCTCGTCGCCATCCTCGGCGGCGGCACGACGACTCTTCGGTTCGCCAAGACGCCGCCCACCGTCATCCTCCTTGCTGGCTTGCAGGGCACGGGCAAGACCACCCTCGCGGGCAAGCTGGGGCGGTGGCTGAAGGCGCAGGGGCACACCCCGCTGCTGGTCGCGGCCGACTTGCAGCGCCCCAATGCGGTCAACCAGCTCCAGGTGGTTGGGACGCGCGCCGGCGTCGAGGTCTTCGCCCCCGAACCCGGCAACGGGGTCGGGGACCCGGTCCGGGTGGCTCGCGATGCCCTCGCTCACGCCCGCCGCCAGGTCTTCGACGTCGTCGTCGTCGACACGGCCGGCCGGCTCGGTGTCGACGAGGAGTTGATGCGTCAGGCCGCGGATATCCGTGACGCCGTCTCGCCGGACGAAATCCTCTTCGTCCTCGACGCCATGATCGGTCAGGATGCCGTCGCCACGGCCAACGCCTTTGCCGACGGCGTCGGGTTCAGCGGCGTCGTCCTGACCAAGCTCGACGGTGACGCCCGGGGCGGCGCGGCGCTGTCGGTCGCCCAGGTGACCGGGCGTCCGATCATGTTTGCCTCCACCGGCGAGGGTCTCGACGACTTCGACGTCTTCCATCCGGAGCGGATGGCGTCACGGATCCTCGGGATGGGTGACGTCCTCACCCTGATCGAGCAGGCCGAGAAGGCGTTCGAGGCCGAGCAGGCCGAGGCGATGGCCGCGAAGATGGCGGCCTCGGAGTTCACGCTCGAGGATTTCCTCGACCAGATGCTCACGGTTCGCAAGATGGGTCCGATCGGCAACCTGCTCGGCATGCTGCCCGGCATGGGGCAGATGAAGGAGCAGCTCGCCCAGGTCGATGACCGCGACGTCGACCGGGTGGTCGCCATCATCCGGTCGATGACGCCGGGGGAGCGGCACGACCCCAAGATCCTTCAGGCCTCTCGCAAGGCGCGCGTGGCCCGCGGGTCCGGCGTCACCGTCACCGAGGTCAACCAGCTGCTCGACCGTTTCGCCGAGGCCCGCAAGGTGATGCGGCAGATGGCGGGGGGGATGGGGCTGCCCGGCGGGATGGCCCGGGCGAAGGCCGCCTCCGCGCGGAAGGCCGCCAAGAAGGGGAAGGGCGCGAACCGCAAGGGAAACCCGGCGGCGCGGGCGGCGCAGGCCAAGGCCCAGCAGTCCGCGGCGCAGGACCGTCTCGGCAAGGGGCCCGGCTTCCCGGACGGCATGCCGGATCTCGCGGCACTCATGCGTCAGCAGGAGGGCCTCGGCGGAATGCCGCCCGCAGGTCCGCGCGGCGGTCGCTGACAGTCGTGGTCCCGCCCGGTGAGTCCGCGGTCTCCCGGGTGCGCGGCTGACGGCTGCGGTCTGGCAGACTGTAAGCTCTAGTGCAGGCCCTGCCTGCCAGCGTCGGTGTGGCTGCCCTCCGATCTCGTCCTGTACGAGAGTGATTCGAGTGGTTGTTCCGGCGCTGGTGCTTTCCCACCGTCGGTCCTCCCGCATCTGTGGGGTCCGGCGGTCACCGACACGTCTGGAGCCGTTCGACCACCGTGGCAACCAAGATTAAATTGCAGCGTCTCGGCAAGATGCGCGAGCCGCATTACCGCATCGTCGTGGCCGACGCCCGCACCAAGCGGGACGGCCGGGTCATCGAGGCCATCGGGCAGTACCACCCGAAGTCCGACCCGAGCATCATCAAGGTCGACGCCGAGCGGGTGGAGCACTGGCTGACGGTTGGGGCTCAGCCCACCGAGCCGGTCCTCGCGATCCTCAAGGTGACTGGTGACTGGCAGAAGTTCAAGAACCTGCCAGCCCCGCCGCCCATGAGGGTCGCCGAGCCGAAGCCCGACAAGCGGGAGATCTTCCAGGCGGCGGCCCGGGCCGCCGCCGGTGCCGAGGATCGACCGGCGACCACTCCGAAGAAGGCCAAGAAGGCCGCGTCGGCGGACGGCGCGGATGCGCCGGCCGCGGATGCGCCGGCCGCCGCGGGGCAGTAGGTGCTGGAAGCGGCCCTCGAGCATCTCGTGCGGGGCATCGTCGATCATCCGGACGATGTCCGCGTGGATCTCAACAATGGCCGACGCGGCCGAACCCTGGAAGTACGGGTGCATCCCGACGACCTCGGAAAGGTCATCGGTCGGCGGGGCCGCACAGCCCGTGCTCTGCGCACGGTCATGGGTGGTGTGGGCGGCCGTGGTCTGCGGATTGATGTCGTCGATGTGGACCGCTGACACTCGTGGCCCTGGCGATGCCACCGGTCCACCCGGTGCCCACCTCCGTGACTGAGCCGATTGTTGTCGGCAGGATCGGCCGACCGCACGGTGTTCGAGGCGATGTCACGATCGAGGTGCGGACGGACGTGCCCCAGCGCCGGTTTGCGCTGGGTGCGGTGCTCGGGCGTGAGGGCGGCGGTGCCCCCCTCACGGTCGCCACGGCCCACTGGCATTCGGGCCGTCTGCTGCTCCGCTTCGAGGGGGTAGAGGATCGTGGCGCCGCCGAGGCGCTGCGTGACGTTCTGCTGACCATCGACCCCGCCGAGGCCGGACCACCGGTGGACGACGACGAGGACACCGAGGGCGAAGCCGGCGACACGTGGTGGGATCGTGACCTCGTCGGCCTGGAAGCGGTCACGACGGCCGGTGTCACACTGGGGCGCGTGACGGACGTCATCCATGCACCGGCGGGCGACCTGCTCGCCGTCGGGCGTCCGGGCGGGGGCGAGCATCTCGTCCCGTTCGTGCGGGAGATCGTTCCGACCGTGGATCCGGCTGCGGGCCGGATCGTCGTCGATCCACCCCCCGGTCTGCTTGATCTCGACTGATTCCGTTCCGGCCCGGTCGGTGATGATCCGCCATTGCGGCCGACCCCCGGTTCGGGGTCGGCCCCGATGCTCCGGGAGCTGCCGATGCGCGCCGACGTCGTGACCATCTTTCCCACCTACCTGGAACCGTTGCGCCTGTCGCTGGTAGGGCGGGCCCAGGAGCGTGGGACGCTCGACGTCCGCACGCACGATCTGCGGGCGTGGACCAGCGACGTGCACAGGACGGTCGACGACGCCCCCTATGGCGGTGGTCCTGGAATGGTGATGCGCCCCGAGCCGTGGGACGCGGCCCTCTCGGAGATCGCGGAGTCGGACCCGACGCGCCGCCCCCGGGTCGTGGTGCCGACGCCGGCGGGCCGGCCGTTCTCGCAGCGTCACGCGGAGGAGCTCGCACGGGAGCCGTGGCTGGTGTTCTGCTGCGGTCGTTACGAGGGCATCGACTCCAGGGTGATCGATACCTGGGCGGACGATGAGATCTCGATCGGTGACTACGTGCTGGCCGGTGGCGAGGTCGCCACGTTGGTCATCCTCGAGGCGGTCGCCCGTCTCCTGCCGGGGGTGCTCGGCAACAGCGCGTCGGCGGCCGACGATTCGTTTTCCGATGGTCTGCTCGAGGCGCCGGTGTACACCCGCCCGCAGGTCTGGCGCGGTGCCGAGGTACCGGCGGTCCTGCGATCCGGGGATCACGCGGCCGTGGCCCGGTGGCGGCGGGCGCAGGCGCTTCGCCGCACCCTGGCGCGCAGGCCGGATCTGGTGGAACACGCCGAGTTGTCCGACGCGGACCGTGCCGTCCTCGAGGCCGTGGCGGCCGAGGTACAGCAGCACGCCGCGACCGCATCCGGGGCGGCCCTGGCGGCCGACTCCGCAGCCGGGCGCGGTTCGGCCAGGGATTCGCCGGACCGGCTATGATCTTGTGGGCCGGTGGGGCGGGTGGTCACCTGGAGACCGGGTCTGGTGCCGGCCGCCACGCCCTGGCGGTCATCGCGGCTCCGCGGTCGGGCCGGTGTCATCCGCCCCGCCGGGCGTGTGGCTGTCCGCCGGGCGTGTGCTGCCTGCCTAGCGTGTGGCCTGCTGTGGCGTGCGGCTGTCTGACGGGGCGTGTGGCGGCCCTGGGGTGCACGGCCGGAGTCGCCCACGCGTGTGGCACAGTACAATGCAGTGTCCGCCGGTTCGTGACCGGCTCGGGTGGCCTCAGGTCGAATGATCCCTGCGGGACGTCTCCGCGGTGGAGCCTGTCGATGCACGGGTCCGGGTCGGGCTCGGCCATGGGTTGTTTCGCCACGGTCTGAGCCGAGGGCGCGGATGACCCACTCTCAACCTCTTCAGGAAGCGACTGCCATGCACACCCTGGACAGCCTCGACGCCGAGTCGCTGAGGACCGACGTGCCCGAGTTCTGGCCGGGCGACACCCTCAAGGTCCACGTGCGGGTCGTCGAAGGAAACCGTCAGCGCATCCAGGTTTTCCAGGGTGCCGTCATCCGTCGGCAGGGTGGCGGAGTGCGGGAGACCTTCACCGTCCGGAAGGTGAGCTTCGGCGTCGGCGTCGAGCGCACCTTCCCGCTGCACAGCCCGATCGTTTCCAAGATCGAGATCGTGACCCGCGGTGACGTTCGTCGGGCGAAGCTGTACTACCTGCGGCAGCTCCGCGGCAAGGCCGCGAAGATCAAGGAGAAGCGGGACCCGATCTCGCGCTGACGTCCTCGTCGCCCGGTGCCCCGCCCTGGCCGATTGTCGGCGACTTGCCGGTACTCCGTGCGCGTGTTGACCCCGTTCTTGGACGAAGATGGGCGGCACGGTCCGCAACGACGTCGCATGCGGCGGCTGGTGGCACGTCGACCGGTCCGATGAGGTCAGACGGTCGATCCAGCGAGGTGGCGGAGTGAACGCATCCAGTCCGGGTGGGCATCGTCCGCCGTCGGGAGACGCAGGCGGCAACCGGCCTGTCGGTGATCCACGATGGGTCGGCCCCACATCCGAGGGGCCGCCGGGGGTTGCCCCGCCGCGGAGTGATTCCGCCGAGGATCGGTCCGACTGGGCCGCTGACTCCGCGGAGGCCCGCGGCGACGTCGGCGGCTCGGCCGCACTCGACGACACGGGCGGGGCGCCGGCGGCGGGACCGGACGAACAGGGCAGTGGTCGCCGAGTCGGTCGGCCCGGATCGGGAGTCCGAGGCCGGGGCTCGTTCCTACGCGAGCTGCCCGTGCTTGTTCTGGTCGCCTTTCTGCTGGCGCTGCTCATCAAGGCGCTGCTGGTCCAGGCTTTCTGGATCCCGTCGGAGTCGATGGAACGCACCCTGCTGGTCGACGACCGCGTGCTGGTCAACAAGGTCGTCTACCATTTTCGGGACGTGCACCGGGGCGAGATCGTCGTGTTCAACGGCAAGGGGACGGGTTTCGACCATCAGGAGTCGATCGTTCCCAAGCCCACCAATGTCGTCAGCAAGTTCGTCCGTGGTGCGCAGAACCTACTCGGCCTCGGGGCCCCGAGTGAAACCGACTTCATCAAGCGGGTCATCGGGGTCGGCGGCGACACGGTCGCGTGTTGCGACGCGGAGGGCAGAGTGACGGTCAACGGCCATCCGCTGGACGAACCGTACGTATATCAGAACGACTACCAGCGTTTCGGCCCGTTGAAGGTGCCCGCGGGCTACCTGTGGGTGATGGGCGATCACCGGGGAGCGTCTTCCGATGCCCGGCAGAACGGACCGATCCCGAAGGACAAGGTGGTGGGGCGTGCCTTCGTCCGGGTCTGGCCGCTGAGTCGGCTCGGTTTCCTGGGCGTGCCGGACACCTTCAGCGGGATACCCGCCGCGTCGGTTGCTCCTCGCGCGCCGTCGACGCCGACCAGGCCTGCGGCGTCGGCCACCTTCGGCGCGGGGCCGGCCGAGTCCGGTTCGGGCCTGCCGGCGACGGATGACACATCCCTGGTGGCGATCGTCGCGCTGGCGCCGCCGGCCTGGCAGGCGCGGCGCCGTCGGCCGTCCGCCGTCGCGGGAAGTTCGGTCCCGCCACGGCGCGGATCTCCATGAGGCCGCGCGGGGTCGTGATCCGGCGCGACGCCGGTCTGTTCGGTTACGAGCGGGCACTGATGCGTCGTGGGCTGGGCCCGGTCGCCGGAGTTGACGAGGCGGGTCGTGGCGCCTGCGCCGGTCCGCTGGTCGTGGCCGCGGTGGTGCTGGGCCCTGCTGGAAGGCGCCTGCTGTCGCCCCGGCTGGCGGACTCGAAGCTGCTGACCGAGCAGGTCCGAGAGAGCCTGTTCGACGAGATCCTGCGATCAGCCGCGGACTGGTCCACGGTGGTGATCCCCGCGGCGGAGATCGACCGGACCGGAGTACACGTGGCCAACATTGCCGGCATGCGACGTGCCGTCGCGCGGCTCGGGCGTCAGCCGGGCTACGTGCTCACGGACGGGTTCGCCGTCGCCGGCTTCGGTACGGAATCGTTGGCGGTCGTGAAGGGGGATCAGGTTGCCGCGTGCATCGCGGCGGCCTCGATCGTGGCGAAGGTGACGAGGGACCGGATCATGCGTGCGTTGCACACGCGCTATGCCGAGTACGATTTCGCGCAGCACAAGGGATACGTCACCGCGGCCCACGCGGCGGCGCTGGCGCGGTACGGACCGTGTGACGAACACCGGAAGTCGTACGTCAACGTGGCTGCGCACGCGGTGCCGACGAGGGAAGCCCGATCATTGCGGCTGGAGGACAGAGTGCTTGCGACCAGCCTGCACGGCGTCACGGAGACCGCATGAGCGCGGAAGATCTCGAGAAGTACGAGACCGAGATGGAGCTCCAGCTCTACCGCGAGTACCGCGATGTGGTGGGGCTGTTCTCGTACGTTATCGAGACCGAACGTCGGTTCTACCTCGCCAACGAATATCAGATCGAGGTCAGGAACAGCACGGACGGTGAGGTCTTCTTCGAGTTGACCTTGCGGGATGCCTGGGTGTGGGACATGTTCCGGCCGGCGCGTTTCGTGAAAAATGTCCGAGTCGTGACCTTCAAGGACATCAATGTGGAGGAGCTGACCAAGGCCGAGCTCTGACGCTCCGCTCCTGGTCACGGGCCCTCTCCGGCGTTGCCAGCCGGCCCCGCCTCGGCCCCGCCTCCCCTTGGTGATCGCGGAAGTGGCGCTTCTGTCGGGGCGCCTCATTCGCCGGTTGCCCAATTCCGCTTGGGCCCGCTCGCTCTCACGCGACCGGATCCCCCTGCCTGCGGTCCGCCTGTGGATAAAGTCCGTCATCCACATGTTGATCAAGCCCTCTGGTTGTTTCCGCCCGCAGCGCCGACGCTGAAACAGGCCGGCGGGCGCACGTCCCCCGGCGGACGGGAGCGTTGCGATGCGCGCGAAGGACGCACTAGGTCGGTTCGGCGAGGAGGTCGCGTCCCGGCATCTGGCGGCGGGGGGCGCGGCGATCCTCGACCGCAACTGGCGCTGCCGAGAGGGCGAGCTCGATCTCGTGCTCCGGGACGGGGCGGATCTGGTGTTCTGCGAGGTCAAGACCCGATCCGGAGCGCGCTATGGGTCCGCCGCGGAAGCGGTGGTCGGTCGGAAGGCGGCCCGGATCCGCCGGTTGGCCGCCCGCTGGCTCGCGGAGCACCCACACGCACCCACCCCCGTGCGTTTCGACGTGGTGCTGGTGTCGCGTCCGCCGGTCGGCCCGGTCAGCGTCGAGCATCTTCGGGGTGCGTTCTGATGGCGCTCGCCCGAGCCCGGGCGGTGGCGGTCCTCGGGGTCGAGGGACATCTGGTCGAGGTCGAGGCGGACCTCGCCGACGGCCTGCCTCGTCTGACGCTCATCGGTCTGCCCGACGCTGCCCTGCACGAGTCGCGCGACCGGATCCGCGCCGCGGTGGTCAACTCCGGCCAGCAGTGGCCGGCCCGTCGGATCACCCTTGGCCTGTTTCCCGCCACCTTGCCGAAGGCGGGCAGTGCCTTCGATCTGGCGATGGCGGTTGCCGTGCTCGGCGCTGCCGCGGTGGTTCCCCCCGAATCCCTGCTGCACCGCGTGTTCATCGGCGAGCTGGCTCTGGACGGTCGTGTGCGTGCCGTGAGAGGGGTGTTGCCGGCAGTACTCAAAGCGGCCGCCGCGGGCGTCGAGCGCGTGGTGGTCCCGGCAGCCAACGCGGCCGAGGCGGCGCTGGTGCCCGGCGCCCGAGTCGAACCGGCCACCGATCTGGCCGGTGTGCTGGCAGTCCTGCGCGGGGACGCCGCCGCGCCAGAGGTGACGGCGCTGCCGCCCGCTGCACCCGTCCCGGCTGAGGACTCGGGCCTGGACCTGGCGGACGTGGCGGGCCAGAGCCGGGGTCGGCTCGCCGTCGAGGTCGCCGCGGCGGGTGGGCACCATCTGTTCATGCAGGGGCCGCCCGGCAGCGGGAAGACGATGCTGGCCGACCGGCTACCCGGCCTCCTGCCCATGCTCGACATCGACGCCTCCCTGGAGGTGACCGCAGTCCACTCGGTGGCCGGCCTGCTACCGCCGAGTGCTCCCCTCATCACCCGCCCGCCCTACCGCAGCCCGCACCACAGCGCGACGCCTGCGGCATTGGTCGGGTCCGGCTCGGCGGTCATCCGCCCGGGGTTGGCCAGCCAGGCCCATCGCGGGATTCTTTTCCTGGACGAGGCCCCCGAGTTCAATCGGCAGAGTCTCGACGCCCTGCGCCAGCCGCTGGAGAGCGGCACGATCGAGGTGGCCAGAGCCCGGGCGACGGCCCGGTTTCCGGCGCGGTTCCAGCTGATCCTCGCCGCCAACCCGTGCCCCTGCGCGAGGGCCCGTGGGCCGCGGGCGACCGGCTGTGAGTGTCCGAGCCTGGTGCGTCGGCGCTACCTCGCCCGCCTCTCCGGCCCGCTGCTGGACCGGATCGACATCCAGGTGGCCCTGAGCGCCCCCAGCCGAGCCGAGCTCAGGGCAGACCTGGGTCGCTCGGCCGCCTCGACGCAGGTTGCCGCCCGGGTGGCAGGAGCCAGGGAGCTTGCCAGCGGCCGACTGGCGGGCACCCCGTGGCGGGTCAACGCGGAGGTGCCCGGTCCGGCGCTGCGCAGACTCTGGCCGCTGCCCACGAAGGTCACCGCGGTGGCCGAGCGGGCCTTTGACGCGGGCCTGCTCACCGCCCGTGGTCTTGACCGTGTCCACCGCCTGGCCTGGACCTTCGCCGACCTCGCCGGGCGGCCATCGCCCGGCCCCGAACAGTTCGGCGCCGCGCTGGACCTGAGGCTGCCCGGATGGGTGGCATGACCGCGCCGGTCACCCCTTCTGGGCAGCCCGAGCCCGGGACCGACCTGCCCGGACCGGGGGTGGCCCCCCTTCGGTCGGCGGTGAGCGGGGCCGGCCTCGGAGTTCCGTCGCCCGAGCAGGGCGGCGGGGAGCCGACCGAAGGCGTCATCCCGATGACGGCGGTGCCCGGCGGCGAGGTGGAGACGGACCCGGAGCGGCTCGCCCGGGTCGCACTGACCCGGGTGTTCGGACCCGAGCATCAGCGGGTGGCCGTCGAGGTGGGGCGGCACGGGGCTGCCCGGGTGTGGGCCGAGGTGCGGTCGGCGCATCCCGGGGTGGATCCCCAGCGTGACCTGGAGGCCGCGTCGCGGGTCGGTGCCCGGCTGGTGTGCCCGCAGGATGCCGAATGGCCGATCGAGCTCGACGCGCTGGATCGCCTGCGCGACGAGGGCGACGGCTCCGCGATCGGGGCACCCCTGTGCCTGTGGGTGCGCGGGCCCGGTGACCTGCGAGAACTTGCGTCACGGGCGGTCGCCCTGGTGGGTTGCCGGGCCGCGACGAGCTATGGTCTGCATCTTGCCGGCGAGATCGCTTTCGCGATGGCGGAGCAGGGCTGGGCAGTCGTGTCGGGGGCGGCGTTCGGGATCGACGCGGCGGCGCACCGCGGCGCGCTGGCAGCGGCCGGACCGACCGTCGCCGTCCTCGCCGGCGGCGTCGACGTACCGTATCCGGCTGCCCATGTGGAGCTGCTGGCCGAGATCGCTCGCACGGGTGCCGTCGTCAGCGAGGTCTCGCCCGGTACCCCGCCCTTCCGCCGGCGCTTCCTGACCCGGAATCGAGTGATCGCCGCGTTGTGCCGGGGGACCGTGCTGGTTGAGGCGGGCCCTCGCAGCGGCGCGCTCAACACCGTCGCCCACGCCCGTCGCCTCGGCCGCCAGGTGATGGTCGTACCCGGGCCCGTCACCAGCGCGATGAGCGTCGGGTGCCACCGGTTGCTTCGCGACTTCCGGGAGCAGACCGTGCTGGTCACCGGGGCGGAGGACATCAGCGAGGAGATCGCGGCCGTGGGCCGGTTCGCAGCGCGCCCACCGAAGGCCGCCGGGCCCCGCGACGGACTGTCCGCGATGGTGCGTGATCTGCTCGATGCCATGCCTTCCCGCGCGGCGATCGGCGTGTCGGTGTTGTCTCAGCGGACCGGGCTGCGTCCGGAAGAGGTGTTGGCCATGCTGGGGCCGCTGACCGTGGAGGGGCTGATCGAGAGCGTCCCCAACGGTTACCGGCTGACCCCGCTCGGCCGGGCGCCGTCCAACGCGGGGTCCCGGTCCCGCCGAAGCTGACCAGAGGCCCCGTCCGGACGCGGTCCGATCCGGACGGGGTCGCCTTCGGGAGCGCCCGAGTAGCCGATGCGGTCGAGCCCGCAGCGTCGGAGCCCGCAAGCCGAGCCAATCCGTTGCCCTGACCGCGACGCCACGCAGCACGACGGTCCGCCGTCGACGCGCTCTTGACGCGGTGACCGCATCCGGAGACGGTCCTCGCATGGCATCGCATCGCGATCGTGGTCCTGGGCGTGGCCGGATGGATCCGGTTCCACGGGAAGCCCGGACGGCGAGCGCCGGCCCAGCCCCGGGGTCGGCAGCGGTCGAAGGTGTCGACGCGGGTTGGGCCGAGGCGATCGCCGGTTTCCGGCGCCACCTCGTCGCGGAGCTTGACCGGTCGCCGGAGACGGTTCGTGCTTACGTCGCCGATCTGGCGAGTCTGCGGGCACACGCGGAGCGAGAGGGACGTCCGGAGCTCGCCGATCTGGATCTGACGGTTCTGCGCAGTTGGTTGGCCGCCATGCGCGCGGCCGGTGCCGCGCCGGCGACCCGTGCGCGGCGTGCATCGCTTGCCCGAGTGTTCTCGGCCTTTGCAGTCCGCCGTGGATTCCTGCCGACCGACGTGGCCGCCCGACTGGTCGGCGCGCGCGCGATCCGGCAGGTGCCGCAGGTCCTGACTGCCGCCGCTGCCCGCCAGCTCCTCGATGCGGTGTCCGGGAAGGGGCAGGCGCAGGGCGACTCGGCCGCCGCACACCCACAGCACTTCACCGGTACGCGACCGAGCCGCGATGACGATCCCGCCCTGCGAAGGGCCCTCGGCCTGCGTGACGCCCTGGTGATCGAACTGCTCTACGGCAGCGGGGTGCGGGTGTCCGAGCTGTGCGGACTGGACCTCGGGGACATCGACGACGAACGGCGGCTGCTGCGGGTACACGGCAAGGGCGGCCGGGAGCGCAGCGTTCCGTTCGGCGTGCCCGCCGCCGGCGCGCTCGGGGCGTGGCGGACCTCGGGCCGTCCGCTCCTGGCCGTACCCGGAAGCGGGTCGGCTCTGATGTTGGGGCAGCTCGGGGGCCGGCTCGATCCGCGCACGGTGCGGCGGGTCCTGGCGCGTTGCGTGGAGATGGGCATCGTCCCGACGGGGCTCACGCCGCACGGACTTCGCCACTCGGCGGCGACGCACATGCTCGAGGGAGGCGCAGATCTGCGTTCTGTCCAGGAGTTTCTCGGCCACGCCAACCTGGCCACCACTCAGATCTACACGCATGTGACCCCGGAGCGACTCCGTGCAGCCTTCGATCAGGCGCACCCGCGGGCGTGACACGCCCCGGATCGCCGTCGCTCATCCGAGGCGAAGAGGCAGGAGCCGAGGCGGAACGCGCCGGAACGAACCCAAGGGGTCGAGGTACTCCTCACCGCGCAACAGGCCCCAGTGCAGGCACGTCCTCGTGGGGCACCCGGGGTGGCCGTCGGTGAGCCAGCCGAGCAGGTCGCCCGCCTGGACGACGGCACCCGCGCGGACGGCGGGCCGCAGGGGCTCGTAGGTCGTCCGGACCGCCCCATGATCGACAGTGACTACGCCCCGTCCCGCCACGGGACCCGCGAAGCTCACAGTTCCGGCGGCGGCCGCGAGCACGGGACCGGCCGGCGAACCCCGCAGATCGACGCCACGGTGGCCGGGGCCGAACGGCGTCACCGGGCGTTGGAAGGCTCGGCTGACCGCCACCGGACCCGACAGTGGCCACCGTAGCGGCGGAATGCTTCCTGCGGTCGCGGTCGCGGTCGCCGACGTGGCGGCGAGGAGGCCGGAAGCGCCGGGCGGTGGTGCGCGGCGTGGCGCCC
>NZ_JAMQQF010000989.1 GCF_023716945.1 Frankia sp. AiPs1 | reverse complement strand
GGGCGCCGGCGGCGCCGGCGGACCGGCGGTCAGTAGATGTCGCGCAGGTAGCGGCGGTCGGCGGTGAGCCGGCGGACGTAGGCGGCGGCGCCGTCGGCGTCGAGGCCGCCGTGCAGGGCGACGATCTCGCGTAGGGTCCGGTCCACGTCCACGGCCATCCGGCCGGCGTCGCCGCAGACGTAGAGGTGCGCGCCGTCCTGCAGCCACGACCACAGCTGGGCGCTGTGCTCGCGCATCCGGTCCTGGACGTAGACCTTCGACCGCTGGTCGCGGGAGAACGCGACGTCCAGGCGGTGCAGCGTGCCGTCCGCCTGCAGCGCGGCGAGCTCGTCGGCGTAGTAGAAGTCGGTGGCCCGGTGTTGCTCGCCGAAGAACAGCCACGTCCGGCCGCGGGCGCCGCGGGCGCGGCGGTCCTGCAGGAACGCGAGGAACGGGGCCACGCCCGTCCCCGGCCCGATCATCACCAGCGGCGTGTCCGGGTCGGCCGGCGGACGGAAGTGGGTCGAGCGCTGCACGAACACCGGCACCGATACCGGCACCTCGCCGGGCCCGTCGGCGAGGAACGTCGAGCACACGCCCCCGCGGGCCCGGCCGCCCCGGCCGTCGAACCGGACCACCGACACCGTCAGATGCACCTCGCCGGGATGGGCCAGCGGGCTCGACGAGATCGAGTACAGCCGGGGCTGCAGCCGCCGCAGCACCCCCGCCCACTCGGCCGCCTCGGCCCGGACGGGCAGCTCGGCGAGCACGTCCGCCGCCTGCCGGCCCCAGGTCCAGCGCGCGAGCGCGTCGGAGTTGTCCGGGCGCAGCAGGGTGCGCAGGTCGCGGTCGCCGCTACGCTCGGCGACGAACCGCAGCAGCGTCGGGGTGATCCCGGTGATGTCCAGGTGGCTGCGCAGCGCCGTGGCGAACGGCATCTCGCCCATCCCGCTGACGGGCACGGGCTGGCCCGGGTCGGCACCGGTGCGCTCCAGCCACTCGGCGACGAGGTCGGCGCCGTTCACGGGCCAGACGCCGAGGGCGTCGCCGACGTCGTAGGTCAGCTCGGTGTCGGCGGTGCGGAAGGCGAAACGCCGCACCTCCTTCGCTGATCCGGGCCGGCTGAGCAGCTCGTTGCCGATCAGCGGCACGGCGGCCGGCGCCGCGCGGGAGGGCCGGCCCGCGACGGTGGCCGGCGC
>NZ_JAMQQF010000988.1 GCF_023716945.1 Frankia sp. AiPs1 | reverse complement strand
CCGCGAGCCCGTCCGCCGCTGCCTCACCGTCGGCCTCGGCCGCCTCACCGTCGGCCGCCGGCTTGCCGACGGTTCCGCCGGCAAGCCCCACCCCCGCCACCGGCGCGACCAGCGCGGCCGCCCAGGCGGCCGGTGGCGCGTCGGAGATCGACGCCGGTGGGGGCAAGTCGGGCCTGCCCTGGCTGTCCGGGTTCCAGTCGCACCAGCTCGCGCAGCTCACGGAGTTCGGCAACTGGCGTGGGCGGCCCAACGACCTGGTCCACGTCTACACCGACCGCACGTCGGGTTGGGGCGGGCTCGTGCAGCCGACCTGGCCGGTCGACCTGTTCAAGGGTTTCGCCGGCAAGCTGCTGATCAGCGAGCCGACCTACCCCAAGGGGCAGGGCGACAACGGCTCCTGTGCCCGCGGTGAGTACGACAGCCAGTGGAAGAAGCTGGGCAGCTTCCTCGTCGAGCACGGCCGGGGCGACTCGATCGTCCGGATCGGCTGGGAGTTCAACGGCACGTTCATGTACTGGCACACCGACGCCGACCCGGGGACGTTCCGTACCTGCTTCCAGAAGATCGCGGCAGCCATCAAGTCCACCGACCCGCAGGTGAAGATCGACTGGACGTTCAACGCGCACAACTCCCCGGTGCCCACCGGCAACAGCCCGTGGGGCGCCTACCCCGGCGACGAGTACGTCGACTACGTCGGCATCGACGCCTACGACCACTTCCCGCCGTCGAAGGACGACGCGACGTGGAACAAGCAGTGCGAGGACGTCAACGGCCTGTGCTACGTGATCCGGTTCGCCCGGGAGCACGGCAAGAAGGTCGGGGTCGGCGAGTGGGGCGTGGCCTCCTGCAGCGGTGACGGTGGCGGCGACAACCCGTTCTACATCGAGAAGATGTTCGAGACGTTCAAGGCCGCCGGCGACGTGATGGGCTACGACGCCTACTTCAGCGATCCCACCCCCGGCAACGTCTGCTCGACGATTACGAACGGCGGCCAGAACCCGAAGTCCGCCGCCGAGTACAAGAAGCTGTTCGGCACCGGAGCAAGCTGACCGGCCACCGGGCGAACCAACGGCAGATCGTCGGGGCGGGGCGGGGGGGGGGGGGCCGGCCCGCCCCCGTTGCGGGTGTGCACATTCTCGGTCCCGCGGCCGGGCGGGGCCGTCCCCCGCCCTTCCGGG
>NZ_JAMQQF010000987.1 GCF_023716945.1 Frankia sp. AiPs1 | reverse complement strand
GAGCTGAGCCGCTGGCTGGTCGACCTCGCCCACGGCGGGCTCGGCGCCGCTCAGGTCCAGCCGGCCTCCTGGTGGGAGGCGACCGCGGCGCGGATGGTCGATGCGCAGGCCCCGGGGCTCGCCGAGGTCGTCCGCGACATGGCGCGGATCGCCGCGGCGGACGGTCCCGACTGGCCGGCGCGGCTCACCGACCAGCTCGGCCGCCTGTACCTGCTCTGCGAGGGCTGGTCGAGGCGGGGCGAGGTAGGGCCCGCACTGGTCGACGTGGTGCGCGACCGGATCGGCTTCTCCCGGAGCGCGGCGGACGTGCTCGCCGGCGAGCGGCTCACCGGGCCGATCGACGTCCTCGGCGAGCGCCGGTTCACCACCGGGAAGCTGCAGGGCCGGCGGCAGTGGTTGCGGGTGGCCGGATTCGCCCGGCTCGCGCTTGTGGTCACCTACGGCCCCGCCAAGCAGGCCCCGCCGCCGGCCCTGCCCGTCCTCACCCGGTTTCAGGCCGAGGTGGCCGCGTATCCGGGGCGTCGCCCGACCAGGCTGGCCCTCGCCGCCACGACTACGGCCCCGCAACCGCTCGCCGACCTGGCCGCCGACGACGCCGGTGATACCGCCAGAACCTGGCAGGAGGCGCTGACGGCACTCGCCCCCGCGTTGGCCGCGGATCCGTGGGCCGACCCCGTCGCGTTCGTCGTCCGCCAGCTCACCGTGCTGCCGCCGCCCGTCGAGGCCCCCCATCGGACGCCGACGGGTGCGGCGGCGAGGAAAGGTCAAGGTCTGGTGGGTGAGCCCTCGTCGGGCCTCGGTGCGCGCTGGCTGCTGCGCGACCTGGCCGGCCAGGCCCTGCCGCTGACTGCGGACGCGGGCACCCGGTGGGGCTGTCACCTGCTGGCTCTCGGCGGCGGCCGCCCCGTGGACCTGGCGGTGGAGTGGGACGGATTCGACCTGGTGCCGTTGGCGGCGATGCCGTCTCGGCCGCAGCCCGGCGCCGACCTGCCCGCGCCGCCAAGTTCCACGGACCCCGAGAGCGGGCCCGCGCAGCCGCCTGCCTGTCCGCGACCGACGCCAGGATGGTCGAGCCTCGTCGACGCGGCCGTGGTCGGCACGGCACGCGCAGCCGTGCCCGTCATCCCCGACCTCGGCGGCGTTCCCGGCGACGGCGGCGGCGCGGCCGGCGACGCGGGCCGGGG
>NZ_JAMQQF010000986.1 GCF_023716945.1 Frankia sp. AiPs1 | reverse complement strand
GTGCGGAAGCCGGCCGCGGTCAGGGCCCGCCGCCCGGCGTCGCCGCGCAGGTAGGCCGCGAAAGCGTCGGCGGCGGCGCGCCTGGGCGCCGAATCCGTCGTCCGCTTCAGGACGATGTAGGGCACCGTCGCCGTGAACGCGCCGTCGGCGGGATACGAGGCGACCAGGGTTGTCGCGGACACGGGGCCCGTCCGGGCGGTCAGCGCCCGGTTGTAGGCGATGACGTCGGACTCCAGGGCGGGGAAGGCGGACGGCGCACTGCCGGCGGCGCCGTTCTCCGTGCCGCCGTCGCGGACCGAGTCGAAGAGCTGATGGTCATACTGCGGCAGCCAGTCGATCGAGCGTTCCAGGTGCAGCACCGCGGCCTGGGCCGCGCGGTCCTGGTCGAAGGTGCCCGCAGTCATGTCCGCGGGGGCCAGCCGCCGCGCCGCGCCGACCGTGCCGATGACTGCCCGCAGCGCCGCCGCGGAGTTCTCCGGGTTGGCCATGGCGAGCCGGAACTCGCCCCAGCGGGGCTCCCCGCGGCCCGGCCAGAAGGCGGTCCCGTCCGCATCCGCCGTGAGATCGGCCCAGGTCAGGTGATGTTCGGGCCAGCCGAGCCGCTGCGCCATCAGCCGGGGCATCGCGATGACGACGGGGGAGCCGGCGATCGTCGTCGCCCGTGCCGGCAACTGCTGCGCCGCGGTGTTCGACTCCTGCCCCAGCTCCAGCCAGTCCGCCGACTCGGGGATCCACACGTCCGGAACGGTCGAACCGGGCGTATTCGCCCGCGACAACGCGTCGAGCGCGCGGTCGGATGGCGTGCCGGACACGTCGAAGGCCACACAGGGGCCGTCCTGGTCGGAGTGCGCCCGACTGAACTCGGCGGCCAGCCGGCTGATCGGCGCGGTGAGCGTCGGGGCGGTGGTGATCGTCAGCGCGGTCCGGGTGGTGCCGTCGGCGCACTCGTCCGGCGAGCCGCCGTGCCAGACGGACGCCGCCGCGAACCCGATGCCGGTGACCGTGAGGCCGCCGAGGACGAGCAGGGCGGCACTGCTGACCGCGCCGAGCCCGATCCCGCGGGCCCGCAAGCCCCGGCGCCGCCCGCCCGGGCCGACCCGCCGCCCGCGCGGCCTCCACTCCGGGCGGTGCACGGCGACGAACGCATCGAGATCCATGGCGCTCCCATCCTCGCAGACGGGTGGTGGCGCC
>NZ_JAMQQF010000985.1 GCF_023716945.1 Frankia sp. AiPs1 | reverse complement strand
GGCCCGGACCGCGCCCGGCGGCGGTGACGTCCCGGGTCGTGGTCGTCTGCGTGCACGGCCGGTGGCCGGGCGCCGCACAGGCCCTGCGGTCGGCGGTGTGGACGCAGGCGCCGCCGCCCGATCAGATTCTCGACCTGCAGGTCGTCGAGGTCCGCATCGGCGGCGGTGCCGACGTTCCCCCCGCGGCCGCCACTGCCCCCGCGGCCGTGGCTGCCCCGTCGGCCGCGACCACTCTGCCGGCCGCGACCACTCTGCCGGCCGACGCCGGTCGCCTGGTCGACGGCACCCCGCGAGCCGCCGTCCACCTCCTGCGGCCGCGGGGCGCGTCCCCGGCCGAGACGGTTGGGGTTGCCGCGCTCATTTCGCCTGACGGGACCGGCGCGCCATCGACGGTGGAGGCGGTCGACCGACCTGTGCCCCCCCGTCCAGGCCGGTCGGCGGTGGTTCACCTGGCCGCCGGCACCCGCTTCGGCGTGGCGGTGGCGGCGGGCTTGGCCCGCCTCGGCGGGCCGCCGCGGGACGGCTACGTCTGGCTTCTCGACGACGGCGCCCTGCCCGCCCCCGATGCCCTGCGTACCCTGCTGGCCTGCGCGCGGCTCGACCCCGGCGCCGCCGTGCTCGGTCCCAAACTCCGTGCCGGCCTCCCGGCGCGGTCGCCGACCGGGGCGCCGTCGGTGCCGATCCTGCTGGAGGCGGGGGCGAGCGTCGACCGCGCCGGCCGCCGGCATACCGGTGTGCGGCCAGGTGAGATCGATCGGGGCCAGCACGACGGGGTGCGCGACGTGCTCACCGTGGCCAGCTCCGGCATGCTCATCCGGGCGGCCGCCTGGCGGCTGCTCGACGGCTTCGACCCCGAGCTCGACGGCGGCCACGACATCGACCTCGGCTGGCGGGCCGCCCGGGCCGGGCTGCGAGTTGTCGTCGTGCCCATGGCGACGATGACCGTCCCCGGCGAGGTCGCCGTCCCCGGCGAGGTCGCCGCCTCCGGCGAGGTCGCGGCGGCCGGGCCGGGGAGCCGGTCGGGGCCGGGGCGGTGGGACAGGCAGGGCTGGGTGCCGGCGGACCGTGTCGGCGCGCTTCGGGTCCGCCTGGCGAACACGGCGCGGCTGCTGCTGCCGGGGGCCACCGCGGCCGTTCTGCTCGGGGCGCTCCCGCGGGCGCTGGGCCTGCTGGCGCGAGGGCGCCTTCGGGC
>NZ_JAMQQF010000984.1 GCF_023716945.1 Frankia sp. AiPs1 | reverse complement strand
GGGCGCCGGCATCCCGGGCACCGGCGGGCCTCACCCGTCGGGCCGTGCCCGCCACCGTGCTGGTCCTCGGCGCGGTCAGCCTCATCACCGACGTCTCCGCCGAGATGGTCACCGCCGTACTGCCGCTGTACCTGGTGACCGGACTGGGGCTGTCCCCGCTCGGCTTCGGCCTGCTCGACGGCATCTACAACGGCGCCAGCGCGCTGGTCCGGCTCGTCGGCGGCCACCTCGCCGACCGCGGCCGGCGCTACAAGTCGGTGGCGGCTGTCGGTTACGGGCTGTCCGCGCTGTGCAAGCCGGCGCTGCTGATCGCGCACAGCGTGACGGGGATCAGCGCCGTCCTCGCGATCGACCGCACCGGCAAGGGGCTGCGCACCGCTCCGCGGGACGCGATGATCTCGCTGGCCGCCCCGCCCGATGCCCAGGGCCGCTCCTTCGGCGTGCACCGGGCGATGGACACCGCGGGGGCCCTGCTGGGGCCGGTCGTCGCGGTCATCGTGATGCACGCGGCCGCCGACGGGTTCGACGCGGTGTTCACCGTCAGCTTCTGCGTCGCGGCGACCGGGGTCGTCGTCCTGCTGCTGTTCGTCCCCGGCCGCGTGCCGCAACCCGCGCCGGCAGGGAGCGGGCTGGCGGAGAGCGGGCTGGCTGGGAGTGGGCCGGCTGGGAGTGGGCGGGGCGAGCGGGCAGCCGTGTCCCTGCGGGCGGCCGTGAGCCTGCTCGGCGGCCGCGAGCTGCGCCGTCTCGCTCTGTGCGCGTCGCTGCTGGGACTCGCCACCGTCAGCGACTCGTTCCTGTACCTGATCCTGCAACGTGAGCTGGACCTGTCCGGCGAGTGGTTTCCCCTGCTGCCGTTGGGCACGTCCGCGTCGTTCCTGCTGCTGGCCGTCCCGCTGGGACGCGCCGCGGACCGGTTCGGCCGCTGGGGTGTCTTCCTCGCCGGGCACGGCGGCCTGCTCGCGGCGTACGGGCTCCTGCTCGGCCCGACGGGGGGCGCGGCGGTGGGCGTCGTCGTGCTCGTCCTGCACGGCGCCTTCTACGCGGCGACCGACGGGGTGCTCATGGCGGCCGCGGCCGGATCGGTCCCGGCGGGGCTGCGGTCCAGCGGGCTGGCCCTGGTCCAGACGGGGCAGGTGGGCGCGCGTTTCGCCTGCTCGCTGCTGTTCGGCGCCGCCTGGACGGCCTGGGGTGACCACACCGCCCTGGCC
>NZ_JAMQQF010000983.1 GCF_023716945.1 Frankia sp. AiPs1 | reverse complement strand
GTCCGGAGCTGCTGCGCGCCGCGGGCTGGCGGGCGTCACGTTACGGGGTGGCCGGTGAGCTCGTCGACCTCGAACGCGGCGAGCTCGTCCCCGCCCGCGCTCTGGTCGACCGGCTGGTCGAGCGGGTCGGCCCGGAGCTGTCGGCGACCGGCGACGGCGACGCGGTCGCCGCCCTCGTCGACGGCCTGTTCGCCCGCGGCACCGGCGCGGATCGCCAGCGCGCGGCCTACGCCCGCCGCGGCCGCATCGACGACGTCATCGACCTCGTGATCCGCGAGACCGCCGCTGTCGTGTCCCCCTGATCCGCCTGATCCGCGCGACGGCCCATGCGGCGACAGCTCATGGCGCAACCGTTCATGGCGCGGCCGTTCACGGGCGAGGGTTCACAGGGCGAGGGTTCACGGAGGGCGGTCAGGGGCCGGGGCGGAACGAGGCGAAGATCGTGCGCATCTGGCCGAGGGCGGCGTCCCAGCCCTGCTCGGGGACGCGCCAGCGCAGCCCGTAGCCGTGCCCGTTGCGGACCACGCCGAAGTCGAGGACGTGGATGGTCTGCCCGCCGGAGGTGAAGCTGAACTCCCAGATCGCCGCGCTGGTCCCGGCGCCGCCGTCCGCGGGGCGGATGGACAGGCGGCGATAGCCCGCGGAGCTGTCCCGGACCGCGGCTTCCTGGTCGTACCAGGCACCGATGGCGGAGGGACCCGCCTTCGGCTGCTCCTCGATGAGCAGGTCCGGGTAGCCGGACGACGCGGTGGTGATCACCCGTCCGTTGCCGCGCTCGGAGGTCCGCCAGCCGGCGGGTAGCGCGGCCGACCATCCGCTGCGGTCCCGGTGGGTGGTGTAGCCGGCGGGGGCTTCGGCGGGTTCGGTCGTGTCCGGGATGAGGGCGCCGAGGTTGTCGCCGACCTGCGACCCGGCAGGCGAGGTGGTGGACGGTGCGGACGGCGTGACCGCCGGCGTCGGGCCGGTCGCGGGCGTCGACGTCGTCGGGGACGGCTTCAACCCCGCCGTGGCCGTGGCCGTCGCCGAGGCCCGCGGTGCAGGTGAGCGGGCGGCGGTGGCCTGCGACGTCGCGGCGGCGGCAGGCGGGGACTCGGACGGGTCACCGCCCGCGAGGACCAGGCCAAGCACGATCGCCACGGCGGCAACCACCACGGCCGCGACCCCGGCGAGCACCGCGATGCGCCGCCGACGCGCCGGCCCGGCCGGATCG
>NZ_JAMQQF010000982.1 GCF_023716945.1 Frankia sp. AiPs1 | reverse complement strand
GCGCAGGGGGCGGGTGGGGCCCCCGCGGGGGTCGGCGGTGGGCCCGCCGTGCTGGCGGAAAGCGTCGACGACGGGCCGACACGCACCCTCGCCGCTGGGCTCGCCGCCGAGCTCGGCGTGGCCGTGCACATGTCGCTCTACGAGCGGGCAGACGGGCCCGACGGGCTGGGCTTCAACACCGCCATCGTCGTCGGCCCGGACGGCGCGCTGCTCGCCCGCACCCGCAAGATGCACATCCCGGTCACTGCGGGCTACCACGAGGACCGGTACTTCCGGCCCGGGCCGGCCGGGGCGGACAGCTTCCCGGTCGTCGAGCTGCACCAGGGGCGCTTTGGCTTCCCCACCTGCTGGGACCAGTGGTTCCCGGAGCTGGCCCGGGCGTACTCGCTCGCCGGCGCCGACGTGCTGGTGTACCCGACGGCGATCGGCTCCGAGCCCGATCATCCCGGCTTCGACACCGAACCACTGTGGCACAACGTGATCGTCGGCAACGGGATCGCCAACGGCACGTTCATGGTGACGATCAACCGGATCGGGACGGAGGGCGCGCTGACCTTCTACGGCAGCTCGTTCATCAGCGACCCGTACGGACGGGTACTGGTCCGGGCGCCGCGCGATGTCCCAGCGGTGCTGGTCGCCGACCTCGACCTCGATCAACGCCGCGACTGGCTGGCGCTGTTCCCGTTCCTCACCACCCGCCGTCCCGACGCCTACCGCGGGCTGGCCGAGCCAGGTGCGGGCGACGTCGATGCCGGTTCGGTGACGTAGCGTGGCGGTCGCCGCACGGATTGGCGGGCTCGGACGCCGGACCTGCCACATAGGGATCTTCGACGGGTCGTAGAACTCGGGGTGCGGATCACCTAGACTGTCGCGGCGTGGAGGCGTCCGTCGGACCGGTCGCGCGCGGCCTGCGGGCCGGCGTGTTCGCCGCGGCATGCGTTGCCCTCAGCGTGGTCGCCCACGTCGCCGTCCACGGGGCGGCCCCGCAACCGTGGGTGCTGCTGGCCGGTCTGATCGCCGTGATGGCGGTCGCCAGTGCCTGCGCCGGCCCGGCTCCCTCGCTGCCGCTCGTCGTCGCCCTGATGGCGGTCACGCAGGCAGGGCTGCACGTCGCCTTCTGCGCCTGGCCGGCCACCCCCGGTCCGGACCTGTCCCGGCTGCTGTGCGCGGCGCCCGGCACGCACTCCGCGGCGACCGCGGCGCTGCTGCGC
>NZ_JAMQQF010000981.1 GCF_023716945.1 Frankia sp. AiPs1 | reverse complement strand
GGTTTGCGGCAGGCGCAGCCGGCGTCCGGCGCGTGCGGGCAGACGAGGACCGGGCCGAGGCCGCCGAGCAGCTCGTCGAGCCGGCGGTTGACCGCGTCGACCCGGTGGCCGGTCACCAGGCCCCGCCCGATGCCGCTCTGGTTCGACACGACGGCGGTCGGCACGCCGGCCGCACGCAGCCGCCGCAGCGCCACCCGGGCCGTCGCGACCGGCTTCACCCGGTCGGGATCGCCGTTGTAGGGAACGTCGAGGCACAACGTCCCGTCCCGGTCGAACAGCACCGCCCGCACCTGGACGGGTAGCTTTCGCGCCTGCATCCGCGCCGAGCCGTCCGGGATGCACACGGGAACGGTCTGTTCAGTCACGCAGACAGGATTGCCCTGGCGAACGTCACCAAAACTACTACTCTGTGTAATCATCATGGAGACTGATGGCGCTGGCGGGCAAGGGCGCCGTCACCGCCCCCCAGGTTGGGGCGGGTGGTGTGGTTCCGCGGAACCGCGCTGACCGTTGGGAGTCGGGTTGGGGCTGGGCCGGGTGGTGTGGTTCCGCGGTCGCCGCACTGCGCTTGGGGTCGGCGGGCCGGCTGGTCAGGCGGCCGATGCGCCGGTGGCCGCGGCGACAGCGCCGGCGACCTGCTCGGCGCTGAGGTCGTCCAGGCAGGCCGGGCCATCCGGGGCCAGCGGGCAGCGGGCCGTCCACCAGCACTCCTGCTCGGTGATCGCGAGGGGACGGCGGACCGGACAGTTCGGCAGGCCCTGCAGGTCCGCGCCGAGCGCACGCAGTGGGCCAAGGGCGCCGGTGATCGCCGTGCTGCCGGCGGACCCGTCGTGCTCGGCGGACCCGTCGTGCTCGGCGGACCCGTGGTGCCCGGTGGACCCGATGCGCTCGGCCAACCCGTACCGTCCGGCTGGGCTGGGGCCGAACAACGTCACGGTGAGAGCGCCGACCGCGGCCGCCAGGCGCACCGGACCGGTGTCACCGCCCACGACGACGCCACCGCGTTCCGCCACGGCCGCGCACAGCCCGGCGAACTCCCGCAACGACAGCGCGGGTACCGCCACCGCCCCCGGCACCGCGGTCCCGCGCGGGTGCAGCAGCGAGTGACCCTGGACGGAGAGCAGGCGGGCGAGCTGGGTCCAGCGCGGCGCCGGCCACCGCTTGACCGCCATCCCCGCGTCGGGGATCAGCAGAACCGGCACGCCCCGACCG
>NZ_JAMQQF010000980.1 GCF_023716945.1 Frankia sp. AiPs1 | reverse complement strand
CGCAAGAAGTACGGGCTGAAGAAGGCCCGTAAGGCTCCGCAGTACAGCAAGCGCTAACCTTGCGTCCCCCTCGCCGGGGGGGGCCCCCCCCCGGGGCGCCCCCGGCGCCGACGGCGGAGCCCTCGTCCAGCCCGCCGACGCCCAAGCCCACCCCTAAGCCGACGCCCAAGCCGACTCCAAAGCCGACCCCTAAGCCGACCAAGACCTGCCCCTCCGGCGGACGCGCAGGCACCAAGCGCACCTGCGGCAGCTCTCCGACCGTGCAACCCTCGCCGAGCGGCTTGCGCCTCTACACCAGCGCCGCGCCGTGACCCACCACCTCGGGTAGCGGTTCGCGCGCATCCCCCGATCCCTCACCCGGCCCGGACGCGATCCGGCCGGGGCGAGGTCGAAGTGCTGGAGGCTGGTGACGGTCCCCGGGCCTCGGACCGGTCATCAGCCTCCAGCACCTCTCGGTACGCAGTCAGCCGGCCGGCGGTGGCGATCACGCGGGGGCCGGAACCCCCGCGCCAGGGCCAGGAAACTTGTTCCGTCAGCCGTCAGCCGTCAGCCGTCAGCCGTCAGCCGTCAGCCGTCAGCCGGCCCGGACCTCGGCCGCCGTCGGCTAACAGGCGGGCGGGGGAGATGTGGCGGTGCCGCCCGATCCCGTCGGGCAACTCGTGGGCGATGCCGGGGCCGACGCGGTCGCCGACGGCGACGGCTCGCTGGTTTGGGAGGCGCCCGATGTCGGCGTCGGTCGCTCGGTCGGCGGCGAACTCGGTTCGGCGCTCGGTGAGACGGTCGCCGTCGCATGGGCCTGCGGATCGGATGTCGGGTAGGGCCGCGCACCACCGAATGCAGGCGCGGTGGTCCGCGCCGGCGGCAATCGGTCGCGGGCACCGCCGTCGGATGTCCACCGCGGGCCGCCGGGCACCGCCGGATCGGAGCGCGCGCCGGGGGCCGTGCGATCCAGCGGCGGCACCCCCGACGGCTCCACCTGCGGATCCGAACCGCCGGCCGCGATGAGGACCGCGAGGATGCCGACCAGCAGGGCGACCAACAGCGCACCGCCGGCCAGCGGGCCCGACCGCCGCCAGGGCGGCGGCAACCAGCCGAAGGCGGCATCCAGCGGACTGCCGCGGCGGATCATCCCGCCCGAGGCACCTGTGCTCCCGGAGGCGACGCGCAGGGCTCCCGCCCCTCCCGCGCCGGTCCGCAGCACGCCGGACCCTGGCCC
>NZ_JAMQQF010000097.1 GCF_023716945.1 Frankia sp. AiPs1 | reverse complement strand
GGCTCGCCGAGGGCGTCGCGCTGCAGGTCTGTGACCTGGCTGACCTCGACCGCGTCGGCGCAGACGGTGCCGGCGGGGGCGACCCGCTGGCGGGCGCCTACCGGCTGCTGCTGCGGGAGGGACCGCGCGGGGTTCGCCGCGCGATCGTCGTCGACGTCCGGCTCACCCCGCCGCCGGGCGGCGGTGCGGCCCACTCGTCGTGGGAGCTGCCCGGCGGCACCGCGACCGTCCTCACCGGCCGCCTCGTCGCGGGTGGGCGTCGGGCGCTGCTGGTGAGCGACCTCGGCCGGGAGCGGGCGGCCCTGCTCGACGTCCCCGTGGACACCCCCGGGCCCACCGTGGTGATCGCCGAGCGTCCCGACGCCGACGTGGAGCGGTTCGCCCTTCTCGGCCGCCCCGACCCCGACCCCGCGAGCGCAGGCGAGCGGGCGGTCGTCGTCTGGAACGTGGCGGGACGCAGCGAGCTCACGCTGGTCGACCTGCCGGGCGGCCGCTGCCGGCCGCTGCCGGCACCGCCCCGCGACGTCGTCACCGCCCTGCTGACCCGCCCCGGCGGCCGGGAGCTGGTCCTCGCCCTCGACGGGGCGGCGACCCCCGGGGAGCTGTGGACCTGCGACCTGGCCGCCCACCCCGCCCGCTACCGATGTCTGGTCTCGCACGCTCCTGTCCGGCCGGCGGCGTTGGTTCGCCCCGTGCTGCACACGCTCACTGCGCACGACGGCCGGGAGCTGGCCGGCTGGTGGTACCGACCGCCGGCGCCGCCGGGCCCGCTGCCGACCCTGCTGTACCTGCACGGCGGCCCCGAGGCCCAGGAACGCCCGACGTTCAACCCGCTGTTCCACGCGCTGCTCGCCCGTGGGATCGCCGTGTTCGCGCCGAACGTGCGCGGCTCCACCGGGTATGGCCGGGACTTCGAGGAGGCCGATCACGCCCATCGCCGGTTCGACGGCATCGAGGACGTGGCGAGCTGTGTGCGGGACCTCGTCGAGACCGGCCTGGCCGACCGGGAGCGGATCGGGATCGCGGGGCGCTCCTACGGCGGGTACCTGACGCTGGCCGCCCTGGTGCACTTCCCGCAGTTGTTCCGCGCCGGCGTGGACGTCTGCGGCATGGTCGACCTGGAGACGTTCTACCAGCACACCGAGCCGTGGATCGCGGCCTCCGCGGTGACCAAGTACGGCGATCCGGTCACCCAGCCCGCGCTGTTGCGGGCCCTGTCGCCCCTGCACCGGATGAGCGCGCTGGCGGCGCCGCTGCTCGTCGTCCACGGCGAGAACGACACCAACGTCCCGGTGATCGAGGCCGAGCAGACGATGGCCGCGGCGACCGCCCGTGGCGTCGACTGCCGCTACCTGCTGTTCCCCGGCGAGGGGCACGAGGTGGTCGAGCTTGCCAACCGGGTCCGGTTCGTCCGGACCGCCGTCGACTGGCTGGCCACGCACATGCTCGCCTCACGGCTGCCGCGGCCGCGCAGCGCCCAGCCCGCCTCGGCGGCGTCGCCCGCGTCGCCGGCTTCGGTCGCCGGGCCCGGCTCAGGCGGTCCGGCAGGTTCGTTCGAGCAGGACGAGCTCGCCCACCTCGTCGTCCTCGGCCCGGCCGATGGCCGTGAAGCCCAGGCGGGCGGCGACCCCGAGCGCCACCCCGGCGTGGGGCGGCAGGGTCATCAGCGCCCGGCGCACCCGAGGTTCGCGGAACGCCCAGTCCAGCAGCAGGCAGCCGCTCTCGACGGCGTAGCCGCGTCCGGTGTGGCCGGCGAACGTCGCCTGGCCGAAGGTGACGCAGCCGTCGGCGTCGGGTGGGCCACCGAGGCCGGGTGAGGCGACGGCCGTGCCCGTGGCCCGCTCGACGGCCAGCCAGGTCCACCAGCCGGCGGCCGCCGACTCGGTCAGCGACCGGCCGCGGACCGGGCCGAGGGCGGCGTCGAGCAGCGGCGGCGGCTGGATGTCGGCGATGATCCGGGTGCCGGTGAGCGATTCCAGCTCGCCGCACCGCCCGGCCTGCAGCGCGCCGATGCCGGCCACGGTCAGCGGCCGCAGGACCAGCCGCGGGCCGCGCAGCATCGGCTCGGCGACGATCCCGGCCGGTAGCCGACCGCCGCAGTCCCGCCGGCTGTCCTCCATGCCACTCACCCCGCCCCGGACCCCACCCCGTGCCGACTTCGTCAGGGCGTCACCCGCACGCCGCGGGCCGCTACCGCCCGCTGCCGACCGGTGGCAGCCGAACCGACGGCCGGAGCAGGGTAGCCCGCCGCGGCGCCCGCGGGCGAATCGTTTCCCGGACGTCACAGCAGCCGGAAGGGCGTGGGCGGGACGGATGCGCAGGCTGTCGGGGCCGGCGCCGAGGTCACGGTGACAGACTCCACCGGCCCCAGCCGGACCTCGGCACACACATCACCTGATGGCACTGACACAATACGGCCCGTGAAAATCGAGGAGTTGGAGGCGGAGCGCACCTGGCTGGCATTCGACCCTATGCGCCAGTTGCGTCCGCATCTGACGTCGACAGGGTTCATCCGGCTCGTCAACGAGGTGCAGCGGCCCGAAGGGTACCGACTCGTCGCCTCCTGGGACGGCGAACTCGGCCGAGTCGCCGCCGCGCTCGGCTTCCGGCAGGTGAACTCGCTGGCCGCCGGGCGGCACCTGGCCATCGACGACCTCACGACCCTGCTCCCCGCCCGCGGACGGGGCCACGCCACCCGGCTGCTCGCCTGGGCCGAGCGGGAGGCTCGCCGCCTCGGCTGCGAACACATCCACCTCGACGCCGACACCCACCGCCACGAGGCGCACCGCCTCGCCCTGCGCGTCGGCTACTCCATCTCCGCGTTCCACCTCACCCGCCGGGTGTAGGCGAGCGAGTCCGGGCCCGCGGGCCGACGGGTCAGAGCGTGATGCGGCGGATGGTGGGCAGCCGGGACCGGGTGAACAACCAGCCGCAGGCCACGGCCACGAGCGGCACGAGCACGACGATGCTGGTCAGGCTCAGCCAAGGTGGGACGAACTGCCAGCTCGGGTCGAGCTGCCCGGTACCGTGGCGTTCCATCCAGATCAACGCGAGGCCGGGCACCCCGCCGGCCACGACCCCCAGCACCGCCCCGGTGCCGGCGATCACTGCGGCCTGGCTGGCGGCCAGCCGGCGGCGTACTCCCGGGCTTGCCCCCACGGCGGCGAGCGTCGCCAGGTCGGCGCGACCGTCGGCCGCGGCGAGTCCGACGGCGATGCCGGTGGCGCCGAGAGTGATCACGGCGGCCGCGCCCGCCAGTGCCAACAGCCCGATGTCGTAGGCGCTCTGGTAGCCGCGTTCGACGACGAGGCCGTTGTCGATTCCGGCGTCCGCCAGTGCCGAGTCCGCCCGCTTCGCCTCGGCCGCCGTGGGCACCCGAGTCGTGCTGGCAACCACCGCGTCGGGAATGACCGAGTACCCCCGTGCCAGGACCAGCGCCGGTGGCACGACGACCATGTCGATCGGGATACCGCCGGTCCGCTCGACGAGCCTCCCGGGCAGGACGAGCGTCCGTTCGCCCGACCCGACCCCGACCCCGACCCCGACCCCGGACTCGGACTCGGACGGCCCAGGTTCGTATGGCGGGCTGACCTTCACGACGACGTTCCCGTCCGCCCGTAGGTACCGGGGGTTCGTCACGGCGACGACGCCGGCTGCCAGGGCGGCCCGCACACCGGGGTAGCCGCCGTCGCTGGCGACGTCCAGCGCACTGCCGTCGCCCACCACGACGCCGTTGTGGACCAGGATGAGCCCCCGTTCGCCACACCGTTCGTCGACCGACGAGTCCGACGAGGCCAGGCCGGGGCCGTCGCCGTACGGCGAGTCGCAGGCGATGTCGGTTCGAGGGTCGGGGTAGGCAGGGGACGCACTGTCGCCAGGATCGCCGATGGTGTTGATCGGCGCGACCCTGTCGACAGGCAGGTTCGCTCGCAGCAACGCCTCCGCCAGCGCGGCCGGATGCGGTTGTTCCGGTCCGTTCGGCCCCCACCGCGTCAGGTCGAGCACCACGCCCCCGGGAGCGGCCGACGGCTGGTAGGTGAGCTGGTCGTGGTGGTCGAGCGCGGCGACGTAGAGCGAGATCGCCACCGACCCGGTGACCGCGGCCACCACTGCCCCGACGGCGGGGGCGGTGCGACCACGCTGGCGAGCCGCGTCCCGCAGGGCCACCCGGGCAGCGACCGGCAACCGCCTGGCGGCCCTGGCGACGAGCTCGACGATCGATCCCGCGGTCGCGATCAGGCCGAGTGTCACGACCGCGGTACCGGCAAGCACCGGCAGCGGCTCGACGGTGGCCGCGCCGAGCGCCGCCAGACCGATCCCCACCGCGACCGCGACCACGCCGAGCACCGGGACCCGTCTCGGGGTGACGAGCGGGCCTCGTCGACCGGCCAACGCCGCGACGACGTCGACCCTGCTGGCCTGCCAGGCCGGCACGACGGCAGCCGCGACGGCGGTGAGCGTCCCGACGGCGACGATGAGTGTCAGGTCGAGCAGCCGGACGTCGGTGTGTGCGAAGTCGCCCTGTTCGTAGTGCTCGAGGAGGGGCAGCGCCGCCACGCCGAGACCGGTACCGAGCCCGGCGGCGACCACGGCGGCCCCGAAACCGACGACGAGGCCGCCTGCGAGCACGATGTTGCCGATCTGCCTGCGGTTGCCTCCGCTGGCCGACACCAGCGCGAGATGCCGGATGTTGCGCCGAGCACCGACCGCGAACGCCGGCCCGGCCAGCAGCGCGACCTCGAGCAACACCAGGCCGACGACCGTGGCTGCGAACGCCGCGTCGAGCGCGGGCGAGGTGCCGATACTGCCGGGCACCTCGGGCACGTCGCTCGCGGGGGGTGGATCGGCGAACACCGCCCGGCTCACCACCACCGCGCCCAGCCGGTTCAGGCGCAGCACATCGTTCCAGGTGACAGGGCTCGGGCCCGCCGCGTACAGCGTGTCGCTGCTGTAGCCCGGGGTGCCGCCCGCCGGCAGCAGGCCCGGCGTGCCGAGCACCGCCCTGGCGTTGCGGTCCTCGTTGAGGCGGGCGACTCCCACCACGTCCACGACGCGTACGCGCGGGGAGGCGGTACCGGTAGGGGCGTTGGCGGCCGCGCGGCCCGGTAGTTCGAGCTGCATGGTGTCGCCGACCCCGACGCCGTAGTGCCTGGCGAACGAGGCCGTCACCGTGACCTCGCTCTGTCTGGCCGGCAGTCGGCCCGCGGTGACGTCGACCAGGCCGGCGAGGCGGGGCTCGGTCCACGCGGCCTGGCGCAGGTTCGCCCGCACGAATCGGCTGCCGCCGTGGGCGCCCGGGTCGTCGATCCGCAACCGCGCGTTGTTGGCGTCGTGCACGGTGACGAGCCGGTCCCCGGGCGGCAACGCCGCGGCGAGGTCGACCCGGGCCTGCTCGACGTCGGGCGGACGGGCCGGCCCGCTCGCGGCGGGATCGACCGGGCCGACGGTCTCGGCGTCGGGGCTCTGCGCCATGGGCAGTCCGATATTCCAGGCGTCGAAGCGTGCCTGCAGCTCGGGGTGAGCGCCGAGGTTGCGCCAGACATGCTGCGAAGGGCCGTCGTCCGCCGACCGGGCGATGACGTCGACGCCGGAGACCAGCAGGACCGGTAGCCCGATCATCACGGCGACCAGCAGCGTGCGGCCCTTGGCGCGCAGCGCGTCACGTCGGGCGACCCGCAGGGCCGCCCGGCCGGCGGGGAATCCCAGCTTCGTCACCGCTCGGCTCCGCCCGCTGTGCTCCCGCCGTCCCCGTCGAGCAGGGACTCTGGGGTCGACGGTTCGCCGGTGGAGTCGACCACCATGCCGTCCCGCAGGAACACCACCCGGTCGGCCCAACCGGCGTGTCGTGCCTCGTGGGTGACGAGGAGGCCGGCGGCGCCGGCGTCGCAGCGGGCCCGGAGCACCCGCATCACCTCGCCGCTGGTCGCCGAGTCGAGCGCGCCGGTCGGCTCGTCCGCCAGCACGAGCCGCCGGGGGCCCACCAGCGCGCGGGCGATCGCGACGCGCTGCTGCTGGCCGCCGGACATCTGATCGGGAAACCGGTCGGCGAGCTCGGCCACGCCCACCTCGGTCAGGGCGGCCACAGCCTCCCTGTACGCCTTGCGCGTGGCCACGCCGTCGAGTTCCCGGGGGAGTGCGACGTTCTCGGCCGCGGTCAGCGCCGGAACGAGGTTGAGATCCTGGAAGACGTAGCCGAGGCTGCGTCGACGCAGCGCCGCGAGCGCCTTGGTGGACAGCCGTCCCAGCGCCGTCCCGTCGACGAACACCTCGCCCGACGTCGCGACGTCGAGCCCGCCCGCCAACGTCAGCAGGGTGGACTTGCCCGAGCCGGACGGGCCCATCACGGCGACCAGCTCCCCGGGGTAGACGACGAGGTCCAGCCCGCGCAGCGCGACGACCTGGGTCGCGCCACCGCCGTGGACCCGGGTCACGCCGCGCATGCGCAGCACCGGGGCCGAGGTGGGCGGGGCCGCGCCGGCAGGCGCGGGCTCCGGCAGGCGGGGAGGCGCGATCGAGGTCATCGTCCGCTCTTTTCGGTCGTGGCCGCGCCCGGGCGGCCTGGCGAGGACGGGGCCGTCGGTGCGGGAGCACCGCTCGGGCCGGCGTCGGTGCGGGCAGGCCGGCGGGCCGTCCGCGCGAGCCGGGCCTCGACGTGGTCGAGCCAGCGGATCTCGGCCTCGGCGGCGAACACGAGGCTGTCGAGCACGAGCAGCCAGGCGGTGTCGTTCGACTCGTCGGCCTGGCGGCTCAGCCTGGTGTACTGCTGCACCGCGCGCATCGTCTCGGTGCGCTGGCGCTGCACGACCAGCTGCACGTCGATGCCGGGCAGCGTGACCGCGAGCGCGAGTTTGATGGCCAGCTCGTCTCGGGCCGGAGCGTGCCGGGTGACCGGCGCCGACCACCATTTTTCGGTCTCGGCGCGGCCGGTCTCGGTGAGCTGGTAGACGGCCGTCTGGTCGTCGGCGGTCCCGGCGGTGTCCGCCGGCTCGACGAGCCCGTCACGTTCGAGCCGCTGCAGCGTGGTGTAGACCTGCCCGACGTTGAGCGGCCAGGTCGAGCCCGTCCGTGTCTCGAATTCCGCCCTGAGCTGGTAGCCGTACATCGGGCGCTCGGCGAGCAACGCCAGCAGCCCGTGTCGGATCGACATCACGCCTCCCTGCGCCTGTGCCTGCATCAGCCGGACACGGCATACCTGGTATTCACATACTCGGTATGGTCTGCCCCTTCCGGGACACCATACGCGGTATGGCATACCTGGTATCTACCCGCGGGCCACCGACATGAGGCCGCCCGTGTCGCGTGGACGACAGACTGCCGTGATAAGCCGAACCCGCCCTTGGGGCGGGTTCGATCAGAGTGGTTTCACCGCGCGCGCGGACACGGTGACGGGGAAGTCCTGGTGCACCACGTCCAACTCGGCCACCGTCACGTCCTGGACGGTCAGACCCTGCAGCGCGCAGACGGCGGCCAGGACGTTGCCGTGGCCGCGCACGTCGTCATCGGGCAGGCCGGCGGCGGTGAGTTCGGCGCGCAGCCCCGCGGGAGTCCATCGGTACAGATCCGAGTCCCGGTCGTGGGGATCGAGCCGGGCGAGGGCGGGAACGGTGAGAAGGAGGACGCCGCCGGGGGCCAGCGACTGCCAGAGGTTCGCCAACGCCGCCTGCGGATCCACGTACTGGAGGACCTGGGTGACGATCGCGCAGTCGTAGGCCCGCGGGGGAAGGCTCCCCACCATGTTCAGATCCGCGTGCAGGGTGAGATCCGGATTGTCGGCGTCGATGTCGACGATCGTCAGCTCGGCCGGCGCCCCGTAAAGGGTGCTGTAATGGGGGTTCTTCACCTCCATCACCCGGTTGCCGGTGTAATCGGCGCGGTGGGCGGCCATGAAGCCGTCGATGTAGTGCCGGTCGACCGGCCGCCCCCGCTCGCTGCCGTACCAGGCGGAGAACGGGCTGGTCCGGCGCAGATTGCCCCACCGCACCGGATGCCTCTGCCGGTTCGCCCCCCGCACCGTCGCCCGCGCGGCCGCTTTGCCGCGCCGGAGAAATCCAGCCAGGTTCACTCGCGTCCCCCGCTCTCGCGTCGGCGCCGTCGCGGCCGTGTCCGGCCCCCGGGCGTCACCCCGGTCAGAACCAGCCGCGGCGGCGGCCGAGGTGCTCGAGCTGCTGGTGGAGCAGGCCGGCGAGCGCGCGGCGGTCGGTGTCGTGATGGGCGAGGCGGAAGCGGCTGAGCTCGTCGCGGCCGGAGGACAGCAGCCCGCCGCGGCGGTCGGCCTCGAGCACGACGTCCATCCCGGCGCCGTCGACGAGGAAGGTCACCTCCAGCTCGGAGATCCGCCGGGCGTACTCGCCGGCCGGCTTGAGCTCGATCTCCTGGTAGAAGGGCAGCTCGGAGCCGTGCAGCCGGCCCTTCTCGACGTCCGCGGACCTGAAGTGGAAACCCAGGTCGCCGAGTGCCGCCAGGACCGCCTCCTGCACCGGCAGCGGATGCACGCCCACCGGGTCCAGATCGCCCGGGTCGACCGCGCCGGAGATCGCCAGCTTCGTCCGCACGCCGATCTTCATGCCGCGCAGGTGCCAGCCGCCGACGTCGGTGATCGGCGTCTGCCACGGCACGGGCAGCTCGAACCGGCCGCTGATCTGCTGGCCCGGGTTGATGGTGAAGCCCCCGCCGACCTGCTGGGTGCCGAAGGTGACCTGCTCGTACCAGGTCGAGTCGTCCCGCTCGACCTCGACCGTCGCCTCCAACGAGACGAGGACCTTCTCGACCTCCTGGTCGACCTTGCCGCCGGTGATCGTCGTCGTGCCGGTCACGACCTGACCCGGCAGCGTCTCCGGACGGTCCAGCACGGTCTCGACCTCGGCACCCCCCACGCCGAGCCGCGACATGAACCGCTTCATCCCCATCGTGCGTCCGTCCCCTTCGTCGATGATCCCGGCGCCGTCGCCGGACACGCTCTCACATCTCTACGACAGCCCGATCGAGGGAAACAGCCGCAGGTCGGCAAGGTGACATCGGTCGGGACGCTTGGGACAGTCCGTGACGAAGGTGGAGGACGCCGACGGGGTGGGGCATCCGCCTGCGGGGCGAACCGGTACCATTCCGCTTCGTGACCTGCATCGTCGGGGTTCAGCAGGACGGCCGGGTCGTGATCGGTGGGGACAGCGCGGGTGTTGCCGGCTGGTCCATCACCGTGCGCGCGGACACCAAGGTGTTCCGTAACGGTGAGTTCATCATGGGCTTCACCGACTCGTTCCGGATGGGCCAGCTGCTCCGCTACAGCCTCGTCCCGCCCGTGCCCGCGGACTGGGACCTTGACCGGTTCATGGCGACCGACTTCATCGCGGTCGTCCGTGACTGCCTGCGCGAGGGCGGGTTCGCGCGCAACGACTCCGGCAACGAAAGCGGCGGGTTGTTCCTCGTCGGGATCCGCGGGCACCTCTACCGCATCGACTCGGACTACCAGATCGGCCGCAGCGTCGACGACTACTACGCCGTCGGCAGCGGTGACGAGTACGCCTGCGGCTCCCTGCACAGCACCCGCGGCCTCGACGCGGAACAGCGCGTGCAGCTCGCGCTGGAGGCCGCCGCCCACCATTCGACGGGTGTCTGCCCGCCGTTTCACGTCATCTCCTCCGACGACGTCTACGCCCCTGACGGTTCCGTCAACGCCGGCTGACCACCGTCGGTGGGATCAGCCGTGGGTTTGGTGGGCCGCCTTCGGTGTCGGCGGAGCACGTGGATGGACTCGACGTGGCGGGTGGCGCGGGCGAGGATCCCCGCGGGCTGCGGCCCGGGGACGATGGATGGTGCTCCAACGAGAACCCGGCCGTCGACCGTGCGTGCGGTGACGGTGCCGTCCGTGTCCCGGCCGAGGCTGATGTTCTCGTCGTGCACCGCCCGATGATGGGTCGAGCAGAGCAGCAGCAGCCGATTGATGTCCGTGTCGCCTCCGCGGCCCCACCAGGTGAGGTGGTGCAGGTGCAGCCAGCGGGTGTGACCGCAGCCCGGGTACTGGCAGCGGCCCTGGTCGCGCAGGTGGACGGCGTCACGAAGCCGCTGTCCGGGGAAACGCTGCCGCCGGCCGAGGTGCAGCGGGTTGCCGTCCGGGTCGGTGACCAGCGCGCGGATCAGCCCGTCGCAGCCCAGACGCTCCAGAACGTGGCGCGACAGCCCGACGCCCCCGTCGCCCTGCGCCCACGCCCCGGTCCCGATCCGCGCCACCCCCTGCAGCCCCTTGGCGTCGTCGGTCGGGGTGTCGCCGGCGGGCTGGGTGGTGAGGTGCACGGTCAGGGTGTGCCCGGGGCTCATCAGCCCCGGAGCGGGCCGGTCGAGGAACCCGTCGGCCAACGCGACCAGCGCGTCGGCGTCACGCTGGCGATCCCGCTCCGCCGCATCACCCGCATCACCCGCATCGTCCGCGGCTTCGTCGTCGGCCGGGGGGTGGTCGGGGGCGAGGGGAGTGGTGTCCTCCAGGCTGGCCCGGGCGGCGTTCAACGCCGCGATCAGCCGGGCACCCTCGTCCGGGGACAGCACCGCACGCAGACGCAGCATCCCGTCGCCGTCAAACGTCCATGTCACCCGCCGTGCCGCCTGGCGGGTCCTCGGGTCCCCGTTGGCCTGCCGGTAGGAACGGACGAGACGTTCCAATTGCCCCGCCGAGCAGTGCCGAGCTCGGGTCAGCCACATGCCTTCGGTCGCGGAGTCGGCGACCCGGGTCACCGCGCGGACCTTCGCATACGACAGCATGCCCGCCGCGAACGCCGCCCGGATCAACGGAAGGCCCTCCAACGCCCGGGCGGTGGCGACCTGTTCGCGGGCGGTGCGCAGGCCGAGGCCGCACCGCCACGCCAGCCAGTGCGCACACGAACCCATCCCGACCCCCGACCAGCCCCCACGCCGATCGAACGCCGCCACCGCCAGCAGCCACCCACACGTCGCCGCTGCGATCCGCCCCGCCCACCGGCAGATCACCTCCTCCACCTCCTCCAACGGCAACGCCTCGACATCCACGCCGATCAGCGCGGACACCTCCGACGACAGGGGGGACGGCAGGGGAGGAGGGGACGTGGACGCTGTGCTCATCAGGATCACCGGGCCAGAGGTGTCATCGGTCAACGGACACCGGCATCGTCGCATCCGGCACCGACAAAAACCCACCACAAGATCAATCTGGGTGGGGTGGGGTGGCGCGGGCCAGACCGAGCCAGGGCGGGTCGGATCCCTGCGGTAGAGATGACCTCGATGTTCCGCGGAACACCACCACACACCATCGAGACCAACAGGCGGTCGTGGTGCTCCGCTAGGCGGCGGTCGGGTTCAGGATCGCGCGCACCTGGGCGTCGGAGAGCTGGTAGGAGTAGAAGGTCGAGTAGAAGTACCTGACCTCCTTGGCCATGTCCACGTCCCCGAACAGCTCGGGATGCAGGGTCTTGGCCGCCCACAGCGGCTGCAGCGCGGACTCGGCGCTGCGCACGCTCCACACGTAGACCCCGGTCGGGTTGACGTAGGTCCGCCCGGTGCGCACCGCCGCCACCCCGCTCCACTTGGGGTCGGTGCGGATCTGCTTGTCGGTGGCCGCGTCCTTGGAGATGATCACCTTCGGATCCCAGCCGACGACGTCCTCCAGGCCGACGGTGGCGACGGCCGGCGCCGTGTTGATGCCGTGGGCGGCGGCCAGGTTCCGCCCGCCGGCCTGGGTCAGCCAGAGTTCGACGATCGAGTTCTTCGCCTCCGTCTTCGTCGGTGAACCGGAGGTGTAGTACACGTCGGTGATCTGCGTGCCGGTCAGCCCGGCAGTCCGCTTCTCGACCCGGGCGATGTTGCCGTCGTAGTACTCGCCGAACTTCTTCGCCCGCGCGGGCGCCTCGCCGCCGAGGACGTCCGCGACCAGGCTCACGCCCTGCTTGATCTGTGCCGGCGTCTGGAACGACGCGAACACGACGGTCGGGATGCCGAGCTGGTCGAAGGTGGGCAGCAGCGCCTTGGCGCCGACGAACAGCAGGATGACCTGCGGGCGGGCGGCGAGCAGGGCCTCCTTGTTCACCGTGGTGACCCCCGAGTCGAACACGAGGGCGACGTCCTTGTACGTCGGCACCAGCGTCGGGTAGAGCGGGCTCACCCCGGAGCTGGTGGCGACGAGCCGGTCGGCGGCGCCGAGGACGAGCATCGTCGCGTTCAGCGCCGCGAACCCGGTCGCGACCCGGGTGACCTGCGCCGGTATCCGGACCGACCGACCGGTCATGTCGACCACCGTGCGATCCGCCGACGCGGTGGCCGCCGCCGCTGTCGTGCCCGGTGCTGTCGTGGCCGGCGCCGCGGTGGAGCCCTGCCCCCCGCTGCCGCATCCGACGAACAGGAACAGCCCGAGGACCAGCGCGAGGGCGCTGGTCGCCCGCCGGTGAGATGGTCGGGGTGGTCGGATCGTGGCCATCAGACACGGTCCATGCGACGAGGGAAGTCCCCGTAGTCGCGTACCGGGTAGTGGTGCACCGCCCGGTTGTCCCAGAGGGCGACGGCGTCCGCGGTCCAGCGGAACCGGAGCTGGTATTCGGGCCGGGTCGCCTCCCCCCGCAGCGCGGCGAGCAGCTCGGTGCTGCGCTCGGCGCTCCAGCCGACGACCTGCGGGCGCAGGGCGAAGTTCACGTGCAGGACCCGCTGCCCCGTCTCGGGATGGGTCCGGACGATCGGGCGGGCCAGCAACGGGTAGTCGATGCCGCGGTCCCGGAAGTAGGGCGTCACATCGTGGGTGACGTACAGGTCCTCGACGGCTGTGCGCAGCGCGCTGGGCAGGCCCTCGTAGGCCGCGGCCAGGTCGGCCCAGACGGTGTCCCCGCCCAGCGGCGGGAGGGTCACGGGCCGCAGGATCGACGCGAACGGGGCGGCGACGAAGCCGCTGCCGTCGATGTGCCAGTTCCCGGTCGCGCGACCGCCGTCGCCGCGTCGGACCGGCTGCCTCAGGGTGCTCGCGAGGTGGACCCCGGGATGGTCGGGGTCGCTGGCGGCGGCGAAGTCGAGGATCGATCCGAGGCTGCGCCCCAGGGCGAGCTGTTGGGCGGCGTCGATCGACTGACCGCGGAAGAGGAGCACCTTGTGGGCGGCGAGCAGCCGCCGCAGCTCGTCCGTCCGCGGTGGCCGCAACGGCGCCGCGAGGTCGAGTCCGTCGATCTCGGCGCCGAGGACCGGTCCCAGCGGAAAGACGCGCAACGCGGCGGACGCGGTGCTGTCGGCGCGGTCGTGGTGGTCGTGGCGGTCGTGGTGGTCGGTGTGGGCAGGCGGGGTCGCGGACACGGACGCGGTCACGGATCGTGATCCTTCCTGGCGCGAGGAGGGGTGGCCGATTCCGAGCACGCTGGCTCGGATGTCGACAGCGCTCCGTCGCGCCAGGTCTGGGACGTGTCATGGGCCGGGCGGCCAGATGGCCTCCCAGCGAGGAAGCCAGGCCGATCACCTCGGCTGCGCCAATTTTTTGTGTCGCACACCGCATCTACGGCAAAAATCGGCTACTTTCCGTTGCTTCTGCGCGCAAGAGGTGACCTGTCAAGGGTCGGCGGTGTCGCGGACGACGCGATGTCACTCTCCGTGATTGCTAGGCGTGATCGCTGGGAGTGACGGGTGGAGCGGATGGGTCAGGGGCGCAGGCGCTGGGCGGCCAGCGCGCCGAGTGCCTGCGGGCCGGTGATCGGGGCGAAGCGGTCGGCCGCGGCGCTGAGCGCGGCGTACTCGTCCGCGGCGAGGTCGATGTCGGCCGCCGCGGCGTTGCTTTCCACCTGGGCGATGCCGGAGGCCCCCGGGATCGCCACGACGTGCGGCTGGTGGACCGCCCAGGCCAGCGCGATCTGGGCGGGGCTCGCCCCGTGTGCCGCGGCGACCTCGCGCAGCACGTCGAGCAGCGGCGTCGCCCGGGCGAGGTTCTCGGTGCCGAACAGCGCGCTGGCGGCCCGGACCCGTCCGCTCGGGCGGTTGGTCACGTCGTAGTGGCCCGACAGCAGCCCCTTGGCCAGCGGGCTCCAGGCGATGACGAGCCGGGACTCGCGGGCGGCGAAGTCGAGCAGCGCGGCGCCGCGGCGCGGCCGGGCCAGGCTGTACTCCACCTGGTTGGACAGCACCGGCGCGCCGAGGGCCGCGTCGGCCTCCTGCCAGCGGGCCAGCGAGTAGTTGCTGACCCCGACGTCCCCGACGAGGCCCACGGATCGCAGGACCGCCATGCCCCGCATGGTCCAGCGGTCCCGGATCGCCGGGTTGGGCTGGTGCACCTGGTAGAGGTCGAGGTGGCGCAGGCCGAGGCGGTGCGCGCTGGCGACCGCGCGCTGCTCGACGACCGGGGCCACCGGCACGACCGGCAGGAGCTTGGTCGCCACGTACGCCCGGTCGAGCGCGCCGGGAAGCGCGGCCAGCGCCGCGCCGAGGATCCGCTCGCTGCGTCCCAGGCCGTAGACCTCCGCCGAGTCGAACAGGGTGATCCCGAGCTCGAGCGCCCGGCGGACGATGAGCGGCGCGTCGGTGTCGGCGTAGCGGCTGCCGTAGCCCCACTCCCCGGACCCGAACTGCCAGGTGCCGAGGCCGATCTTCGAAATCCTCTTTGGGCTGACGGTGACGGAGCCCTCCACGTAGCGCATCCGCTCAGTGAACGCCATCCTGCCCGCGGATCGCGACAGGAGGTGTCACGCTGGCACCTGCCACCGTGACGCGCGCGTAGTGTCCCGTGGGCGACAGCGCCCGCGCGCCCGGCGTGTTCGGCTGGGTAGGTGGGTAGCTGCTACCTTGCCCGCAGTCCGATTCGTGCGGAGGCGAGTGGAGGGAGCGCGTTGGTCACCCAGTTCAGCCGCGGGCAGAAGGCGCAGCTCTCGGCGGTTACCCAGAGCACCGACCTGTACGTCGGGATCCAGATCACCGCGCCGGGGGAGTGGGACGTCTCCTGCTTCGGCCTGGACGGCGACGACCGCCTCTCCGACGACCGGTACTTCGTCTTCTTCAACCAACCCGCCTCGCCGGAGAAGTCCGTCCAGCTTCTCGGCCCGCAGTCCGGGGACACCCAGGCGTTCCGGATCAGCCTCGACCGGGTGCCCGCCTCGATCGGCCGGCTGTCGTTCTGCGCCGCGCTGGACGGCGGGGGCAGCGCCGCGGCGATCACGTCGGGCTACCTGCGCATCGTCGTCGGCGGCGCCGAGGTGCTGCGCTACTCCTTCACCGGCGCCGACTTCACCAGCGAACGCGCCGTGATGATCGGCGACATCTACCGCAAGGGCGTGTGGCGTGTCGCCGCGATCGGCCAGGGCTTCCAGGGCGGTCTCGCCGAGCTGATCCGCTCCTACGGAGGCGAGGTCGCCGAGGAGGAGCCGCCCAGCGCTCCCGCTCCCGCCGCACCGCCCCGCCACGATCAGCGCAAGGCGCCCACCCCGTCGCCCGCCGCGCCGGCCCAGCCCGCGCCCGCCTACGGC
>NZ_JAMQQF010000979.1 GCF_023716945.1 Frankia sp. AiPs1 | reverse complement strand
GGCTTCGGGTCGCCGCTGGGGCTGGGCAGCCCCGGCGGGTTCGGCGGGTTCGGCGCGCCGGTTCCCTCACCCGGGGACGTCGACTGGGCCGCGCTCGCCCAGACGCCCGGCACGCTCGTGGTCACCGCGGCGCCGACCGAGGTCGGCAAGGTGGCGGCGGCCCTGGTGGAACACGGCCGCCCCGGTGACACCCCGATCGCGGTCACCGTGGATGGCACCACCACCGACCAGCGCACCGTCACCTCGACCCTCGACCGGATCGAGGCGGACGTCGCGCCGCTGCTGACCGCCGCCCCCGTGCCCATCACCCAGGTCGTGCTCTCCGTCGGCGCCGTCGTCGCCACCCGGACGAAGCTGTCCTGGTGGGAGACCCGGGCGCTGTTCGGCTGGACGGTGCTGGTGCCGCGGACCAAGGAGCAGGCGGCGATCCTGTCCGACCTGCTGCGCTCGCACGGCGCGAGCCCGCTGGAGGTGCCGACCATCGCGGTCGAGCCGCCGCGGACCGCCGCCCCGATGGAACGCGCGATCACCGGCCTGGTCTCCGGGCGTTACCAGTGGGTCGCCTTCACCTCCGTCAACGCCGTGCGCGCGGTGCAGGAGAAGGTCGAGGAGCGCAGCCTGGACGCCCGGGCCTTCGCCGGGGTCAAGGTGGCGGCGATCGGCGAGGCGACCGCCGAGGCCCTGCGCGCCTTCGGGATCCGTCCCGACCTGGTCCCCTCCGGCCAGCAGTCCAGCGAGGGCCTGCTGGACGACTGGCCGGAGTACGACGAGTCGCTCGACCTGCTCGACCGGGTACTGCTGCCGCGGGCCGACATCGCCACCGAGACGCTGGTCGCCGGCCTGAAGGACCGCGGCTGGCAGGTCGACGACGTGACCGCCTACCGCACGGTCCGGGCCGCCCCGCCGCCCGCCCCGATCCGCGAGGCGCTCAAGGGCGGTCGGGTTGACGCCGTCGTGTTCACCTCCTCGTCCACCGTGCGCAACCTCGTCGGCATCGCCGGCAAGCCGCACGAGACCACGGTGATCGCCGTCATCGGCCCCGCCACCGCGGCGACCGCCCAGGAGCTCGGGCTGCGTGTCGACGTGGAGGCGCCGGAGGCGTCCATCCCGGCCCTGGTCGGGGCGCTCGCCGAGTTCGCCGCCGAGCACCGCGAGGAGCTGGGCAAGATCGGTCCGCTCGCGGCCCGCCTGCCCAAGCCGCGCCGCGGCTCGCGGCGGTGAGCCTGGGCTCGGGC
>NZ_JAMQQF010000978.1 GCF_023716945.1 Frankia sp. AiPs1 | reverse complement strand
CGCTGCCGCTTGCCTGGCGCGGGGCCGTTCTGTACGCCCCGGGCGCCGCCGAGGTGCGTGCGCATCTCACCCTCGCCCGTCCCGCCCCCGGTGACCACACCCGAGGTGCCCGCGCGCAGGACACCGGCTCGGCAGAAGGCGGCTGGACGCTCGACCTGTTCGACCCGGCGGGCACGGCCGTTGCCAGCGTCGCGGACGTCCGCCTGCGGACGCCGGACCCGGCCGACCTCGACGTCTCCCCCGACGGCCTGACCGCGGCCCGGCCCGACTGGCTGCTCGGCCTGGACTGGACGTCGCTGGAGGCGGCCGAGCCGACTCGGGACGCGACGCAACCACGCTGGGCGGTGCTCGCCCCGGCCGGATCCGACGGCCAGCCGGATGCGGGGAACCTGACCGATCGGATCCGTCGAGTTCTCCGCACCGACGACCTGCCGGCCAACCAACCGGCCGACCAACCGGCTGGCGAGCAGGCGCCAGGGCAACAGCCACAGCCGGATGGGGAGCAGCCGACGGGCGCACGGCCAGGCGAGGAGCAGCCGGAAGGCGAGAAGCCGGGCCAGCAGCGGCCGCAGTCGGCGCCCGAGGCGACGCTGCTGCCCGCCGGCAGCGCCCCAGCGGTGTTCGACGCCCTGCGCACCTGGGTGGACGACCCGGCCAGCCAGAACGGCCGCCTGGTCGTACTGACCACGCTTGCCGTGGCCACCGGGCGGGAGGAGACGCCGCAACTCGCGTCGGCCGCGGTCTGGGGCCTGGTGCGGGCCGCGCAGGCGGAGTACCCGGGCCGGATCGTCCTTGTCGACCTCGACGAGCAGGACGCGTCGCTGGCGGCTCTGCCCGCCGCGCTCGCCACCGGGGAACCCCAGCTCGCCCTGCGCGACGGGGCCGTGCGCGTTCCCCGCCTCACCCGGTTCACCCCGCGGGACCTGACGATCCCGGCGGCTGCCAGCGGCGCTGCCACCCAACCGGACTCGGCGGATCGCCCCGACCCTACGGCCGCGGTGGCCGGCACGGCCGCGGTAGCCGGGACAGCCGCGGTAGCCGGGACAGCCGCGGTAGCCGGGACAGCCGGGACGGTGCTGGTGTCCGGTCACGGCAGCCTCGCCGCCGCACTCGCCCGTCACCTCGCCGAGGTCGACGACAGCGTCCGCCTGGTGCTGCTCGGCGCCGACGCCGGACTCGCCGAGCAGCTCGGCGAACGGGGCGCGCAGGTGCTGCGCGCGGACGGCGACGCCGCCGACC
>NZ_JAMQQF010000977.1 GCF_023716945.1 Frankia sp. AiPs1 | reverse complement strand
GGTCGCGGCCGCCTATGACGCCGCCGGCGCGCCGACGAAGGCCGCGGTCGGTTTTGCCCGCGGCCAGGGCGCGGACCCGGCGGACCTGCAGCTCGTCACCCACCGCGACGTCGAGCATGTCGCACTGGTCCGCACCGAGGCCGGCCGGGACGCCACCGACGTGCTGGCCGAGGTCCTCGGCGAGCTCGTCGCCGGGCTGCGCGCGGAACGCAACATGCGCTGGAACGACCCGGAGCTGTCCTTCAGCCGCCCGGTGCGCTGGCTGGTCGCCCTGCTCGGAGAGGTGGTGGTGCCGGTCGCGGTGTCCTCTCTCGCCGCCGGGCGGACCACCCTGGGCCACCGGCGGGCGGGATCGCCGCTGATCGAGGTGGCCAGCGCCGACGGCTACCCGGAGCTGCTCGCCGCCCGCTCGATCCTGCTCGACGCCGCGGTCCGTCGCGACCTCGTCCTGGAGGAGGCCGCCAAGCTCACCGCGGACACCGGTGGCCACATCGATCCCGACGCCGACGCCGACACCCTCGCCGAGGTGACGAACCTCGTCGAGTTCCCGCGGCCGCTGCTGGGCGCCTTCGAGGCGCGGTTCCTGGAGCTGCCCGCGGAGATCCTCACCACCGTGATGCGCAAGCACCAGCGGTACCTGCCCGTGCGCGACGCGGCGGGGCGGCTGCTGCCGGCCTTCGTCGCCGTCGCCGACGGGCAGGTCGACGACGCGCTCGTGCGCGCCGGCAACGAGGACGTCATCCGGGCCCGGTTCACCGACGCCGCGTTCTTCTACGACGCCGACGTCAAGGTGCCGCTGGAGACCTTCCGTGCCGAGCTCGCGAAGCTCACCTTCGAACAAAGGCTCGGTTCGGTCGCCGACCGGGCGGACCGGATCGGGACGCTGGCCCGCGCGCTCGGCGACGAGATCGGCCTCGGCGTCGACGACCGGGCGACCCTGGACCGGGCGGCCACGCTCGCCAAGTTCGACCTGGCCACCCAGATGGTGGTCGAGCTGTCCAGCCTCGCCGGCACGATGGCCCGGGAATACGCCCGCCGGGCCGGCGAGCCCGAGGCCGTCGCCACCGCGCTCTACGAGATGGAGCTGCCGCGCCGGGCGGGCGACGACCTGCCCGCCACCATCGCCGGGTCGCTGCTCGCCCTCGCCGACCGGCTCGACCTGCTCGTCGGGCTGTTCGCCCTGGATGCCGCGCCGACCGGCAGCTCCGACCCGTTCGGGTTGCGCCGGGGGGCGCTCGGT
>NZ_JAMQQF010000976.1 GCF_023716945.1 Frankia sp. AiPs1 | reverse complement strand
GCCGCCGGCCGCGCCGCGTACCGCTCCTCCAGGGCGGCCAGGCCGCCGGCGAGCAGCACCGACAGGCCGAGGGCGACCATCGGGACGGCGCGCGGCAGCGAGCGCAGCGCGAGCCCGGCCGTCGACCCCTCGGCGAAGTCCTTGAACAGCCGGCCCCAGGGCGAGGGGTCGTCGTAGGGGTAGACGCCGACGGCGATCGTGGTGCCCAGCAGGATGAGCACGACGAAGTAGCCGCGGTGCCCCCAACGGATCGCCGAGGCCGCCGCGAGCGCGAGGATCGGCAGCGCGAAGCTGACGACGATCAGCCACAGGTCGTGGGTGTAGTGGGTGGCCGGCCCGATCCAGGGGCCGAGCGCGTCCTGGCCGTAGAAGAACCAGTTGCCCAGGCCCCGCAGCACCTCGGACGCCTGTGAGCTGCTGGCGACCGTCTCGATCGTCTCGGTGAAGGCGAGCACGTTCAGCCCGTAGCCGGCCTGCGTGTAGAGCCCGGCGATCCACCACGCCGAGGTGACGACGACGGCCAGCACGGCCCGGGTGCACATGCCCGTGGCGGCGCCGAGGCGGACCTCCCGGGTGCCCCACACGGCGAACGGCACCCACAGCAGCGGCGCGAACAGGATGAAGATGAGGCTGGAGGCGTTGATGCTGCCGATCGTGGTGACGACCAGGGCGAACGCGGCGGGGAAGCGCCAGCCCGTCGGCCGCCAGCCGGCCCGACCCGGCTCGGCCTCCCGCAGGCCACGCACGGTGATGCCGATCAGCCAGCCCAGTCCGGCGTAGGGCAGCAGGATCGCCGAGATCCGCGCCTCGTACTCCAGGATGTAGGGCGAGAGCATGTAGCCGGCGGCGGCGACGAACGCGAACCGGTCCGGCCAGCGGAACGAGCGCAGCAGGAACAGGACACCGGTGCCCGCGCCGAACAGGATCGAGCCCGTCCACAGCCGCTGCGCCACCCAGTCGGGTAGGCCCGCGATGTCCAGCAGCCAGTAGAACAGCCCCTGCGGGTACAGGTAGCCGATGTTCTGGTGGGTGACCGTGCCCATGCCGATCGCGGGGTCCCACATGGAGACGGCCCGGCGCAGCATCCGGCCCGGATCGAGGTAGAGGTACGCCTTCGTGTCCGCGCCGATCTTGCCGGGCGCGGTGGCCAGCAACGGCAGGTAGGCCACGGCGGCCAGCACCAGCGTGGGCCAGGACGGCAGCAGCCGGCGGCCCCGCGACACCGCCGCATCGGCCCGACCGGTCGGGCCC
>NZ_JAMQQF010000975.1 GCF_023716945.1 Frankia sp. AiPs1 | reverse complement strand
CCCCGGCACCGGCACCGACGACGGCACCGACGGCGGCGGCACCGACGGCGGCGGCACCGACGGCGGCGGCCCTGGTTGCGACGGCGTCGCGCCGGTCGGTCCCGCGGTCTGGCGGCCCGTGATCGGCGAGCTCGCCGCCACGCATGACGGCTCCCGCCTGCGCGCGCTCGGTCAGGAGATCCTCAACACCCCGGGTGCGCACGGCCCGGGCGGCCGCGCCGCCACGGCGGCGCATCTGGCGATGGTCTCCGCCTCGATCGGCCACCACGAGCACGCCGCCGGGCTGCTGTCCGCGGAACTCGCCCGCAGCCGCGACCTCACCCAGCACAGCCGCCTGCACCTGCACCTGCAGCTCGCCTGGGTGCTCTCCGGCGGCGTGCCGCGCAGACCCGACGTCGACGCGCTGATCGAGCTGGCGCCGCACGCCGACCGCCTCACCCGGGCCGGTCTGCTCACGCTGCGCGCGCTGTGCGCCACCCTCGCCACCGACCGCGCCCCCGCCGAGGACACGGCGGTGGACACGGCCGCGGCCGCGCTCGACGACCTGGCCGCGGCCGGGTCGGATGGCTCGGGGCCGGAGTGCTACTACCTGCTCTGCCTGGGTTGGACGGAGGCCATGCTCGGCCGCTACGACGCCGCGCAGCTGCGGATCAACCGCGCGCTGCGGGCCGCCCGGGAGCACGGCGAGACCCATCTGCTGCCCGCGCTGCTCGACAGCCTCGCCTACGTCCACCTCCAGTCCGGGCGCCTGGGCGAGGCGATCGAGATCGCCCGGGAGGCCAGCCTCCTCGCCCAGCGGGCCGGCCGCTCCGACCAGGCGACGCTGGCGCGGGCCGTGTCCACCGCGGCCTGGGCCGGGCTGGGCCGACCGCCCGAGTTCGGCCGCGATCTGCCGGACGGGGTGGCCGCCGAGGTGCCGCGCATGCCGCTGACCCTCCTGCTGTTCGCCGAGGCGGCACTCGCGGTCGGCGACGGCGCGGGTGCGGGGGCGTTGTTCAAGGCAGACCGACAGACCTGGCGGGTCAACGAGCCGACGCCGGTGCTGGCCGCCCGCATGTACGAGGTGCTGGCCGCCGCCGCGATGATCACCGGACAGGACCCGCAGCCGTGGTCGACCCGGGCGAGCGAGGCGGCGGCCCGGGTCGGCCTGCCCGAGCAGGACGGCCATGCGCTGCTCGCCCGCGGGCACACGCTGCGCAGCGGGGCACAGGCGCTGCGCTGCTACACCGAGGCCGCCGTGCTGCTCGGCGCCACCC
>NZ_JAMQQF010000974.1 GCF_023716945.1 Frankia sp. AiPs1 | reverse complement strand
GCTCGCCGGCGTACCGGACCCGGTCGACGGCCAGCGGCGGCTGGTCCCGCAGGATCGGGCCGAACCGCGCGGGCCGACCGAGGGCGGCCTCCAGCTCGGCCCCGGAAAAGACCGCGGCGACGCCGGGTGTCTGGCGCGCCTGGGCGGTGTCGACCCGGATCAGGGCGTGCGGCTCGGTCGACGTCAGCAGCCGGGCGTGCAGCAGTCCCGGACCGACGTCGGCGCCGGCGAGATCGCCGACCAGCTGCAGCCGGCCGGTCACCTTCACCCGCGCGTCGAGCATCAGGCCGCCGTCCCGGCCGGGGTCGCTGCCGCCTCGGCGAGGGCGGCGGCGAGGGTGGCGGCGAGGGTCCGACGGACCCAGACACGGACCATCTCGGCTCGATAGGCGGCGCTGGCCTTGAGATCGTCGACGCAGACGACGGCGTCGGCGTAGGCGTCGGCGACGGCGCGGATGCGCGCGGCGTCCGGGGCCCGGCCGACCAGCTCGGCATCGATGTCGCCGAACCCCACGGGCACCGGGGTTCCACTGCCGATCGCGATCCGGGCGCCCGCGCAGACTCCGTCGACGACCCGCATGGTCACCGCGACCCCCAGGCAGGTGGTGTCCTCCGCCGACCGGGTCTTGAACGGCTGGTACCGCCCGACCGTGCCAGTCGGGGGCGCGTCCACCTCGACCGCGGTGATCAGCTCGCCGGGCCGCAGGACCGTCGTGCCGGGGGCCGGGTAGAACGCGTCGAGCGGGACGATCCGGACCGCCCCGCCCGGTCCGGCGATGCGGACCCTCGCACCGAGCGCGAGTAGCACGGTCGGGGGATCCCAGGCGTAGCCCGCGCCCGCCAGCACACCGCCCACGGTGGCTACTTCCCGCACCCGCACATTGCCCACCCGGGCGAACGCCTCGGCGAGGACCGGCAGCGTGGCGCGGACGGCGGGGTGCGCCGCGACCTGCGCGTGAGTAGCCATCGCCCCGAGCAGCAGACCCCCGCCGGCAGCCCCCCCGCCGGACCACTCGGCGCTGGTGCCGGCGATCCCCCCGGCGGGTCCGTCGGTGCTGGTGGGGTCGGTCCACTCGGCGGGTCCGTCGGCGCTGGTGCGGTCGCCACACTCGGCGGGTCCGACGGCGCTGGTGGGGTCGGTCCACTCGGCGGTGGTGGCGACGGTGATGCGGGCAAGGTCGGGCAGGCCGCGCAGCGACACGAGGAGGGCCGGCCGCTGCCGGGGGTCGGCGAGGTCGAAGGCCAGCCGGGTGCAGCCG
>NZ_JAMQQF010000973.1 GCF_023716945.1 Frankia sp. AiPs1 | reverse complement strand
CGCGTGCCGCGAGCAGCCCGTACGCCCGCGCCGGCACCGTGCGGGCCGGCACGTCGACCGCGCGCAGCACCGCGCGGAACAGCAGCAGGAACGACGCCGTGTAGGCCACGGTCGACGCGATCGCCGCCCCTTCGATGCCGAGGAGCGGCACCAGCGCCGCGAGGCCCACCACGGTGAGCGCGCTGCCCACCCCCTCGCAGCGTGCGACGGTCAGCGCGCGGTCGAGGCCACGCAGGACGTCGTCGGTGACCCGGTTGCAGCCGAGCAGGGCCGCCCCCGGCGCGAGCAGCCACAGCAGGTGGACGCTCGGCTCGTAGCGCGCGCCGAGCACGACCGGGACGACGACCGGGGCCAGCGCGCTCATCGCCGCCGCGGCGACGATCCCGCAGGACAGGCTCGCCCCCACGGCGATCATCGCGGTCCGTCGTGGGCCGGCGGGCACGCCACCGGAGTCGGCCGCGGCCGGCTGGCGGGCCAGCCGGGGCATCGCGACGTTGCCGAACGCGACGCAGATCGGCTGGCTGATCAGGCTCATCGACACGGCGACCGCGTAGTAGCCGACCTGCGTGGGTTCGACGAGCAGGGCGAGGACGAGAATGTCGAGCTGGGCGCTGAGCAGGTAGGGCACCGCCGAGAGGAACACCCCGGCGCCGTAACGCAGCAGCCGGCGGGCGTCGTGCCGCCGGATCCGGCCGCGGGTGTGGATGTCGAGGCGCCACAGCAGCGCGGCAAGCGCCGCCTGGACGGCGATCGAGACGAGCAGGCACGCCACCGTGGCACCGAGGGTGAGCCCGACCGTCGCCGCCAGCAGCCCGACGCCGACGAGCTGAAGCAGCGGCTGGACGGCCCGGATCAGGTTCCACACCGCCAGCCGGGTCGCCTGCAGCGCGAAGACCCAGCAGGCCGAGACGAAGATGACGGGCTCGGCCGCGAAGACGATCCGAAAGGCCCTGGCCGCCGCGGGATCGTGCGGCAGGACCAGCGGCGCGGCGAAGTATCCGCCGGCGCCGACCGCCACGCCGAGGGCCAGCAACAGCGCCCCGCCGGTGCGTACGACGTCCGGGGCCCGCCCCGGCTGCCGGGCGACGAAGAAGCAGATCGCCGCGGTCAGGCCGCACTCGCCCACCGCGGCCGCGGCCAGCGCGTAGGACGTCACGATGGCGTAGGCGCCGCGGCTGGCGGGTCCGAGCAGGCGGGCCAGCAGGATGCCCAGCACCGCCCCGGCCGCGGTGACGGCCAGGCTCGTCGCGGCGGTGGCC
>NZ_JAMQQF010000972.1 GCF_023716945.1 Frankia sp. AiPs1 | reverse complement strand
GCGCGCAACGGCGCGCACGCGCGCCAGCCGGGCGACACCCCGATCCGGCCACCCGCGACGCGGCACCCGTCCACACGCCACCCGTCCACACGCCACCCGTCCACACGGCACCTGTCCGCACGGCATCCGTCCGCGTGCCATCTGACATGCCGGTCATGCCGCGCGCATCACCGCCCCGGTCGTCACCGTCGGGCACCGTCCTGCCCGCTCGCCGTCCCGCCCACCGGGGGACCCGCGCCGTCCACCGCCGTGAACCGCGGCGGTCACGGCGCCCCGGGGGCCGGCCCGACGCCACGGGACGACTGATCGTAAGGCGGTGGAGCACCGTGCGAGGGCCGATGTCGCCTTGTCGTCACCTGGCCCGGGACACCGGCCTGGAATGCTATTCGGCACAGGCATCCCACCAGGGCAAATCTCGCCGTGGCGCCGGGTCACCCGCCGTCGGTGTAGCGGGGGATCGGCACCGACGGGGGTGGTCGCAGCGCCGGCAGCCAGCGATTGATCATCGAGGTCCAGGTTCCGTCGCGAAGCACCTCGGCCAGCACGCCGTTGACGAACCGGGTCAGCTCCGGATGACCGCGGGCGATGCCGATCGCGGCCGGCTCGGTGGACAGCACCGGGCCGACCAGGTGCACCCGGGGATCCTGCGCCGCCATCGCGGCGAGGGTCGCGCTCGTCGTCGAGATCGCCGCGACCTGGCCGGACTGGAGTAGCACGAGGCAGTCGGCGATGTTCGGCACGGTCCGCACCAGCGGGTGCGACGGCGCCCGGCGCAGGGTGTCCACCGTGGTGGTTCCCGCCGCGGTGCACACCGGCCGGCCCCCGAGGTCGGCCAGGCCGCGGGCGGGTGAGCCGACGGGGACCAGCACTCGCTGCGTCTCGTTCCAGTAGACGGTGGAGAAGTCGATCTGCCTGCGCCGCTCGCAGTTCGTCGTCATGGTCGCGACGACGATGTCCACGTCCCCGCGCTGCAGCACCGGGATGCGCTCGGCGTAGGTCGTGGCGCGGAACCGCACGTGCCCGTCCGTGCCGAAGATCGCCCGGCCGATGCGGTTCGCCAGGTCCACGTCGAAGCCCTCGAACTGCCCGGTGAACGCGTTGATCGAACCGAACGGGGGGACGTCGGCGAGCACTGCGGCCCGCAGGTAGCCGCGTTGCTGGATCGTCGCGAGGAACGTGCCGGCCGGCATCGCGCCGGGCGCCGGGGGCACCGGCGGTGGCCGCCGGCTCGCCTGCGGATCCCCGCAGCCCCCAACCCTG
>NZ_JAMQQF010000971.1 GCF_023716945.1 Frankia sp. AiPs1 | reverse complement strand
GGCTGGCGGCCCACCGTCGGCCCGCCGGCCGGCCACCCGGGTTGGACCCCGCCGCCCAGCCCACCCGCACCAGATACCGCGCCTTCGCCGACGATCCCGCACTGTTACCGCCATGCGGACCGGGAGACCTACGTCTCCTGCCAGCGCTGCGGCCGGCCGATCTGCCCGGACTGCATGCGGCCGGCGGCGGTCGGGTTCCACTGCCCGGAGGAGGGACGCCCGCAGGGTGGGCAGACCGCCGCCCCGAGCGAGCGCGAGCCGCGCACGACCCTTGGCGGCCGAGCGCAGCTCGGGCGGCAGGGGCTGGTCACCCAGATCCTCATCGGGCTGTGCGTCGTCGCGTACATCCTCCAGGGGGCGCCGGGTCTCGCCGGCGGTGACAGCAGCAACCGGTTCACCGACGACTTCGCGATGATCGGCTTTCGGATCGCGGCGGATGACCAGTACTACCGGCTGCTCACCGCGGCCTTCCTGCACGCGGGCGTGCTGCACATCCTGTTCAACATGTACGCGCTGTACCTGCTGGGCTTCCAGCTCGAGGCGATCCTCGGCCGGGCCCGCTACCTGGGCCTGTTCGTGGCCGGTGCGGTCGGCGGGAACACCCTGAGCTACCTGCTCGGCGGCCTGTCCACGGCCTCGGTCGGCGCCTCCACCGCGATCTTCGCCTTCTTCGCGGCCTACTACGTCATCGCCCGCCGACTGCGGGTCGATTCGCGGCAGATCCTCGTCGTGCTCGGGATCAACCTGCTCATCACCTTCTCGTTCAGCAGCATCGACAAGTGGGGCCACCTTGGCGGGCTCGCGGCCGGTGTGATCGTCGGCCTGATCTACGCCTACGTGCCGCCGCGGCGGGCGTGGCTGCAGGCCGGCGGCGTCGTCGGGGTGATCGCGCTGCTGTTCGTCGCGGCGGCCGTCAAGTCCGCGGCGTTGATCTAGCCCCGCTCGGGCCTGTCTCGGCGGTGACCGGCTGGTCAGCCCAGCCGGAGTCGGATTTCCTCGACGCGTTCGGCGACCGGACCGGGATCGGTGCCGAGCTGGCGGCGGGTGAGCAGGATCGGGCCGTCGATCGTCTCCACCTCGAGGGTGCGTAGGTGCACCGCGCGTCGATTGTGGGTGAGGGTGGCGGCGCGCACCCGAAGCACCGCCGCCCACGGCAGGTGCCGGCGGCGCAGGCCGTCGACCAGGTCGAGCCCGGCGGGGGAGACCCGCAGGGTCGGCCGGGCGAGCAGGTCGCGCAGCGCCAGCGCCCACAGGCCGACGG
>NZ_JAMQQF010000970.1 GCF_023716945.1 Frankia sp. AiPs1 | reverse complement strand
GGCGTCGGCTGGTCGCGGGGGGCACCGCGGTCGCCGGGATCGGTGGTGCGACCGTTGCCGGCGCCGCTGCCACCGGTGCCGAGGCTGCCGGGGGCGGCGCCGGAACCGTCCGTGGTGGCCTTGGCCCCGGTGCCGTCGTCGGAGGTGCCGCTGCTGCCCGTGCCGTACTTGCGGACGGAGGTGGCGGTGCCGTCGGCGCGGATGACGCCGGCCTCGGCGCCGGCCGGGTCGTTGTAGAACACGAAACCGCCTTCGGCGGCGAGGGTGAAGCTGCGTCCGGGGGTGAGGACCCGGCGGGTGGAGATCAGCCGGGTGTTGGCGACGTCGACGACGTGCACGGCACCGGCGGTGAAGTCCGGGACGAAGACCCGGTCGCCGAGGCCGACGGGTGCGCCGAGGTCATGTCCGGCGGCGGCCAGGTCGATGACCGACCCGCAGCCGCGGGCGGCGAGGTCGGCGACCATCAGCACCCCGCGACTGCCGACCGAGGCGTAGACGCGGCGGGCATCCGACGCGCCGGCCACCCGCACGCTGGCATCGCCACCGGCGACGTCGAGGCAGGTCGCGGCGCCGGGATGGCCATCCGTGCCGAGCGGAGTGATCTCCCGACGGGCGAGGTCGACCAGCGCCGGGCGCCCCTCGGCGAGCACAAGCTGGCTGCGGGCCTGGTCCGCCCCCTGGCGGCGGTCGTGGCGCCGGGCGCCGTCGAACCAGACGAGGTCGCCGGTCTGCGCGTCGACCACCCACAGCCGTCCGTCGCCGTCGACGATGCCGGCACCGGCCCCGACCCGCGCCGCCAGTGACTGCCGACCGCGCGGCTCCAGGGTCGCGGCCTGCGCGGTCGTGACGACGCCGGCCTGGCCGTCAAGAACGTACAGCGCGTCCGCGCCGACGAACAGCTGCGCCGCCCGGCCGCGGGCGAGCAGCCCGTCGCGGTGCGCCCAGGTGTAGGTGGCGCCACTGATCCGGCCGACGATGCCCGTGGCGGAGTCGACGACGTAGGCGTCCAGGTCCGACTGGATGACCCCGATCCGCCGCGACGGCTGATTCGGTGGACCGACGGACACCTGGGTGATCACTTTGGCGGAGGCGCCGTCCAGGAGCGCCACCTGCCCGACGGCGTCGGAGGGCAGCCACGCGGCACCACCGCGGAACGCGACCGCATGCCGCTGCGCGCCGCCAGCCGAACCGGCGACCACCAGCGCCCCGAACAGCAGCACCACCGCCACCACAGCCTGCAGCGACCGGCCGCCCCCGCCGCCCC
>NZ_JAMQQF010000096.1 GCF_023716945.1 Frankia sp. AiPs1 | reverse complement strand
CCGAGGGCGAGGGCCTTCACGACGTCCGTTCCCGAACGCACCCCGCTGTCGAGCAGGACCTCGGCGCGGCCGTCGGCGGCGGCGACGACCTCGGGGAGCTGGTCGAGCGCGGGCGGCGTGCCGTCGAGCTGGCGCCCGCCGTGGTTGGACACGAGCACGGCGCCGGCGCCGGCGTCGATGGCGGCGCGGGTGTCCTGCGCGGTGAGGATGCCCTTCGCGATCCACGGCAGGTCGGTGTGGCGCATCAGCCTGGCCAGCCGGTCCCAGGTCCAGACCGGTTCGTCGCGGGCGAAGAGCTGGCCGAAGACGTCCTGGGCCGCGACGTCGCCGCCCGGCGGGTAGTTGCCGGTGATCATCCGTAGGTCGACGGTGAAACGGTTGCGCAGGTTGCGCTCGCGCCAGCCGGCGGTCGGGCAGTCGACGGTCACGCACACGGCCGCGTAGCCGGCGCGTTCGATCCGCTCCAGCATGCGCACGAAGTTGGCTTCGCTGCCCATGGGATGCAGCTGCGCCACGCGCGCCGCGGCCGGGGCGGCCTGGGCGACGCTCTCGATCGAGTGGGTGCCCGCCTCGGGCACGATGCTCAACGTCCCGCTCCGGGCGTTCGCGCGGGCCACGGCGAGGTGGCCCTCGGGGTCGAAGAACCCGTCGGTGCCGAACGGTGCGGTCAGGACCGGTAGGCGCATCGGCAGGCCGAGCACGGTGGTGGCCGTCGACGGCACCGGGTGGCCGCCCATGACCCGGGGGCGGAACTGCCAGCCGTCGAACGCGTCGCGGTTGGCCCGCAGCGTCGTCTCCTGCCCGGCGCCGCCGGCGAGGAAGTCCCACACGTCGCGGGGCAGCACCGCCTGCGCCGCCGCGCGGATCTCCGTCAGCGTCGGGAACCGTCCGGCGATCGGATCGCCCCCCTCGGCCCCCGCTGACCTGACGCCGTCCGACCGGGCCCCCGCGGACTCGATCCCCGCCGGCTCGATCCCCGCCGGCTCGATCCCCGCCGGCTCGATCCCCGCCGGCTCGATTCCCGCCGGTCCGGCCTCGGCCTGCCCGACTCCCGCCGCGGCGGCCATCAGGCGACCTTCTCGATCAGCGCGCTGCGGTCGCTCACCGCGTCGCCGGCGCCGGTGATCCTGTCGATCAGCCCGCCTACCGTCATCTCGGACTTCTCCGTCCCGTCGTAGTCCGCGATCACCCGGCCCCGGCTCATCACCAGCAGCCGGTCGCCCAGGGCGAGCGCGTGATCCATGTTGTGGGTGACCATCACCGTGGTGGCACCCAGCTCGCGCACCAGCTCGGTGGTCAGCGCGAGCACCGTCGCCGTCGTCCCGGGATCCAGCGCCGCCAGGTGCTCGTCGAGGAGCAGCACCGACGGCGCGCTCAGGGCGGCCATCACCATCGTCAGACTCTGGCGCTGGCCCGCCGAGAGCAGCCCGACGCGGTCGGCGAGCCGGTTCTCCAGCCCGAGACCCAGGCCGGCGACGTGCTCGCGCATGACGGCGCGGCGCCGGGCGGTCACGGCGAACCGCAGCCCGCGCGCCCGCCCGCGGGCCATCGCCAGCGCCAGGTTGTCCTCGATGGACAGCTCCGGCGCGGTGCCCGCCCGGGGATCGTCGAAGACCCGGGCGATCCAGCCGGCGCGGCGGTGGTCGGGCAGCCGGGTGACATCGCGCCCGTCGAGGTGGACCCGGCCGCGGGTCGGGCGGGCCGCACCGGAGATCGTCTGGATCAGGCTCGACTTCCCGGCGCCGTTCGTGCCGACGATCGTCACGAACTGCCCCCGTTCGAAGGTGACGCTGAGATTGCGCAGCGCCACCACCTCGTCGACCCGGCCGGCGTTGTAGATCAGGTCGATGTCGTCCAGTCGGAGCATCAGGCGGCCTCCTGCCGGATCGGGGTGCGGGCCGAACGGGCGGTGCGGGCGAGGGTGCGGGTCAGGCCGCCGAGCGCGCCGAGGTAGCGCTCGGCCGCGATCGCCACGAGCAGGGTCAGCGCGGTGACCCCCCGCAGGTCGCCCGCGGGCAGCCCCACCCGCAGCGCGCCGACGAGGACCAGCCGGTAGGCCAGCGTGCCGACCAGCACGCAGCCGACGATGCGCACCAGCTTCGACCCCGACGGCCGGACGAACAGCTCGCCGAGCAGCACCGCCCCGACCCCGGCGACGAAGGTGCCCCCGCCCATGTTGACGTCGGCGTAGCCCTGGTACTGCACGGCCAGGCTCGCCCCGAGCCCGGCCAGGCCGTTGGCGAGCACGAGCGCCAGCACGGTGAGACGGCGGTCGTTGACGCCCTGGCTGCGGGCCATCCGCGCGTTGACGCCGGTGGCCCGCAGCGCCAGTCCCAGCTCGGTGCGCAGGAACAGGCCGAAGGCGACGAGCACCACGGCGACCACGCCGGCCATCACCCCGGACGTGGCCAGGTCGGCCTGGCGGCCGGACAGCGAGCCGAAACCGCTGAACAGGGTGCCCTCGGTGCCGAGGCTCAGCGTGGGCGTGTCGAGCACGTGCAGGTTCACGCTGAACAGCCCGATGCTCATCACCAGGCCGGCGAGCAGCACCGGCACCCGCAGCAGCAGGTGGATCAGCGCGGTGACGGCACCGGCGGCGGCCGCGCCGGCCATGCCCGCCAGCAGGGCGAGCCAGCTCGGCCAGCCGTGCACCAGCGTGAGCGCGCACACCGCGCCGCCGAGGACGAAGCTGCCCTCGACGGTGAGGTCGAAGTCCGCGCGCAGCCGGAAGACGGTGTAGATGCCGAGGAACACCGGCACCAGCGGCAGGCCGGTGACGAGCATGTCCAGCAGGACCTGGATCATCACTGCACCGTCGCCGCGCTCAGCAGGTCCGCCGGCAGGGTGATCCCGAGCTTGGTCATGGTGGCCTTCTGGACGGTGAACCCGACGCCCGACGGCTGGCCGAAGGGGACCTCGGCCGCGGGCGTGCCCGTCAGCACCTTCGCGGCGGCGTCGGCGGCCAGCCGGCCGAGCGTCGGATAGTCCGGGCCGATGCTGGCCAGGATGCCCGTGACGGTGGCGTCCCCGCCGACGACGTAGACCGGCAGCTTCCCGCCGGCCGCGGCCGAACCGACGACGGGCAGCGCGGACAGCACGGTGGCGTCGGGGCCGATGAGCTCGGCGTCGACCCGCCCGGTGAGGCTGCGCGCGGCGCTGGGCACGTCCTGGGCCCCGGAGATGGTCGACTCCACCACGCTCACCCCGGGATACTTCGCCACCGCGGCGCGCAACGCCTTGATCCAGACCTGCATGTTCTGGTTGGACGGGTCGTAGATCGTCCCGATGCGCTTCGGTGCCGGCGCGATCTTCATGATCGACTGGAGCAGCACGGCCGGATCGACGTAGTCGACGCTACCGGTGACATTCTTGCCGGGCCGGTCGAGACTCTCGGCGACCTTCGCGCCGACCGGGTCGCCCATCGCCAGGGCAAAGATGGGCTTGGCCTCGGTCTGCTGTGCCAGGGCGACCACGGCGGGGGTGCCGATGACGGCGACGCCGTCGGAGTCCGACTGTGCGAACCCGCGGGAGATGCTGCTGATGAGGCTCTGGTCACCCTGGGCGTTCTTCACGTCGAAACTGACCGGGCGGGGGGCGAGTTTCGTTTTCAGTTCCTGCTCGAAAGCGGCCACGGTCTGGTCGATGACGGTCGCGCTGGCGAGCTGGAGCACGCCCACGTGCACCGTCTTCGCGGTGGCGGCGGAGGAGGCGCCGGCGCCCGTGGGGGAGCCGTCGCCGCCGGAGGAACCGCAGGCTGCCAGGGAGATCGCCGCGGCCAGGCAGGAGGCGACGGCCGGCGCGAGAACGCGGCCGCCGCGCCGGCCGTGGGCGCGGGGCCCGGGTGTCAATGCGGTAACGGCCATGTGACATCACTTTCGGGAAGCGGGGAAAGGGATTGATCCGACGATCTCCTCGCGGACATGGGAAGATCTTCGCGTGTTCCCAAAGTCTTGGGGTGGGCCCGGATGGCTGTCAAGGCGCGAAACATGAGATTAACTTCCCAGGTAATGGGTTAACATTGATGGCGGTGCGCATCGACGGAGGTGCGCATCGACGGCGCGAGGGGGAGCGGATGGCGGGTCCGAGACCGGGACTGCGGCGGGACACCCAGGAGACCCGCGACCGGCTGCTGGCCGCGGTCGGCGAACTACTCGCCGAGTCCGGCCCCACCTTCGGCCTGCCCGAACTCGCCCGCCGCGGCGGCGTGGCCACCGCCACGGCCTACCGGCACTTCGAGACCATCCACGACGCGCACCGCGAGTTCCTCCTGCAGCTCACCGGCCGGCTCACCGACCGGCTGCAGTCGGTGCCGCCCACCTGGACCCCGCGGCGACGCTTCGACGCCGCCTGCGAACGGTGGGCCGAGCAGGCCGCGGACTGGGGCCCGGCGGCGGTGCACATCCGCAGCTGGCGGGGCTTCCTGGAGCGCGTCCACCTCGGCGACGAGCCCACCGGCGCGCTCTACGCCGCCCTCGAGCCGATCGTGCGCGACCTCATCGAGCACGGGGAGCTGCCCGACCAGGACGTCGAGTACGCCGTCCTCGTCTGGAGCACGATGTTCGACGAGCGGGTCATCGTCGACCTGCGGGAGTCCAAGGGCTGGCCGCTGCAGCGCCTGGCCCGCGTCCTCGGCCGCAGCGTCCTGTCCGCCCTCGGCGGCACCGGCACCTGAGCCCGTCCGGGGCGGGGGGCCATGGTCCGTCCCAGGCCATGGTCCGTCCCAGGCCGTGGTCCGTCCGGAGCCGGGGCCGCAGCGCGCCCGGGCGAGCCGGGGGCGGGTGCCGGTCGGGGACACGGGGGAGGATGCTCGGCATGCCCCCATCGGCTGGAAGGTGCGCTGCTCCGTGACCCCGACGACCGAAGCCGAACCGGCACGGCGACCGGCCGGCCCGCGGCGCCTGCGGGCGTGGCTGCTGGCCGGCACCGAGCAGGCCCAGCAGCACTCCGGCCCGCACGCCCAACCCACCGAGGAGCACCGGCTGCACCCCTGGTGGCGGGTGATGTGCCTGACCGGTGTCGACTACTTCTCCACCCTCGGCTACCAGCCGGGCATCGCCGCGCTCGCCGCCGGCGCCGTCAGCCCGATCGCGACGGCGGTGCTGGTGCTGGTGACCCTCGTCGGCGCGCTGCCGGTCTACCGGCAGGTCGCCCGGGACAGCCCGCACGGCGAGGGCTCCATCGCCATGCTGGAGAAGGAACTGTCCTGGTGGAAGGGCAAGGTCCTCGTCCTGGTGCTGCTCGGGTTCGCCTGCACCGACTTCCTCATCACGATCACCCTGTCCGGCGCCGACGCCACCGCCCACATCCTGGAGAACCCCTACGCGCCGCACGCGCTGGAAGGTCATCAGGTCGCCGTCACCCTCGTGCTGCTCGCCCTGCTCGGCGGGGTGTTCCTGCGTGGGTTCACCGAGGCCGTCGGCATCGCCGTCGTGCTCGTCGCGATCTACCTGAGCCTCAACGCGGTCGTCATCGTCGACGCACTGATCAAGATCGTGAGCCATCCGCACCTGTTCAGCGACTGGCACGCGCTGCTCGTCAACGAACATCCCGACCCCCTCGCCCTGGTCGGCTTCGCGCTCATCGTCTTCCCGAAACTGGCGCTGGGCCTGTCCGGCTTCGAGACCGGCGTCGCGGTGATGCCGCTGGTCCGCGGCGATCCCGGCGACAGCGAGGACAACCCCGCCGGCCGCATCCGCGGCGCCCGCACGCTGCTGACCACCGCAGCGGCGATCATGGCGGTGTTCCTCATCACCAGCAGCCTGAGCACGACGCTGCTCATCCCGGAGAAGGAGTTCGAACCCGGCGGGCCGGCCAACGGGCGCGCCCTGGCCTACCTGGCCCACGAACAGCTCGGCGCGGCCTTCGGCACCGTCTACGACGTCAGCACGATCCTGATCCTCTGGTTCGCCGGCGCCTCGGCCATGGCCGGCCTGCTCAACCTCGTCCCCCGCTACCTGCCCCGCTACGGGATGGCGCCGACCTGGGCGCGCGCCGTGCGACCGCTGGTCATCGTCTTCACCCTCATCGGGTTCCTCGTCACGATCGTCTTCCGGGCCAGCGTCGACAAGCAGGGCGGCGCCTACGCCACCGGCGTGCTCGTCCTGATCACCTCGGCCGCGCTCGCGGTGACGCTGTCCACCCTGCGCCGCGGCCGGCGCCGGCTCGCGATCGCCTTCGGCGCCATCGCGGTCGTGTTCGTCTACACGACGATCGCGAACATCATCGAACGGCCCGACGGGCTCATCATCGGCTCGATCTTCATCATCGCGATCATCGTCGTGTCCTTCTCCTCCCGGGTGGCCCGCTCGTTCGAGCTGCGCGTCACCGGGGTGCGCCTGGACCCCCTCGCCGAGCGGTGGGTCCGCGAGTCCACCGAGGCCGGCTCGCTGCACCTGGTCGCCAACGAGCTCGACGCCGGCGACGCCGCCGAGTACGCCGACAAGGTCCGCAAGGCCCGGCAGGAGCTGTTCGTGCCCGAGCACTTCCCGTTGCTGTTCCTCGAGGTCAGCATCCCGGACTCCTCCGAGTTCGAAGGCGAGCTCGACGTCTGCGGCGAGGACCGCCACGGCTACCGGATCCTGCGCCTGACCAGCACGTCCGTACCCAACGCGATCGCCGCACTGCTGCTGCACCTGCGCGACACCACGGGCATGCGACCGAACGTGTACTTCGAGTGGAGCGAGGGCAACCCGATCGTGAACTTCCTGCGGTTCCTGTTCTTCGGCGCCGGTGAGGTCGCCACCGTCACCCGCGAGGTACTGCGCGAGGCCGAACCCGACCCCGACCGCCGACCCTTCGTCCACGTCGCCTGACCCCGGGACATCCCGATGCCGGGCCCGGGCGAACCCACCGGGCTACGCGCGGACGAATCCACCGGGCTGCGCGCAGGCGAACCGACCGGGCTGCGGGCGCTGCGCCGGCGACGCATCCATGACGCGCTGTCCGCCGCGGCGATCACCCTGTTTCTCGAACGGGGCTTCGACGACGTCTCCGTCGCCGAGATCGCGGCGGCGGCCGGGGTGTCCAAGCCGACCCTGTTCGCCTACTTCCCCACCAAGGAAGACCTCGTCCTGCACCGGATCCTCGATCACCGCGGCGAGGCGGCCCGGGTGGTGCGCGCCCGGGCGCCCGGGGTGGCGCCGCTGACCGCGCTGCGGGCGCACCTGCTCGCCGGCCTCGACCGGCGCGAGCCCGTCACCGGCCTCAACGACCACCCCGAGGTGCTCGCCTTCCACGCCATGGTGTTCGAGACCCCGAGCCTGCTCGGCCGGGTTGCCCAGTACGCCGGCCAGGACGAGCACGACCTCGCCGACGCGCTCACCGAGGCCGCGCCGCAGGCCGGTGACCTCGCCGCCCGGCTCGCCGCCGCCCAGATCATCGCCGTGCAGCGGGTCCTGGCCCGGGAGAACTGGGCGCGGCTGCGCGCCGGCGAGGACGTCACCGCGCGCCATCCGACGGCGGTCGCGGCGACCCGGCGGGCCCTCGACGCCCTGCGCCGCGCCCTGCCCGACTACGCCTGATCCACGCCACCGACCCCGGTGAAGACGCCCAGCTCGCCGCGCAGGCGGGAGGCTGTCACGGTCAGCAGGGGCCGGCCGGTCATCCCCAGCGCGGCCATCCGCCCGGCCATCGGATGGCTCCCCAGCTCCACCCGCGTCCGACCCCGGCCCAGGCGGACGCCGTGCAACCGCACCGGCATCGTTCCGCGCAGCAGGACCCCCGCCCGTGGGCCGTCCGGCAGCACGCACCACAGCGGGATACGCCCGGGCACCGGGAACGGCACCCGTACGCCACCCACCTCCAGGCGGGCCCGCAGCACGAACCGCCCGTCCGCACCGTCGCCGTCGCCGTCCGATGCGCGGTTCGGGGCCGGCGTGGGGATGTGCCGCGGGGCGGCCGGCTCGGTGGCGGTGCCGGTGGCGATCGTGACCGACGTCGTGTGGTCGGTGAGGTCCACCTCGGCGGACATCAGCCATTTCGGCAGCGACCAGATCGCCCGGCCGGCGTCGCGGGTGAACGCTCCGGTCACCGGCAGGTCGACCAGGTGCAGGCCACGCCGCCCACCCGGGCCCCGCACGGCGACCCCGACCCCGACCTCGTCGTAGCTGCCGAGCACCCACGGTCCGTAGCGGACGACACCCAACACCGCCACGGCGCGTCCCGCGACGGTCCACGGGGTGAGGCCGGTACCCGTCAGCATCCCGCGAACCGCGGCCGGATCGGACCGGAAGACCGCGACGGCGGCCCGCGCATCCGTGATCGTCACGGGCAGCCTGATCAGCCGGTCCTGGACGCGCCACGTCCCACCCAGCGCTCTGCGCGCCATGCATCCGCCTCCCTCGCCTCGCGTGCCCGCCGGTCTCCTCGCCTCGGGTGCCCGCGTCCCCCGGCGGATTCCGCCGCCGCAACCGCACCGCCCGATCCTCCACCGCCACCCAGCACCCCGGGCGATGCCACGCAACGTGAAGGTAAGGCTGGAGGCGGGTCGTCGGGTCGTCGGGTCGTCGGGTCGTCGGGAGTGCCGCGGACGTCGGTGCTGTCGCGGACGTCGAGTCCGTGCCCGGGGGGCGTGACGCGGTTCCGCGGAACACCATGATCATCTAGGTCGGGTTTGGCCGAAAGCGCTGTCGGGCGCCAAGGATCATGCGCGGTATGCGGATCGGCTGGCGGTCGTCCCGGTCGGACGGTGCTCAGCAGATGCAGGGGGTTGTGGACCGCGCGCGCGGCCCCCGGCGTCATCAACCTCCTGCAGTTGCCGACGCAATCGCAAGGGGCGCCGGCGGGCGGCGTGGCGCGGGCGAGGTCGCCGCCCCCACGGCCGGCGTTCGTGGCGCCGCCGAGGGTGTCGAGTGTCGCGTAGTCTTTACCGGGTTAAGAAAGGGGTCGTGGTGGGGACTGCGCGTCGGGGCGTCGGACGGAACGCCGAGCCAGAGCCCGATGTCGAGGCGAGGAGGTGTGTCGAGGCAGGGACGGCGAAGGCGGACGAGGGGGAGCCGGCAGCGGAGGCGGTGGCTGCGGACGGAGCCGAGGCTGCCGTGCATGCGGCGGCCACGGGGCGTACCGATGCCGGGGGGCGGGCCGAGGACCCGGGGCGGGCCGAGCTGGAGGCTGAGCGTGACTACCTGCGGCGGGGTCGCGCGGCGCTGGCGGGTATGCGGGCCGAGGCCGAGGGCACGCAGGTTGCCGGCGGCGACCCGGTCGACGACAAGGTGACGATCGAGTTTCTGCGGATCGCCAGGAAGCGCCGGATCGCCGGTCTCGCCGACGGCGAGGGGACGGCGCCGCTGTTCTTCGCCCGCCTCGACTACGCCCTCGATGCCCGAGAGGCGCGCGATGGCAGTGGCGGGTCCGAGGAACGCGGCATCTCCGGCGCACCGGGAGCCTCCGGGACCTGCGAGGCCGCCGGGGCAGCGGAGGCAGCGGGGCACCGCTTCTACCTCGGGCGCCGGCACGTGCGCGAGTCGGCCGGCGACGACCCGCTGGTCGTCGACTGGCGCACCGACGTCGCCCGGCCGTTCTACCGGGCCCACCGCGGCGACCCGATGGGCGTGCTGCGGCGGCGACGCTTCGGCTACGACGGTCCCGAGCTCACCGCCTTCGAGGACGAGCCGCTCACCGGCCCCGCAGCGACTCCCGTGGCCGTCGCCACCGGCGCATCGGTGCCGCCGGGAGCCGCGGTCGGCTCTGACGAGGCCGTCGCCGGGTTCGTCGGCACCGTCGCCGGGCCGGTCGATGCGGCCGCCGGCATCGCGCCGGGCACCGCGCCGGCGGCCGGTGGGCTGCTCGAACGGGAGATCGAGCGGCCACGGTCCGGGCCGATGCGCGACATCGTCGCCACGATCCAGCCCGAGCAGGACGAGATCGTCCGCGCCGATCTGGCGGTGAGCGTGTGCGTCCAGGGGGCGCCGGGAACCGGTAAGACCGCGGTCGGCCTGCACCGCGCCGCCTACCTGCTGTTCACTCACCGCGAGCGGCTCGCCCGGGCGGGGGTGCTCGTCGTCGGGCCGAACCGGGCGTTCCTCGGCTACATCGCCGCGGTCCTGCCTGCGCTCGGTGAGTTCACCGTCCGCCACAGCACGCTGGCAGATCTCCTCGACGACGTCACCGCCGCCGGCACGGACACCATCGACGCGGCCAGCCTCAAGGGCGACGTCCGGATGGCGACCGTGCTGCGCCGCGCCCTGCACGACGGGCTGTACCCGCCGACTGGGCCAGTCACCGTCGTGACCAGGATCGGCCGGTGGACGGTCGGGGAGGAGGAGTTCGCCGGCCTGTTCGCCGACGCCGCGGGCGGCCTGGCCGCCGGCACCTTCCGCTACGCCATCGGACGTGAGCGGCTCGCCGGCCGGCTCGCGAACGCCCTGCGCGTGCGGGCCGAGGCGGGCGGCCACTACCTCACCGACGGCGCGGTCCGCACCCTCGCCCGCAGCCGGGCGGTGCAGGGCACCGTCGAGGCGGCCTGGCCGAAGGCGGACGCGGCGACGCTGGTCCGCCGCCTGCTCACCGACCCGCACCTGCTCGCCCGCGCCGCCGACGGCATTCTCGACGCCGACGAACAGCGGACGCTGCTGGCCGCCGCACCGCCCGGCGGGGCCCGCACGGCCCGCTGGTCACCCGCCGACGTGTTCTGCATCGACGAGGCCCGGGACCTTATCGACGGCACCGTCGGCTTCGGCCATCTGATCGTCGACGAGGCGCAGGACCTCTCCCCGATGCAGTGCCGGGCGCTGGCCCGGCGCTGCGCCGACGGCTCGCTCACCGTCCTTGGCGACCTCGCCCAGGGCACCACCCCGTGGGCGGCCACCTCCTGGTCGGCGCAGCTGACTCACCTCGGCCGGCCCGACGCCCACCTGGAGGTCCTCACCCGCGGCTACCGAGTTCCCGCGGAGATCCTCGGCTTCGCCGGCCGCCTGCTGCCCCACATCGCCGCTGAACTGGCCGTCCCCACCTCCGCGCGCACCACCCCTGGCGCGCTGACGCTACTGCCCACCGCGGACGTGGCCGCCACCGTCACCGCCCAGGTCGCCCGCGCCCGGGCCGCCACCGGCTCGTTCGCGGTCATCGCCGCCGACGCCGACCTCCCCGCCCTCGCCGAAGCCCTGCGCGCCGCCGACCTGGCCGTCGACGAACTCGGCGCCGACAGCACGCCGTCGCGGGCCTGCCTCGTGCCCGCCTCCCTGGCCAAGGGGCTGGAGTTCGACCAGGTGATCGCCGTCGAACCGGCGACGATCATCGCCGGCGAACCCCATCCCCGCCTGGGCCTACGCCGCCTCTACGTCGTCCTCACCCGGGCCGTCAGCGACCTGACCGTCATCCACGCCGACCCGCTACCCGCCGCCCTGCGAAGCCCCGCCCCGGTCCCGTCCGCCCCGGTCCCGTCCGCCCCGGTCCCGTCCGCCCCGCTGCCGGAGGCGGACCGCGACCTGGGTGCCATCCCCGGGGGGCGGCGACCGGCCCACCGCATGGTCGACCGGATCGGTCCGTGATCCAAGGGCTGCGAACGACCAAGGGGCGCTCCCGTAGGAGCATGTCTATTGCTCCTTGGGGCTAGTAGGGAGGTTGGACGGGACAATCTGGTGGCTCTGGACATGGCCCGGTCGAGCTAGTTATCTACTGCTGTGGTTGATGATGTCCGTGGGTGGTCCCGGTGACCGCGCCGCGGCGCAAGAAGCTGTCGCGCGAAGAGATCCTCGGCGAGGAGGGCATCTCGCTGATCTCCAGGCGTTGCCTGGAGATGGGGTTCATCTTCCAGCCGCACCGCATCGATCACGGTATCGACGGCCACATCGAGCTGTACGACCCGGACAATGGCGAGACGCTGAGCCTGACGCTGCACGTCCAGAGCAAGGCGCGCAGCGCCTTCCGATCCGAGACCCCGGATCGGTTCACGTTCCATCTCGACAGAGCTGACGTCGAGCCGTGGCTGGAGAGCAACGTCCCGGTCATCGTGATCCTCTCGCGCCCCGCCCAGGACGAGGCGTGGTGGGTCGCCGTCGACGCGGCCTGCCGAGACGCCGCCGGCGCGGTCCGGACGACGATCATCGTCGACAAGTGGACGCACCGATTCGACCTGCACGCCCGGCAGGGACTGATCCATCTGGCACGCTCCGCGAGGCACCGACCCCGGATATCCGCCGGCCGGGCACGCGCCGGGGCGGAGGCGGCTGCCCCGGCGCCGCGGTGTCCGTGGCCGGGCCTCGCCCCCTACACCGGCGGCGAGGCCGGCCTGTTCTTCGGCCGTGACGGCCTGCTGGACGAGATTCGGGAACGGCTCTTCCCGGCCGAGGATGCCGCCACAGGGCCGGTGGGGCTGCTCGCCGTGGTCGGCGGCGTCCGGCAGCGGCAAGTCGTCGCTGCTGAACGCGCGGGTGGTCCCCCTGTTCGAACAGGAGACCAGGTGGCTCGCCGGACCGGCCGGTGCTGCGCAGGCCTTCCCCGCCGCATCCGGGCCGATCGTGGTCACGCTGACGCCGGGGCCGGACCCGCTGGGTGCTCTGACCGAACGGCTGGCGTCACTGGCGGGCACGACGCCGGCATCTCTGCGGCAGGCGTGTGCGGCGGACGAGGCGCCGGGATCGTCCAGCGACGCGCCGGACAACGGCGAACGGCCACAGGTGACGCCCACCCTCACCCGAGGGTGGCGGTTGATGAGGCGGGCCGGCCGGACCTCGGCGGCGCGGCCCGGCCTGCTCGTCGTGGATCAGTTCGAAGAGCTGTTCACCCTGTGTGAGGATCTGGCGGCGCGGCAGGCGTTCGTCCGAGCAGTGTGCGCCCTCGGTGACGGTGCCTGGTTCGCCGGGCCGGACGGGCCGGCGTGGCCGGACGAGCCACGGCCAGTCCGGTTGACGGTGGTGTTGGGCGTGCGCGCCGACTTCTACTCCCAGTGCACCGCGTACCCGGAGCTGGCCCTCCTGCTGAGCCGCAACCAGGTTGTCGTCAGTCCGATGAGCAGGGCGGAGCTGCTGGCGACGATCACTGGTCCGGCGGCGGCCGTCGGAATACAGCTCGACAGCGGCCTGTCGGAGCAGATCGTGCACGACCTCGGCCGAGGTGGGGAGGCCGACGCCCTCCCGATGCTCTCCCACGCGCTGCGCGAGGCGTGGGCGGCGTCCGGGGGTGGGTGGTCGCTGACCTTCAAGGCGTACCGGGCCGTCGGCGGGGTCGAGGGAGCGATCGCGGCCAGAGCCGAGTCGACCTTCGGCGCCCTGGACGCCGAGGCTCGAGGGGAGGCCCACCGGATCTTCCTGCGCCTGGTCGTGGTGCGCGCGGACCTGAGTCCCGCCCGACGGCGCCTGGGCCGGGCGGATCTGGTGGCCGGCCTGCCGCCGTGCGGGACACGGGCGCTGGACGCCCTGGTCGCCGGCCGACTGCTGCTTGTGGACGACGAGTCCGTGTGGATCGTGCACGAGGCGCTCACCCGGGAATGGCCGCGGCTGCGCGGCTGGATCGAGGACAACCGGGCGTGGCTGCGCACCCGTGACCAGCTTGTCGCCGATGCCGAGGAATGGGACCGGACCGGCCGCGAGGACTCCCGGCTCTACCGTGGTGCGCGCCTGACCACCACCCGGGAACGCCTCGCCGCCGCTCCTGCCGACGACAGCGGCGGGCTTGCCACCGCCTTTCTCGGGGCCTGCGTCGAACGTGAGCGGGTCGAGCAGGTGGCCGAGAAGCGCCGCCGTGCCCGCGAGCGCACCACCATCCGCAATCAGCGCCGGGTGGTGGTGGCCCTGGTGGTCGTCGCCCTGATCGCGGCCGGGGCGGCCGTGTACGGAAGCGCGAAGGGCCGAGGGGAGCGGGACCAGCGACACCTGGCCGTCTCCCGGCAGCTTGCCGCGGATGCCCTGGCCATGCGCGAGACCAACCCGACTCTGGCCCGACAGCTGGCCGTGCTCGCCTGGCGGATGAAACCCACGGCGCAGGCTCGCCGGGCGCTGTTCGGGGTCCTCGGCATGCCGGTCGAGGTGGACCTGGACGAGCGCCTGCTCACCGTCGCCAGGGTCACCGCGCAGGCACCCGGCGCCCTCTACGCGGTGACCGCGGCGTCGACGACCGCGGCCGTCTGGACGGTGGGCTCGGCGACGGACCCGCCGCGGCGCCGCGACGTGCTGGCAGGCCACTCCGACCCGGTGTCCACGGCCGCCGTCAGCGCGCGCGGCGCCCTGGTCGCGACCGGCGCCGACGACGGGACGGTCACCGTCTGGGACATCTCCCGCGCAGGCTCACCGCGGCGGACCGCGCTGCCCGTCGCCCCCGGCCGGGACGTGGCGGACGCTCCGGTGTTGGCGCTCAGCCCGGACGGCAGCACTCTGGCCGTGGGCGGCTCGGACGGGACCGTCGAGATCTGGAGTACGGGCGGCGGCCACGACCCACCCACCCTCGCCGGGCAGGTGTACGGCCACTGCGGCGCGGTGTCCGCCGTCGCCTTCAGCCCCACCGGCGCGGCCCTGGTGACCAGCGGCGAGGACGCCATCATCCGGATCTGGGATGCCCGCAGCCCCGGCCGGCTGCTGGCCAGCCTCGACGACCGCGCCCGCGCGGCCGGTAGGGCCGCCCCCGGCGTCGGCGCAGTCGGAGCCGACTGCGTCGCCGAGGCCGACGGCGACACGGACACGGCCGGCGACACGGACCGCGACATCGACGGGGGCGACCGGGGTGTCGTGATCGACAGCGACCCTGCGACGGTGATCCTCGCCTTCAGCCCCGACGGTGCCCGGCTCGCCGCCGGCGACGTGGACGGCGTCGTCCGGATCTGGGACACCGGCCACCTACCCACCCCGGGGGCCAGGCCGTCGATGACATTCGACGACCCGGCCGGCCTCATCGACACCCTGGCCTTCGACCTCACCGGCGCCAGTCTGGCGACCGGTACGGAAGAGGGCTCGGTCCGGCTCTGGGATGTTCGAGGCACGGGGACGCCACAACCCCGGGCCGTCTCCATCGAGCATGCCGACGCGATCGGCGCGTTGGCCTTCGTGCCCACCACCGGGGACCTCGTCACCGCCACCAGAACCGGGGTGCTGCGCACCTCCAACATCGCCACGCCGGGACTGGCACGCCCGGGGCGCACCGTGGCCCTACCGGCCACCGGCCTGATCCCCCTGGCCGCCACCGCGGCCGGCGACAGGATTGCGCAGGTCACGGCGGCCGGCATGGTCGAGGTCCGGACCATCACCGACCCGGACCATCCGGACCGGGTGGGTGCCCTGCGGCCCACGGGCACCCCCACCGCCCTCGCCCTCAGCCCCGACGGCGACCAGCTCGCCGTGGGCGACGACGACGGTGCGATCACCCTGTGGAACCTCGGCGCCGGCCTCGGTGGCACGGGCGCCCCGGCGGCGGACGATCGCCCGCGGACCGTCTTTCCCGCCCACGACAGCCAGGTTGCCTCCCTGGCCTTCGGGCGGGGCGGGGCGACGCTGCTCAGCGCCGGCCAGGACGACCCGGAGGTGGCCGTGTGGCGCGTGGGCGGCGCCGGGC
>NZ_JAMQQF010000969.1 GCF_023716945.1 Frankia sp. AiPs1 | reverse complement strand
AGGCCGGGGCGAGCGCCGGCGCGGGAGCACGGGGCGGCGCCCCGGCCGCGCCTGCCCTGGTCGTCATCGGCTACGACGCCCGGCATCGCAGCGAGGCCTTCGCGTTGGACAGCGCGCGGGTCCTCGCCGGGGCCGGGCTGCGGGCCCTGGTCCTGCCCGGGCCACTGCCCACACCGGTGCTGGCCTTCGCCGTACGTCATCTGCGGGCCGACGCCGGCGTGATGGTCACCGCCAGCCACAATCCGGCCGCCGACAACGGTTACAAGGTGTACCTGGGCGGCACCGAGGCCGATCCGGGACGCGGCGCGCAACTCGTCGCTCCCGCCGACGCCGACATCGAACGACGCATCGCCGTCACCGGCCCGGCCGCCGCGATTCCGATGGCCGAGACCTGGCGCCGGCTCGACGGACGGATCGTCGAGGACTACGTCCACGCCGCGGCGGCGGCAGTCCTCGACCTGGCTCCGACGGTCGACCCGGATGACCCCGAACCCGTGCAGATGGTCATCGCGTACACCCCGCTGCACGGAGTCGGCGCCCGGACCCTCACCGCCGCGTTCGCCGCCGCCGGGCTCGCGGCTCCGACACTCGTCGACGAACAGGCCGCGCCCGACCCGGACTTCCCGACCGTCCCCAGGCCGAATCCGGAGGAGGCGGGCACGATGGACCGGGCGCTGGCTCTCGGTGAACGCATCGGCGCGGACCTGGTGCTGGCGACCGATCCCGACGCGGACCGCTGCGCCGTCGCGGTGGGCGGACGGATGCTCACCGGCGACGAGATCGGCCTGCTACTCGCCGACCAGGTGCTCCGCCGTCGGCCCGGCCCGGTGGCGACCACCCTGGTCAGCTCGTCCGGCCTGCGCGCGCTGGCGCGGTGCGCCGGGGTCGAGTATCGCGAAACACTCACCGGCTTCAAGTGGATCATGCGGGCGGATCCGGGGCTCGTCTTCGGTTACGAGGAGGCGCTCGGCTACGCCCTCGTCCCGGATCTGGTGCGGGACAAGGACGGCATCACCGCAGCGCTGGCCGTCGCGCTGATTGCCACCGCCGCGAAGCGGCGCGGCCGGACCCTGCTGGATCTTCTCGACGAGCTGGCGGTGCGGATCGGCGTGCACGAGACCGGGCAGCGCTCGGTTCGCTTCGTCGACGTCGCCCGGATCGCCACGGCGATGGGGGGGGGGGGGGGGGGGCCCCCCCCCCCCCCCCCCCCCCCCCCCCCCCCCCCCCCCCCCCCCCCCCCCCCCCCCCCCCCCCCCCCCCCCCCCCCC
>NZ_JAMQQF010000968.1 GCF_023716945.1 Frankia sp. AiPs1 | reverse complement strand
CCGGCGGCCAGGGCGGCCAGGGCGGCCGGGGGAGAGCCGCCCGGTCCGCTGGGCCGCCGGGGTCGTCGGGTCCCGCAGGGAGCGGCCGGGAGGTCGGCGGCCGCGTTCTCCTCGGCCGCGTTCTCCTCGGCCCAGTACGGCAGGTGCCGATCGTCCGGGGCCGGCTGCCACTGCCCGTCGAGCAGGGCGTAGTCCCAGCCGGGCCCGATCCGCAGGTACCGCGCCACCGCGTCGATGAGGCGGTCGACGTGGTCGGCCGTCGTGCCTACGCCGATGCTGGCCCGCAGTGCCCCGCCGGGCGCGCCGAGCCGGGCCAGCAGCGGGTGCGCGCAGAACCGTCCGGCACGGACCCCGATGCCGTGCTCGGCCGACAGGTACGACCGCAGGTGGCGTAGGGCCCGAGGCCCTGGCGGAAAATCAGTCGGCTACACCCTCCTACCGCATGGCGCCGTCCCCGGGCCGCACGGTAAGCGCGCGGAACCGGTAGCCGTCCTGGTTGGCAACCGGCTCCCAGCTGAACGTCACCTGCCTGCCCGTGACGAGACCGCGGTGGCCGGCCGTCTCGATCATCGAGTAGTGGACCCAACAGCCGCCCGGGACCTCCGGCGCGTCGATCACGCCCCAGCCCCGCTCGGTGTCGTAGAAGCGCACCACGCCACGGATTGCCGCAGGCTCATCGTCGGTCATGGCGATCACGATGCCCGTCCCTTCCGCGGCCGTCGAAGGAATTTCGTCGTCGCTCCATCGGAGGATCTGCGGCGGGCATCCTGTCGGTGCTGGTAAAAGCGTCGGCATGCCGCTGGACGCGGCCGCGCAGCGCCGCTTGGAATGTTCCGGGGCACGAGACAGGGCGTCTCCGGCGGCGCCCGATACACGACCAGCAGAGATGAGGTGTCCCGATGAGCGACGTCCGTTTCGGCGTCACCCGGGTGTCGCCCGGCATTCCGTTGCGGGAGCACCGTCGCATCGTCGGTGGATTCTCGGTGGATTCGTTGACGCCGGCTCCAGCGACATGTGGACGGCCGAGGGCGGTCCCCGAGTCGAGCCTGCCGCCGGCATCGTGACGCCCGGGCGGGTCCGGGCGCTCGGTGCCCGGTGCCCGGCGACGAGGCGGGAACCCGCCAGCAGCCCGCGCCGCACCACGGCGTAGCAGGCTGGCATCGCCGACCTTCACGGGCGCAGGAGGACGTCAGCCGGCGGCGCCGAGGGCGCTGGCGAGGACGAGCAGCAGCAGCACGACGAGGGCCACGCCCGCCAGCCACGCCCGGCG
>NZ_JAMQQF010000967.1 GCF_023716945.1 Frankia sp. AiPs1 | reverse complement strand
GCCCGCTGCCGATCACCCCACGCACCGTCGCCGGGGTCACCCGCACCGAGCGCAGCGAGACCTGGGGCAGGTCGGCCAGGCTACGAGCGGCGGCGGCGACCGCCGCGGCGTCGGACTCCATCGCGACCACGCGGCCGCCGGGGCCGACGTCGACGGCGAGGAACGCAGCGAACAGGCCGGCCCCCGAGTACAGGTCGAGCGCGGTCTCGCCGGGACCGGGCCGCAACGCCTCGCGCACGGCGGCGACCAGCACCCTCGGGGCGCCCGGGTGGACCTGCCAGAACACCTCCGGCCCGAGCTGGAACCGCCGCTCCTCGACGACCTCGACGACCTCGCCGGGCGCCGGCGCCACCCCGGCCGGATGCACGGCGACGGCCACCTCGCCGGTGGCGGGACTCGCGGCGACCTCGACCGCGTCGGCTCCGGGGAACCGGCGCCCGGCCAGCGCCGCGGCCACCAGCGGGTGGGCGATACGGCAGTCCGGGGTGGCGACCACCTCGTGGGAACGGCTGGCCCGCAACCCGAGTTCGCCCTGTGCGGTGACGGCGAAACGCATCCGGGTCCGCCAGCCCAGACCGTCGTCCGCACCGCCCCCCGCCTGGTCGGCCCCGCCCTCGACGGCAACCGCCTCGACGACCACCCGCACGGGCTCGCGCCGGCCACCGGCCTCCTCCGACGCGGCCGCCACCCGAGCCCCGACAGGCACGCGAGTCTCGGCGGGCACACGACTCTCGGCAGGCGCAGGAGTCCCGGCAGGCGCAGGAGTTCCGGCAGGCGCAGGAGTCCCGGCAGGCGCAGGAGTTCCGGCAGGCGTGGCGGGCGTGGCGGGCGCCCCTGGCAGGACGGGCGCGGGATGGGCTTCGGGGTCGACCTCGGCGGCCAGCCCGCCGAAGCGGCGCAGGGCTTCCGCGATCACCTCGGCCTTCCCTCGGCGCTGCGCCGCGAGGTCGGCGTGCTGCCAGTCGCAGCCCCCACAGGCGCCGGGACCGGCATGCGGGCAGGGAGCCGCCACCCGCTGCGGCGAGGGGGTGAGGACGTCGACGGCGTCGGCGCGCCAGTAGCGGTCGTGGGAGTCGTCGGTGACTCGGGCCCGGACCAGCTCCCCGGGCAGCGCGTGCCGCACGAACACGACCCGCCCGCCCGCCCGCGCGACGCAGAACCCGCCGTGGGCCACCTGCCCCACCACCAGCTCGATGATCGACCCCACCGCGGTCGCGCCCGCGACGCCATCCCCCGCCGAACCGGCGGCGGGGCCGGGGCCGGTGCCAAGCC
>NZ_JAMQQF010000966.1 GCF_023716945.1 Frankia sp. AiPs1 | reverse complement strand
TGGTCACGCCGGGCCGCCGACCGGCCGGGTGGCCGATCGGGAGGCCGATCGGGAGGCCGGCGGGGTCAGCCGGGGGGCGACCCGCAGCGCCTGGGCGCGCAGCTTCTCCACGGCCTCGCCCGGATCGTCGGCGCCGAAGACGGCCGTGCCGGCGACGAAGACGTCGACCCCGGCGGCCGCGGCCTGCTCGACGGTGTCCTCGTTGACCCCGCCGTCGATCTGCAGCCACAGGTCCAGGCCGCGGTCGTCGATCAGGCGGCGAGCCGCCTGGATCTTCGGAAGCACCTCGGTCATGAACTTCTGACCGCCGAACCCCGGCTCGATCGTCATCAGCAGCAGCAGGTCGAAGCGGTGCAGGTCGTCCAGGTAGCGCTCGACGGGGGTGTTCGGCTTCACGGCGAGGCCGGTGCGGGCGCCGGCGGCCCGAATCGCCGCGGTCGTCCGCGGCAGGTCGGACACGGCCTCGGCGTGGATGGTCACGTTCGCCGCGCCGCGCTCGGCGTAACCGGCGGCCCAGCGGTCCGGGTCATCGATCATCAGGTGGCAGTCGAGCGGGGTCTGCGTCGTCGACCGCAACGCCGTCACCACGTCCGGGGAGAACGCCAGGTTCGGGACGAAGTGGTAGTCCATGACGTCGACGTGCAGCCAGTCGGCCCGGCCCTCGACCGCGAGGGCGGCATCGGCCAGGCGACCGAAGTCCGCGGCGAGCAGGCTGGGATAGATCTGTGCGGTTGCCACCCCGCGAGACTATCGACCGGATCGGCGCACCCCCCGACCCGTTCGTCACCTTCGCGGTCGACACCTCCCCCGCCCCACCTCCCCGGCCCCACCTCCGCGCACCGGCGGTCGCGGGCCGGCGCCCACCCACCGCGGCGGCTCAGTCCGCGTTGCGGCGCAGCAACGCCATGAACATCGCGTCCGTGCCGTGCCGGTGCGGCCAGAGCTGGACGAACGGGCCGGATCCGAGCCCGTCCACCTCCGCCAGCCCGAGCCGGGCGTCAAGCACGGAGACGTCCACCCGTTGCCCGGTCACCTGGCGAACCACCTCGACGGTCTCCGCCGGATGCGGGGAGCAGGTCGCGTAGGCGACCACCCCGCCGGGTCGGACCAGGTCCAGCGCGGCGACGAGCAGGGCGCTCTGCAAGGGCACGAGGGCGGCCAGGTCGCCGGGGATACGCCGCCAGCGGGCCTCCGGGCGGCGCCGCAGCGCCCCGAGCCCGGTGCAGGGGACGTCGACGAGCACCCGGTCGACGCTGCCCGCCGGCAGCGGGGCCGCCC
>NZ_JAMQQF010000965.1 GCF_023716945.1 Frankia sp. AiPs1 | reverse complement strand
CTACCGCTCCGCCGCCCCGCCGACCCCGACCGCCACCAGTTACCTCGGCGCCGGGCACGGGCGGCGTCGCGCCCCTGGCTCGGGCGCTGGCTCGCGCCGGTACCTGCCGCTCGCCGTGGGCGGCGCGGCGATCCTGGTCCTACTGCTCGGCTTTCTCGGACTGCGCACGCTGTCCAGCGACAAGATCGAGGTCCCGCTGCTGATCGACGTCAGCAAGTCGGACGCCGAGACGATGCTGCAGGATGCCGGGCTCAAGGCGACCTACCTCGATCCGATCGCCAGCCCGAAGGTGGCCACCGGCCACGTCGCCCAGCAGGACCCCAAGGACGGGACGAAGGTCGACAAGGGCGCGCTGATCACTCTGCGGCTGAGTTCCGGGCCGGCCACCGTCGCCGTGCCGGACCTCGCCAACCTCACCCGGGAACAGGCCATAGCCCGGCTCAAGGAGGTCAACCTCACCGTGGGTGGGCTGATCAACCAGGCCAGCGACACCGTCCCGGTCGGCCACGTGATCGGCACGAACCCAGCCGTCGACACGGTGCTCAAGCCCAGCGACGGCGTCACTCTGATCACGTCGAGCGGCCCGGACACCCGACAGATGCCGGCCGATCTCGTCGGCAAGACCTACGACGCGGCCAAGGCGGAGATCGACGCCCTCGGCGTCGCGGGAGTGACGGTTGCGCGCGATCTGGCCGTGACCGAGGACACAGCTCCCGGTAACGTCCTCGGCACCGCCCCCGCGGCCGGCCAGCCGATCGCGCCGAACAGCACCGTGACTCTGACGGTCGCCACCCCGCCCGACGACGGATCCGACACCACCGGCGGGGGTGACGGCAGCGGCGTGCAGGTCACCGTCCCCAACGTGGTCGGCAAGACCTATCGCGACGCCGAGAACATCCTGCGTCAGCGGGGACTGAAGATCGATCGCGCCGGCCTGTTCGGCAGCCCGGGTGACCGGGTGGCGAATCAGGCACCCCAGGCCAACTCCAAGATCGAAAAGGGTAGTACAGTACGCGTGAACACTGTGTGGCAGTTCGGTAACTGAACGACGGTCAACCTCGGTCGGGCCGGCGCGGGGGCAGCCGGCTCCCGGACCGCCGCCGCACGACTGCTCCCAGGGGGAGGACGTGAGGGCAGCGCGCGGCCGCGACCGGGATTGCGCCGAGGTGGAGCAGCCCGGGCCCGGGCCACTCGGTCCCCGGTGGTGGCGTTCCCGGTGGTGGCGACCGCGTCGAACGAGCGCCGAGCGGGCCGCCGCGCTGCTGGACGGCCGACGCC
>NZ_JAMQQF010000964.1 GCF_023716945.1 Frankia sp. AiPs1 | reverse complement strand
GGGCCAAGGCGCGTTCCGCGGCCGCCGACGACGCCGAGCTCGCCCGGCTGCGTCGGGCCCTGCGCGCCCACCCGGTGCACGACTGCCCGCGCCGGGAGGAGCATCTGCGCTCCGCCGAGCAGGTCAACCGGCTCGCCAAGGAGACCGCGGCGATCTCCCGGAAGGTCGAGGGCCGCACGAACACGGTCGCGAAGACGTTCGACCGGGTCCGCGCGGCGCTGGCGGAACTCGGCTACCTCGACGGCGACACGGTCACCGACGCCGGCCGGGTGCTGGCCCGCATCTACTCCGAGCAGGACCTGCTCGTCTCCGAGTGTCTGCGCGCCGGCATCTGGGCGGACCTGACCGCGCCGGCGCTCGCGGCCGCCGTGTCCACCCTGGTCTTCGAGCCGCGCGGCGACGACGTGGGCGTCCCGGCGCTGCCCGGCGGCGCGGCGCTGCGCGACTGCCTGGACGAGATGGGCCGCCTGGCGTTCCGGCTCGCCGCGACCGAGCAGGGCCACCGGCTGGCGTTCCTGCGCACGCCCGAGCTCGGATTCGTCCCCGCCGCTCACGACTGGGCGGTGGGCCGGCCGCTGGAACGGGTCCTCACCGACAGCGGGCTGGAGCTGACCGCCGGCGACTTCGTCCGGTGGATGCGCCAGCTGCTCGACCTGCTCGACCAGATCGCCAAGGTCGCCCCCGACGACTCCCGGGTGCGCCGCACCGCCCGCGCCGCGATGGATGCGCTTCGCCACGGCGTCGTCGCCTACGCAACCAGTGTCTGAGCCGGCGCAGGCGGGTCGTCGCGTGGCGGTGAGGGGTACGGCGGGTCGTCGCGTGGCGGTGCGCGGTACGGCGGGTCGTCGCGTGGCGGCGCGCGCCGGCGGGCTGGTGCTCGGCGCGGCTCTCGACGCGCTGCTCGCCGATCCGGCGCGGCTGCACCCGGTCGCCGGCTTCGGGCGGGCGGCCGGCGGGCTGGAACGGCTGCTCTACCGGGACGACCGCGCCGCCGGGGCCCTGCACACCGCTCTGCTGCTGGCCGCGGTCGCCGTGCCCGCCGCCGTCGCCGAGCGCGTCTGCACGCGGGCATGCGGCGACGTCCCGATCGTGCCGGCTGCCCCGGTAGCGCTGGCCGCGCCGATCGCGCCGATCGTGCCGACCGCGTCAGTCGCTCCGACTGCTCCGATCGCGCTGGCGGCTCCTGTCGCGTCGTTGGCGCCGATGGTGCTGACCGCGGCGGTGACCTGGGTGGTGCTCGGCGGGGCGTCGCTGCGCCGGCAGGGCAGGCGCCTGGGCGCGGAGC
>NZ_JAMQQF010000963.1 GCF_023716945.1 Frankia sp. AiPs1 | reverse complement strand
GCTGTCGGCGGACGGCGCGCTGCTGCGCGCGGCCGTGGCGGCCGACCTCGACACGCTGGCCGAGACCATCGGCGGTCCGTCCGACGCGCAGCCAGGGCCGGCGCGGCCGCTGGCCGACCTCGACCACGGCGCCGACGACTACCGGCGGATCGTGGCGGGGGCCGTCGAGGACATCCAGGCCGGCCGGTTCCGCAAGGTGATCCTCTCCCGGGTCGTCCCCGTCGAGGGCGAGATCGACCTGGTCGCGACCTACGAGCGGGGGCGGCGCGGCAACACCCCGGCCCGTTCCTTCCTGCTCGATGTGGACGGCGTGCGCGCGATCGGGTTCAGCCCGGAGACCGTGGTCGAGGTCGGCGCCGACGGCCGGGTCTCCACCCAGCCGCTGGCCGGCACGACGGCGTTCGACGGCGGCGTCGGGCCCGACGGTCCGGGCGGCGACCGGGCCCGGCGGGAGGCGCTGCTGCGTGATCCGAAGGAGATCTACGAGCACGCGGTGTCGGTGCAGGTGGCCCAGGACGAGCTCCGGCCGCTGTGCGCGCCGGGCACACTGATCGTCGACGAGTTCATGACCGTCCTCGAGCGGGGCAGCGTGCAGCACCTGGCCTCCCGGGTCAGCGGCCGGCTCGCGGCCGGCTTCGACGGGTGGGACGCGCTGGGGGCCGTCTTCCCGTCCGTCACCGCCAGCGGGGTCCCCAAGGACGCCGCCTGCGCGGCGATCCGGCGCTACGAGCCGTCGCCGCGCGGCCTCTACAGCGGTGCCGTGATCAGCGCGACCTCGGACGGCGCCCTCGACGCCGCCCTCGTCCTGCGGACGGTGTTCCAACGCGACGGCCGGACCTGGCTGCGGGCCGGGGCCGGGGTCGTCGGGGCGTCGCGCCCGGAGCGGGAGCTGACGGAGACGAAGGAGAAGCTGCGCAGCGTCAGCCGCTTCCTCGTGCCGGCCCAACCGGCCCAACCGGCCCAACCGGCGACGGCGCTGGCGGCGGCCGAGGCGACGGCGGTCGCCGATCTCGCGAGGCTGCGGCGCACCGCCGCCGAGCTGATCGAGGAGGATCCGGCCGATCTCGCCGACGACGACAACCTCTTCGAGCGCGGCCTGGAGTCGATCGCACTCATCCGCGCGGTCGGGCAGTGGCGGCGGGCCGGCATCGAGGTCAACTTCGCGGAGCTGGCCGAGAACCCGACCGTGGACGGCTGGTTCAAGCTGCTGGCCAGCCGGCAGCCCACGGCCGCGCGCCAGCCCGGGACCGATCGACCAGGCAGCGAGCCGGCCCCGGCCGGACCGGCGGC
>NZ_JAMQQF010000962.1 GCF_023716945.1 Frankia sp. AiPs1 | reverse complement strand
GGCGACAGCCGGGCCGACGGCCGGGCGGGGCGCTGGAGCGCGCGGATCTCCGTCGACCGTGCGTTCTTCGAGCGGGGTGACGACGCGGGCGCGCCCGCCCTCCCCACGCGCTCCGGTCCGGTGACCGTCGAGCTGACCGCCGCGCGGACCGTCGTCGGCCGGCGCAGCCGCAGCCAGCGCACCCCGCCGGGCATCGACCTGTCCGGCGATCCGGGGGATCCCGGGGTCTCCCGCGCCCACGCCGCGCTGGAACTCATGGCGGACGGCTCCCTGCGTCTCACCGACCTGGGCTCGTCGAACGGCACCTGGGTCGGCCCGGACCCGGCCCACCTGGTCCGCCTGACGCCGGGCAGCGCCGTCGCGCTCGACGACGGCGACCGGGTCTACCTCGGCTCCTGGACCCGGATCACGGTCCACCGCCACTAGTCCCCGTCCGATCTGTGCATCCCGCACGGCCGCAGGCGCGAGGACCGTGGCGCGGTTCCGCGGAACACCTTGATCAATAACGTCGAGCGCGAGCCGCGCGCCGGAAATCAGCGATCACGCCCAGAAACGAAGATCGGCCCGCGGCCGGCCCGGCCCTCTCCCGCCGCGGACCTGACCAAAGGGGTAGGCCCTTGTTACTGTTTCACCCATTTTCATTTGCCGCTGCCGAGCAACGTCGACCAGGATGCATTTCTGGCCAGCCGGCCTCCGCCAAACTTACGACTGGGAACCAGCCGGCAAGAGGGCCCGTTTTTACGCCGTTGTGCCGGTCGACCCTCGGCCGCCGTAGGTCACAGTCGCAGAGGGTGAACCGGCATGGCCTCTTCTGGCAGGCTCTGGCGTCGTGCGATCTACCCGACCGTTAATGGTCGACGCCGCCGGCGCCGCCCAGCCGGGCACCGACCTATTCCTTTCGTACGCCGGTCCGGATGAGAACTGGGCCACCTGGATCAGTGGCATTCTCGAGCTTGCCGGCCGCACGGTGCGGGTACAGCCTTCCGAATCACCCGGCGGCGAGTACGCCGTTTCCGATATCGGCGCCGAGGTGGCGCGGGCGGAACGCGTCCTCGCCGTTTGTTCCCCGGCCCTGTTCGACGCCCCCTGGTGCACGTTGGAATGGGCCGCGATGGTGGCGACGCGGCCCCTGCTGCTGGTCCGGGTGGCCGACGGCCCGGTCCCCGAGGTGCTGGCCACCGTCGACCGCGTCGACCTGTTCGGCATCGACGAGGCCGCCGCCACCCGACGGCTCCTGGCCGCCGTCACCGTGCCCGTCGCCCCCCGCCCCGCCGCCCCCCGCCCCGCTGCCC
>NZ_JAMQQF010000961.1 GCF_023716945.1 Frankia sp. AiPs1 | reverse complement strand
GTCGAGCCGCTGCCGCCGCTGCGCCTGACCCGCCGCGGCCGGGTGGTCGTGGTCGCCGTCGTCGCGCTGGCGATCGCCGCCGTGTTGGTGCTCGTCCTGCCGCGCGCCTCGATCGCGTGGTCCGGCGAGCCGCCGCGGGGTCACCTGGTCCTCGCCGGGGAGACGCTGTGGGAGATCGCCGTCGCGCTCGACCCCGACGCCGACACCCGCGTCGTCGTGGATCGGCTGATGCGGATCAACCGGCTCCCCTCGGCCGAGCTCACCCCCGGCCAGTTCCTGTGGCTGGGCTGACTCGGCTGGTCGGCCGGTCCACTCCGCCACCGTCCGGTCCCGATCGGCGCTCGGCGGCTCGCCGCCGTGACGGGCCGGTGCCCGGCGGCAGCGGGCGGGTGGGACACCCTCGCGCAGGGTCGTCGCGCCCCCGCGGGCTGATGTCCCGGGTTGACACGCGGGGGGGCCGGTGTCCCCATCACTGGGGCTGTGCGCTAGGTTGGACACAACATCTGGTGCTTACGAAGGTGTAAGTCATCCACAGGTTGATGCACAGGCTTTCCACAGAGGCGCGGGTGTCTGTCCACAGGGGCGGCTTGGCCGTGCGCAGGCGCGGCTCGTCATCCGCCGCGCCGGGCGGTCCGCGCTGGACCGGACGAAGGAGGCGTATCGCGTGCGATGCCCGTTCTGCCGGCATCCGGACAGCCGTGTCGTCGACAGCCGGGAGGCCGAGGAGGGCTCGGCGATCCGGCGGCGGCGATCCTGCCTGTCGTGCGGTCGCCGGTTCACCACCATGGAGGAGGCGTCGCTGCGGGTGCTCAAGCGCAGCGGCGTGGCGGAGCCGTTCAGCCGCGCGAAGGTGATCACCGGCGTGCGCAAGGCCTGCCAGGGCCGGCCGGTGCGCGACGACGATCTCGCTCTGCTGGCTCAGCGGGTGGAGGACGCCGTGCGCTCCTCGGGCTCGGCGGAGGTCCCCGCGGAGGCGATCGGCCGGGCGATCCTCGGCCCGCTCCGCGAGCTCGACGAGGTGGCCTACCTCCGCTTCGCCTCGGTGTATCTGGCCTTCGAGTCGCTCGGCGACTTCGAGAACGCGATCGCGGCGCTGCGGGCCGAGACCTCCGGCGCCCGCCGCGGTGGCGAGTCGGACGATCTCGACGACCTTGTGGGCCTCGACGACCTCGGCCAGCCGGGTGAGCCGGCCGGCGGTCCCGTCGGTGGAGCGCTTACCGACCGCCCCGGTGCCGACCCGTCGCAGCGGGCCGGTCCCACCGGCCCCCCACCCGGCGGGCGGCGAGCCGACGCGGACACCGCG
>NZ_JAMQQF010000960.1 GCF_023716945.1 Frankia sp. AiPs1 | reverse complement strand
GGGTGGTAGACCGCCTTCTCCGCCGCCAGCGCGCTGACGCTCGCGGCGAGCTCGGGCGAGCCCACCCCGTCCAACGCGCCGAGGGCGGTTGCGCCGCCGGCCGTCCCGTCGGCGGCCATCCTGTCGGCGTGCGTCCCGTCGGGGTGCGTCCCGTCGGCGTGCGTCCCGTCGGCGTGCGTCCCGTCGGGGTGCATCGCGGCGGCGTGCATCGGGGCGAGGCCCGTCCCGCCAGCGGGGCCGGACGCCTCTGGTGCGTCGGTGAGCGACACGCACAATCGTTGTAGCTCGGGCGGCAGCTTCTCCCGCAGCACTCGCAGGGCCTGCGCCTTCTGGCTGGTGACGAGGACCCGTTGACCCTCGGCGAGCAGCGCGGAGATCAGGTTCGCGATCGTGTGGGTCTTGCCGGTGCCGGGCGGACCCTCGACGACGACGCCGTTGTCGTGGCGCAGCCGTTCGAGCACCCGGGCCTGCTCGGGGCTGGCCGGCAGTGGCAGCAGCGGGTCGGCGCCAAGCTCCGCGCCGCTCGTCGCGCCCTCGGCGTCGAGCCAGGCGAGCCGCTCGTCGGCGTCCAGGGTCGCGACGAGCTGGACCAGACCCAGCGGCGGCGGCCCGTCGCCGCGCAACGTCGCCAGCATCCGTTCGTAGTAGGTCAGCAGCGAGGCCTGGTCACGCACGCGCAGCACGAGCGCGGGGGCAAAGGTCACGCGGGGCCGGGTCGCGCCGTCCGGTACCGGTGGCGGCGCGTCCTGCGGCTCGAAGCCGTCCACCGGCACGTCCAGGGCCAGGGTCAGCCAGTCCCGCAGCAGCCGCGGGTCCTGCGCGCCGAGCGGGGCCGGCGGCCGGTTGTGCAGACGTTCGTGCAGGTGGTTGGTCCGTTCCCGGCGGAAACCGGGAAGGCCGTCGAGCAGCGGGCCGTCGCCCAGCCGGGTGGCCCCGCCAGCCAGCACCCGCACCCGGATGTCCGAGCTGACCGGGTCGATCTCGCAGCTCACCCGGGTGGACAGCAGGTGCTCGCGGATGAGCGGACCGCCGGGCGGCGCCCAGGTGAGCAGGCCGGTGGCCAGCACCAGCTCCAGCGCGTCGCCTTCCTGCGCCACCCGGGCGGCGACGGCGTGCAGCGTGTTGTGCAGCGCGCGGCGCTCGGTGTCGGCCCGGGCGCGCGTCGCCCAGATCCGCCAGCCGGGCAGCCAGTCGAGGTAGGCGGCCTCGAGCTGGCCGGCATCCGGGCTCGTCGGGTCGGGGCCGGGCGTAGCGTCGGCGCCCGCGTCCGGCCACAGCGGAGGGCGGTCGGGGTCGGCCAGGGC
>NZ_JAMQQF010000095.1 GCF_023716945.1 Frankia sp. AiPs1 | reverse complement strand
GCCCAGCAGCAGCCGGGCCGGGGCCAGGTCGCGCCCGGCCGCCCGGCGGACGTCGGCGAGTGTCCCCCGATCGTCCGCGGGCAGCGACGGCAGCGACGCGCCGAGCCCGAGCGCCTCGCGGGCCCGTTCGGCGGCAGCCCCCGGATCAGCCGCGAGGAGCCCGGTGGCCTCGACCACCAGCCGGCCCAGCAGGCAGCTGTCAACCTGCGTCGGCGGGAGGCCGAGCCGGTAGCCGTCGCCGTCGCGTACCACCGCGCCGGCACCGCAGACCGCCCTGGTCCGGGAGACGACGACCTGCAGCCCTTTGGTCGGGTTGGCCAACGGCTCCCCGCACCAGATCAGCTCGACCAGCCGCCGCGACCCCACCGACCGCCCCTGTTCGGACGCCAGGGCCGCCAGCAGCGCCTGCGACCGGTCGCCGGCCACCGGGGCGCCCTCCCAGCGCACCCCGTCCAGGAGAGTGAGGCTCACGACCACACTGAGCCAGTCTGCCACCTGGTGTACCGCGGCCGCGCCGTCCTGATCGTCCTGATCGTCACGATCGACTGTCAGCGAGATCCGCGATGAGTTTGCCGAGCAGCGACTCCTCTGTGGAGCAGGGCCTCCTCGATCTGCCGTTCGCCCCACGCCGCAGCCGTGCCGTCCGCCGGGACTGGAACACCGCGCAACGCCAGCCCCAGCCCCAGCCCCAGATCGGACGCACGGTGGTCGGCTGGTTCGCGGCCGCCGGCCGTCGCGGTGAACACCGCGGGGACCAGTTCGAGCAGTAGGTCCCGGGCCGCTCGGCTCAGCCGGCTGCCGTGCAACGCGCCAGCGGCGGGCAGTTCGGCGGCCGCGGTCTCCCGCGCCTTCGTGCGTTCCTGGGCCTGCTGCACCAGCCGATCCGTCTGCGCCTTCGGGTCGGGCACCCGGGATGCCCGGCCTCGCACCGTGCGATCGCCTCGTTCCCGTAGCGACACCGGCACGTCGACGGGAACCGCCACCCACCAGGACGTGTTCGGCCCGGCCCGCAGGTCCTGCTCCCCGGGTCCGAGGAGCAGATGGCGGGCCGGATAGGCACCGAACGCCGCGTCGAAAAGGCGGTGTGCGGTCTCGCTGTCCGCGCTGTGGAACCAGGCCGCGAGTCTGAGCAGGTCCGCGCGGCGCGAGACACCGGTCCCGGACGCGGCGAGCATCCGCTTCGCGTTCGCGATCGACTGGCTGAGTGCCTGGCGGGCGGCCGGTCGAGCGTGGAGCGGCGCGGCCTCCCGCGGGGTCGTAGCATGGGCGCGATGCCGACCCTCTTGATCGTCCATCACACGCCGTCGCCGTCATTGCAGGCGATGCTGGAGGCCGTTCTTGCGGGGGCGCGGGACGACGCGATCGAGGGTGTGGAGGTCGTCGTCCGCCCGGCGCTGGCCGCCACCGCTGTTGATGTGCTCGCGGCCGACGGGTACCTGCTCGGCACCCCGGCGAACATCGGCTACATGTCCGGGGCACTGAAGCACTTCTTCGATCAGATTTACTACCCAGTCCTCGAGTTCACCGTCGGCCGGCCATACGCCCTCTATGTCCACGGCAACAGTGACACGACCGGCGCGGTCCGCGGCGTTGAGACGATCACCACTGGCCTGAGGTGGAGGCGTCTGCGCGACCCGCTCACCGTCCTCGGCGAAATATCCGCCGCCGACTGCGAAGCCTGCTGGGAGCTCGGCGCCACTACCGCCGCCAGCCTGATGCCGGTCTGATCGACCGGGCGCTGGGCGCCGCCGCCGCTGTGCGTACCGTCGCCGGAGAGCCCGGGACACCACCCGGCTGTCCCGCCCGGCCTCGGAGCCGCCCGGTCGGATGAAGCTGTTGACCCTGCCTACGCCGGATCACCGAGGCGGACAAGGTTCTCGATTTCGGCGAGCTTCGCTGGCGGCAGGGTGCTGACCCGTTCGGCCAGGTCCTCTCTGGTCACCGAAAGGAGCCAGGTGCAGGGGACGACGCCTGGACGCGGAAACGCGACGCGCAGGACGCCCTCGAAGGGAAGTCCTTCGGGAGTTCCAATCGCAACCTCCGCGGCCACGCCATCGAGGTCGGTGCCGGCTGGGGGGACCACTTGCATGGCCAGGAATCCGGACTCGCCCTCAGCTGAGAGGAGAACCACCGGCCGTCGTTCGCCGAAATCCACCCACCAGACTTCGCCAGCCCGCATCCGCTCTCCTGCCGCCGCCCGGTTAGCGTCCCGACAGGGCGCTGTTCGCTTGTTTCTCCTACCCATACGTTAGCAAGGGCGCCGCGAGCAGCGGTCGGCACGAACCGGGATGCTCACCCATGCGCAGAAGGTGATGGTCCAAGTCGCAGAGGTGATCGCAGAGGCTCGCAGTTCGGTGGTGGCGTTCTGCCTGGCGGTAGCCCGGCCTCGGCGCAGGCGGTCAGGCCGGTCAGGCCGGTCAGCTCCCGGACAGCATTCTTCGGACCGCTTGTTCGAGCTCCGGGAGTTTTTCCTGGAGCACCTGCCAGACGAGGGCATCGTCGACAGTGGCGTAGCCGTGGATGAGGATGTTCCGGAAGGCGACTATTCGAGGAAGATCGGGGATTCTGGCAGCGAGGTCCGGGGCAGCCTTGGAGAGCTGGTTGAGCGCCTCGCCGATGATCTCGAACTGGCGCTCGACCGCGGCGCGTAGCATCGCGTTCGCCTGATAGTCGGCGAAGGTCTGGCCGTAGGCGAAGCTTCGGGCGAGTTCGGCCGCGTTCGCGGCGTCCCAGAGGTACTTGCGCGGGTCAGGGGGCATACAGGGGCTGCCTGGTGTTCATCACCTGGTCGCGGAAGTAGGGGTTGCGGATTGCAGTGACGCTGACGACGTCAACAGTGCGACCCAGCAGGCGTTCGAGTCCTTCTTTGAGGGCGAAGTATGTGCCGTAGTAGTCGAATCCGGCACGGTCTGTGTCGAACTCGACGAGGACGTCGACGTCGCTGCTGTCGGGGTCGAAGGCGTCGCTGGTCGCGGAGCCGAAGAGGTCAAGGCGGCGGATGCCGAGCCGATGGCAGAGTCCTTGGATCTCTGCCCGCCTGGCCTCGATCAACGGATGCATGCCCGCACCTCCTCCGGGGAGATTGTGCCCCACCCCGCGGCCGGTGCGCTGATCGGGATGCCCGAGACTCGAGAGAGGCGTCGGAGATGCCAAGGAGGGCGGTGTGCCCGTCGAGGCAGCCAGTTGCCCGGCGAACAGCCCGGCGACCTGGCGTGCAGGTCTCCACGAGATCTGTCAGGAAAGGACCCGTTGGACGGCTTCGAGACTGGTTCCACCGTCAGCGTTGAACGCGATCTTGGCGGCCGGAACGCCAGTATGACCTGAGTTTGGTCATCGGTTCGGGATCTTCGGCCCTGTAGGGCGTTGACCTGCGGTGATGGATGCCTGGTGGGCCGTTCTGAGGCACTAATTGGTGCTCTACGGTAGGGCTGTGGCCTGGATTCGGCGGGTGCGGACGGCTTCGGGAGCGACGGCGGTGCAGATCGCCGAGTCGGTGGGTGGGCGGCGGCGGATCGTCGCGCATGTGGGCTCGGCGCATACCGAGGCCGAGCTGGGGTGCTGGTCGAGCGGGCCCGGGAGCTGTTGGAGGCGCAGGGCCAGGGCGAGCTGGAACTCGGGGTGGAGCCGGTCGCGGCGCGGGTGTCGCTGCTGGGCGCCTACTATCCGCGTCTGGACTCTACCGTTGGGCGACCATACGCCTTGTACGTGCGCCGGAACAACGACACGACCGGCGCTGTGCGAGCGGTCGTGCGGGAGAGTATGGGTCCGCTGCTGCCACCACCAACCGATTTCCGGACTGCCGCAGGTGCGGACGCCCGGTACGGCAGCCGAATCTCGGCGGGCTCGTCGGGTCGCTATGCGGCCGGGGTGTCGATGCCGCGCGGGATGTAGAGGTCGTCGCCGAAGACCGCCGCGATCTGGATCTGGCCGCCGAGGGCCTGGACGTTGCGAGCGATGACGTCGACGGTCGAGACCTCACCGCGTTCGATCTGAGATATGCGGCTCTTGCTGATGCCCATGCGCTCAGCGACCTCGCTCTGGGTGATGCCGAGGAGTCTGCGGCGTTCGGCGAGCCGATGGCCGTCGATGTAGGCCTGGTTACGCCGTCGGGCCTCGGTCAGCGCCTCCGTACCGCCGGCGTCGGCGATCAGATCGGCGCGGACGTCGCTCCACCTGGGAAACCTGGTCATGGCCTGCCCTCCTCGGCTTCCCGTTCCTTTACATATTCGACGTACAGTTTCTCCGCCCGCGGAATCGTCTTCCGGTACCAACTGGACCAGTCGCCTGACTTGTCCCCATCCACCAGCAGGACGGCCGAGCGCCAGGGATCGAAGACGAAGATGATCCTGATTTCGGAGGAGCCCGCGGAACCGGGCCTGAGCTCTTTGAGATTGTGGATCTCCGAGCCGACCAGGGGTCGACCAGTGGTCGCCCCAAGCTGGGCCCGGCGTCGGCCGGTCGGTCCATCGCATCGACGACGAGTGCCTTGGCCTCGGATCGTCCGGCCGTCACGAGCCGACAGCGGCCTGCTCCTCGGCTTCGATCTGACGGTTCCAGTCGGTTTTCGACGCCTGCCAGCCGTCCTCGTCCGAGCCCAGCCGCCAGTAGCCTGAGATCGACAGCCGGGCTGGGTCCATACCGCGCTCGATCCGCAGCAGGTGGCGTAGCCGCTTGACCGCGCCCGCCTCGCCGTGGACGAATGCCTGGCCGTCACCCGGCGGAAACTCCCAGGCCGAGACCGCCTCGACGAGCGTCTCGCCGACCTCCCGGCCGCCGCGATGAAGCCACCTCAGGTGCGCGCCGGCGGGGACGTCGAGCACCTGCTCCTCGCCGGGCCCCGCCACCTCGACGAAGGCGGCCACCGGAACGCGCCCGGGCATCCGGGCGAGGGACGCGGCGATGGCCGGCAGTGCGCTCTCGTCCCCGGCCAGCAGGTGCCAGTCGGCGCTCACATCCGGCGCGTAGCCGCCGCCCGGCCCGACAAGCGACAGCTCCGCCCCAGGCTGAGCACCTGCCGCCCACGGCCCGGCGACGCCCCGCTCGCCGTGGTAGACGAAGTCGATGGTGAGTTCGCGGGCGTCCGGGTTCCACGACCGCACCGTGTAGGTCCTCGTTCGAGGCCATTGCTCCCGCGGCAGGTCCTGTCGCACGGCCTGGATGTCCATCGGTTCTGGGTAGGTCACCCCAGGCACCGGAAAGAGCAGCTTGACGTAGTGATCGGTGTGTTCGCCGGCGACGAACTCGGCCAGGCCGTCGCCGCCGAACATCACCCGCACCATGTGCTCGCTGACCCGCTCGGTCCTCAGGACGGTCGCGCGGTGCGTCTTTCGGACGCGGCGAGCCGTGCGACCGTCACGAATTTCACGACCGTTGCGATCTGCCATCGACGCTGTCTCCTCACCCGGCCCCCGTGATGCCCCATGCATTTAACTAAGGTATACTTTAGCAGTGCGCGGTTGGTTCGGCCCATTGTGGGCCAGTGGCCGTGTCGCGGGGCGCCGAGATCCTCGTGGTCCGCCCTGCGCTGTCAGCGACCGCCTCGGACGTGCTGGCCCCCGACGGCTTCCTGCTCGCCACCCCGGCGAACTGAACCGCCCCGGGGTCGGCGGAGTACGGAGATCCTTCAGCCCGACTCCCACCTTGATGATCATGGTGTTCCACCGAGCGGCGCCGGGCCGCGCTGTCGGACGCGAGCCCGGCGTCCATGACGACCCCGGCGTCCGCCCGGCTGGGCGCGTTGGCCGACGGGCACGCCCGGCGTAGCCCGGTGGAAACGTCAGGCTAGAGTGCGCCGAATGCCGATCATTGAGGTTTGTCCGCGGTGATGGGGCGGACGCACGCGCTGAGCGGTGCGGCGCTCTGGCTGGCTGTCGTGCCTGTCCTGGGCCGGGAGGACTGGCTGGGGACCTACGCGCTGTCGTTGTCGTCCCATCAGGTGATCGCCGGCGGCGTGGTGGCCGCGGGTGCGGGCCTGCTGCCCGACATCGACCATCCCAACGGCCGGATCGCGAACACCCTCGGCCCGGTCAGCCGGACGATCTGCCGATGGGTGAGTCGGGCCTGCGGCGGCCATCGGCACGCCACCCATTCCCTGCTTTTCGCACTCGCCATGGGCGTGGCGATGAGCCTGTTGGCGGACCATTCTCGGTACGGCTGGTGGGCGGCGCTGTTCGTCCTCGTCGGCTTCGGGCTGCGCGGCCTCGGCCTGGACTTCGAGGGGCACGAGTTCTGGTCGGGTCTGAAGGACTGCGTGACGGCCGGGGTCGCCGTCTATCTGATGCACGGCCTGGACATGAGCTTCGTCGCCTACCCGGTTGTCGTGGGGTGCCTTGCGCACCTGATCGGTGACTGCATGACCCCCCGCGGCTGCCTCCTGCTCTGGCCGGTGAACTGGCGGATGGAGGTCGTCCTGGTTCCCCGCACCGACGGGAGGGTCGAACGCCTGGTGGTGGTGCCCGTGCTGGCCGGGGTCATCGTCATCCTGACGGTCCACGTGCTGGACGGCGCCCTGTTCTCGCACAGGTTGCGCTGACGCCTGCCCGCCCGCGCTCACCTGGCCAGCCGTCACCGATTGGGCTGGCCGGGTGTACCGCCGGCCAGGCATGGGTGGTGCTCGGGCGGCTTGACCTGGAGCACGCTCGAAGGTGCAGACTCGATGATGCCGGCCTGCCGCTTGCCTGAGCGAGATACCGGCTGATCCCTCATCGAGAGGACTCCGCCCAAGATGCAGTTCACCCAGCTCGGTCGTTCCGGTCTGTCCGTCTCGCGCCTGTGCCTCGGCACGATGAACTTCGGCCCCCTGACCAGCGAGGACGACTCCCATAAGATCATGGAGTCGGCGCACGAGTACGGCATCAACTTCTTCGACACGGCCAATGCCTACGGCCTGCGCTCGGCCGGCGTGTCGGGCCTTGGCGAGGGCCGGGGCTACACCGAGTCGATCATCGGCCGCTGGTTCGCGCAGGGCGGCGGGCGCCGGGAACGCACTGTGCTGGCGACCAAGGTCTACGGCGCGATGGGGGAGTGGCCCAACGAGGGCAAGCTGTCGGCGCTCAACATCCGCCGTGCGCTGGACGCGAGCCTGACCCGGCTGCAGACCGACTACATCGATCTTTACCAGTTCCATCACGTCGACCGCGCCACCCCGTGGGACGAGATCTGGCAGGCCGTCGACGTCGCCGTCACGGCCGGCAAGATCCTCTACGTCGGCAGCAGCAACTTCGCGGGCTGGCACATCGCCCAGGCGCAGGCCGCGGCAGCCCAGCGCGGGACGTTCGGCCTGGTCAGCGAGCAGCCGATCTACAACCTCCTCACCCGCGAGGTCGAGCTGGAGGTGCTGCCCGCCGCGCAGCACTACGGCGTGGGCCTTCTCCCGTGGTCGCCGCTGCAGAGCGGCCTGCTCGGTGGCGTGCTGCGCAAGGAACGCGAGGGCAGGCGGCGCCTGGAAGGCCGTGCCGCGCAGACCCTGGAGGCCAGCCGCCCCCAGATCGAGGCCTACGAGGACTTCGCCGCCGAGCTCGGCCACGAGCCTGGTGACGTCGGGCTCGCCTGGCTGCTGCACCAGCCGGCCGTCACTGCGCCGATCGTCGGCCCGCGCATCCAGCAGCACCTCGACGATGCCGTCCGGGCGCTCGACGTCCACCTGGACGAGAAGGCGCTCGCCCGGCTGGATGAGATCTTCCCGGGCTACCGGACGGCCCCCGAGCACTTCGCCTGGTAGCAGCGAAGACCGCCCTTTGCGTCAGCGTGTCGGTCGGGGAGGAGACGCATGGCGGGGAGAATGCCCGAATACGGGCGACTGTCGTCGCTGGTCTATCAGCTGGACAAGCCGATCGGCACGTCGTTCGGCGACGTCGAGCTGTACGGCGACCTGCTGGCGGGCGTCACCGGGGAGATTCTGGAACCGGCGGTGGGCACGGAGCGGGTGCTTGTCCCGCTGTGTGCGGCGGGTCTGCGGGTGCGGGGATTCGACACCTCGGCATCGATGCTGGCGGTGTGCCGGGACAACTGCGCCGCCCGCGGGCTTGCCCCCGTGCTGTTCGAGGCGAACATGATGACCTTCGACGATCCGGGCGCGTTCGAAGCTGTGATCATCCCGGCCGGGGCGTTCGCTCTGGTGACCGGGCGCGACCGTGCCCTCAGATCTACCGGCTCGACGAGCTGACCGGCCTGCTGCGCGAAGCCGGATTCACCGTGACCGCCGTGCATGCCGACTACGAGGCCGGGCGTCCGCCGACCGCCGACGCCCGGCAGTGGACCATCGAGGCCACTGTCCGCTGACGCCGAACCGCCTCGCGACCGCCCACGACGGTGAACCGGCCTCGCTGGTGGGGCGCGCGTGCGCGTGAGCAGGGGTTTCCGGATGGCTCCGTTCTCACGCACACCTCCGCGCGTCCTATCCGCCCAGCGCGGCCAACGCCTTGTCCGCGTGCGTGTTCATGTTCAGCTCGCTGGCGATGGCCTCGACGATGACCTGGTCCGTACCGATCACGAAGGTGGCGCGCTTGACCCGCAGCAGGTCGATCGGCCGCTTCACGCCGAACGCCCGCGACACGGCGCCGTCGGCATCCGACAGCAGCGGATAGTCGAAGGAGTGCTTGTCGGAGAACTGCTTCTGCTTGGCCACGGTATCGGTGCTGATGCCGACCCGCTGCGCACCGACCTTGGCGAACTCCGCCGCAAGGTCTCGAAAGTGACAGCTCTCCGCGGTGCAGCCCTTGGTCAACGCCGCCGGGTAGAAGAACAGGACGACCGGACCATTCGCCAGGAGGGCCGAAAGCCTGCGAGGGGTGTTGCTCTCGTCCGGGAGTTCGAAGTCCGGCGCGGTGTCGCCAACACGTAGCATCTGGGTGCTCCTCACCTCGGGCTGGGCGACCGGCACCGGCCCGACGGCCTGGGCCGGCAGTGCAACGGCCGTACTCGTACGGTATCCCGGCCCGGTAACGATCTGCACGAGATGATCGGCCGCCCACCGGCGTGCCCAGTACCGCCTCGGCTCCGGACCAGGGGAGATGGTGTCATAGCGGTATGTGGACTGGGGCAACGGGTGCGGCTGCGTGCACGGCGATGGTCGGTCGCGGCATTGCTGGGGCGGTCCGATGAGGACCAGTCGGCTGGAGGCGTTCAGCGACGGTGTGCTGGCCATCATCATTACGATCATGGTTCTTGAGCTGAAGACTCCCGAGGGGCACACGTTCGCGGACCTGTGGCACACCACCGGGAAGGGTCTGCTCAGTTACCTCCTCAGCTTCGTCTACGTCGGGATCTACTGGAACAACCATCATCACATGTTCCAGTTGGCCAGCCGGGTGACCGGTGGGGTGCTCTGGGCGAACCTCGGCCTGCTGTTCTGTCTGTCGCTGTTTCCGTTCACGACCGCCTGGATGGACGAGACGAACTACGCGCGTTTCCCGGTCGTCCTCTTCGGTGCGAATCTGCTGGCTGCGGCCTGCGCCTACGCCGTGCTCCAACGGGTCGTCATCCGGGCGCACGGACCCGACTCCCCGCTCAGGCAGGCCGTCGGATGGGATCTCAAGGGCAAGATCTCGCCGCTGTTCTATCTCGGCGGAATACTCTCCGCGCTGTTCGTCGACACCCACGGCAAGCTCGGCGTCATCATCGCAACCGGTTGCTACACCCTCGTCGCGCTGGTCTGGGTCGTCCCTGATCGTCGCATCGGCCGCGCCGTCCGCGATTTCGGCGCTCCGGACTGACAGGTCCGCCCGTTTCGGAATTGCTGTCCGGGTGTTACGCAAGCATGGCGCGAGGTTGCGTAAGCCCGGCGACGTGGTGTGGCATGAGAGCACCGCTGTTCCTGGAGGGAAACGTCATGCCGACGACCGATACCGCTGCGTGCCCTGGCCTGCGGGAGTTTCTCGTCCACAAACGCGCGGCCGTGCTGGCCCGCGAGGCCGCGATCGCCGCGGGTACCTGGTCGGGGCCGGCGGCGCTGCGGGCCCAGCCCGTCGCCGACGGACGCAGCGGTGTCCGGCGAATCCAGATCCGTGACCGTCAGCTTCTCAGCGACTCGCCCGCCGGCTACGCCGGTGTCCTCGCCCTGTCCACGAACCCCCAGACGATCGCTGGTTCGCTGGTGCACGCTCCGAGCGGCGGACCGGCGCCCCGCCTGTCGGTCGACGTCAAGGCGGATGACCGCGGATGACCGCGGCGGAGTACCTCTGGTACATCCCCAACGAGATCCGGCCCGGGCACCGCGGCGACGACACGGCGGCGGCCCACAACAGTCTTGACACGCTGACCCAACAGGCCGTCGCGATCGAGCGGCACGGCTGGCGGGGAGCGCTGCTCGGCGCCGGGTGGAGCCGGCCGGACACCTTCACCGTCGCCACGGCCCTGGTCGCGCGTACGGCCAGCTTCGAGCCGCTCATCGCCGTGCGTCCCGGCTACTGGCACCCGGCGCACTTCGCCGCCGCTTCGGCCACCCTCGACCACCTGTCGGGCGGGCGGGTCCGGGTGAACATCGTCTCGGGCCGGGACGAGCTTGCGGCATACGGCGACAGCGAGGGGGACCAGGCCCAGCGCTATGCCCGCACCGGCGAGTTCATGCGGCTGGTCCGCCGGCTGTGGACCGAACGGGACGTCACTCACCGCGGCGAGTACTTCCAGGTGACCGGCTCGACCGTCGGCTCCCGGGTCCAGGCACGCCCGGGCCGGCCCCACCCGAAGCTCTACTTCGGCGGCGCCTCCGCGGCCGCGGAGCAGGTCTGCGCCACCGAGGCGGATGTCCAGCTCTTCTGGGGTGAGCCGCTCGACGGCATCGCCGAACGCGTCGCGCGGCTGCGGGAGCTGAGTGAGAAGGTGGGCCGCGAGCACCCGCCGCTGGAGTTCGGGCTGCGCGTCACCACCGTCGTCCGGGACACCACCGCACAGGCCTGGGCCGACGCCGAGGCCAAGGTCGCCGACCTGGCTGCCCGCCAGGATGACCTCCCCGAGGGCCGCGGCCGCTTCGACGCCGTCGGCCAGCGGCGCCTGCTCGACCTGCAGGCACGCGGGGAGGTCCTGGACGACAACCTCTACACCGCGCCGGGCCGCATCGGCGGCGAGGGCGCCGGCACAACCTGGCTGGTCGGCTCGGCGGCGGACGTCGCGAAATCCCTGCACCGATACGCCGACCTGGGGATCACCCACTTCGTCCTGTCGGACACGCCCTATCTGGCGGAGATCGAGCGCCAGGGCAACCAGCTGTTGCCGCTGCTCAGAGCGCCCCGGTGACGGGCGGTCGCTCAAGCCCGGCTGCTGTGCCGGCACCGCAGGCCGAAGAGCCCGACTGACGCGGTCGGCTCGTCGGATCGGTTGCCGGCCGGCGACGGGTGCGGCAGCCATCGGGTGAGTCGCTCGCGCGCCACTGCGCGTGGGTCGATCCACCACTCCGGCGGACTCCGGCGGACACCGCGGACGACCTCGACGACCTCGACGACCTACCGGCCTACGTCGGAGATGGGACGGGCGACTCGTCATGCTGCCGGCGGGCCGCGAGCAGGTCGTCGAGATTGTCCCGGGCCCAGCTCCGGGCCGCCTCGATCAGGAACAGCAACGTCCGGCCGAGGGCGGTCAGCCGGTACTCCACCCGGGGCGGGTTCTCGTCGAAGACGCTTCTGGTCAGCAGGCCGTCGCGTTCCATCGCGCGCAGGGTGTCGGTCAGGACCTTCGCGCTCACCGAACCGAGGAGCTGCCTGAGCTCGGAGAACCGCCGCGGCCGGGCCTCCAGGCACAGCACGACCATCGCCGTCCACTTGTCGCCGATCTGCACCGGGAATGCGCTCATCGGGCAGGCCGGGTCGAAGGTCGGGGCGTCGGCCATCTCCTCCACACCGTCAACGGTAACCGGTCACGTTGCAGTAACCGGCCCACCGCGTTCTAGCTTGGCCGCCATGACGGACAACAGCACAGGAGCACGACCCGCCGAGGCGGTATCTCGATCGGATACACCGGCTCGGGTCGCCGTGCTCGGTGCCGGCGGTCGCGCGGGGCGCGCGGTCAGCCAGGAGTTCGTCGCCCGGGGGCACCGGGTGACCGGTGTGGTGCGCGACGCCGGGCGGCACCGGTCGCTGGGAGATCTCGGCGTCGAGGTGGCCGAGGGGAATGCGACCCGCGCCGGCGACCTCGTCGACGTTCTGCGTGACGCTGACATCGTCGTGGTCGCGGTGACGCCCTTCTCGGCGCCGCCGCCCTCGTTCGACGGCTTTGACGAAGCGTTCTACGAACACGTCGTCGCCGGCGTCGCCGGCGCCGTCGGCGCCGCGCGGACGTCGCCGGTCACCCGGCTGATCACGATCGGGTTGTTCGCCACGCTGACCCTGACCGACGGAACAACGGTGATGGACGATCCCGACGTCTTTCCGCCGTCGCTGTTGCCGTTCGCACGCGCGCACGCGCGGGAAATGACCGCGCTGCGCCGCCTCGCGGCCGACCTCGACTGGTTGGTCCTCACCCCGCCGGCCGGGTTGCAGGTCGGCGACGCGGCTGATGCGGCGGGCTATGTTCTCGCCGCACTGCCGCTCGACCGCGGCCGTGCCGAGGGCACGCTCGGCTACGGCCAGCTCGCGCGGGCCGTGGCGGACCAGGCCGAGACCCCGACCCTGCACCAGACCCAGGTGGCCGTCCTGCCCACGGCGCAGGAGACCACCGAGGAGCGACCGGCGGAGTCGAGGGCCCGACCGCCGGCGTGACGTTCGCGCTCAATCGCCTGCGGCCGCTGCCCGAGGTGATCGATGATGGGAGCGGCCGCGTCGGTGTCGAGCGGACGGAACCGAGGGGGGCCGCCGATGTTCGAGAGGTTCGCCGCCGGTGCCCGGCTGGCCGTCGTCCACGCGCAGGAGGAGTCCAGGTCGCTCGGCCACGACCGGATCGGCGTGGAGCACCTGCTGCTCGGCCTGCTCCACGACGACACCGGGCCGGCGGACGTCGTACTGCGTTCGTTCGGACTCACGCTGCCGGCCGGCCGCTCGGCGGTCGCGGCGGCCGTGGGCGCGACCGAGCACACGCCACCACGGCACCTCCCGTTCACCCCGCCCGCGAAGCGGGTCCTGGAGAAGTCGCTGCATGCCGCTCAGCGGCTCCACCACACCTTCCTCGGCCCGGGGCATCTTCTGCTCGGGCTCCTGGGTGGGGACGAGGGCGTCGCCGCCGACATCCTCGCCCGTCACGGTGTCGACCCGGAGGACGCCGGCCGCCGAGTGCTTGCCGCCATCGCGGGACGCGGGAAGCTTCGCCCTCCGAGGTGATCTACTCCCCGCCACGGGACGCCATCATCAGCGCCAACGCGCGGGCCCGTGAGCTCGCCGGGCAGCTCACCCAGGCGCAGGCGGCGAAGGACGCTGCGATCGACGCGAGTGACTTCGCCGCCGCGACCGCGATGCGTGCACGTGAGAGGCCCTGCTCGCGGAACGCGCCCGGTTGATCACCGAGCTGCGGCCCGGCGGCCGGACCCCACCGCCCGTCGCCGCACCGGAGTAGCCGCGGCGCGTCGAGTGGGATATGAAACACCTTCTCGGTGCCACTGCCCGGGAATGCCCGAATGTCGCGACGCCTGCCCGAGTGTGAGCCTGGCAACGGCACCCTCCTCGACCTGGCCGGATGCCGGGCAATTCATAAACTATCGGCGTGACGACAGGCTTTCCGGAGCTGGGATCGACCGGCCCGTGGGTAGCGTCCTTCTCGACGCACTCGTCCCGAACCGCTGGAAGACGGAAAAGTTCGTGAAAGCTCGTGAGTGTCCGGCGGGAATTCCCGAAGCCACGCGCGGGATCGACCAGAAGTGAACGGACGGGTAGTCGAAGGAATGTGTGGAGTACCGGGCGGGCCGGCCGTCGGCCCGCCTCGCGCGAAGGGGAGCCAGGAACATGTCTGCTAAGAAGATCGGCCTCGCCTTCACGACCATTGCCGCCACCGCGGGGCTTGTTTTCGGTGGTGCGACGATGGCGAGCGCAACTACGGGACTGTCCGCCGGTGTCCAGGCGGGAACGGGCGGGAACTCCGCGCCCGGGCTGGCCACGGCGGTGAACACGTCGTTGTCGGTGGGTGAGCTGGCGAAGGTGACCGCGGCGCTCAAGGCCAAGGACGCGTCAGTCGCGGTCACCAGCGTGGTGAAGAACTCCGACGGGTCCTACCTGGTGGTCGGAACCAGGGCCGGCGTCACGGTGAAGTACCTCGTCGGCGCGGACCTGAAGACCGTCACGCAGATCGCGGCCGGGTAACCAGGCGGCCCCTGGGCTCGGGCCGCGCGGCCCGAGCCCAGAAAGCCGGCCGCGATCCTGCATTCCGTTGCCCGAAGTCATCCCCTGGTCGACGGCAACAAGCGCCTGGCCTGACTCGCGGCAGTGGTTTTCTTGATATCAACGGCTACATTACCGACCTCGTCGACGACGCGGCATTCGAGCGCGTCATGACGGCGGCGCGGGGCATCGCCGACGTCCAGAAGATTGCCGATCGGCTGTGCGCCGTCCCTTGGAGCGCGACTAGCGCTGCGGTTTCCGCGTCGCAGTCGGGGGTTTGCGGGTGATGCGGTAATGAAGGACGAGAAAAGGGATGCCGAAGAGAAAGAACGAGTGATTCGCGCGTAGCCCCGCCTCGTCCCGGTGGACGTCGAGCTCCTCGGCGAAGCCGTGGACCGCCAGGGCGGTGAGGCTGCCGTCCGTCGGGTCGCGGTAGGCGAGGTAGTGGCCGGGGTGCTCCAGATCGCTCCGGCTGGTGAGGGTCAGCCCGCCGTCGGCCCGGCCGCACGGCAGGAGCGTCGCGGTGAAACTCGCTGCGGGCAGCGGAAAGCCGACGCTGACGTACCCGCGGTCGCGGTGCCGGTAGGTGGTGTAGATGCCGACGTAGATGGGTTCGTCGGTGTCGGCGAACGAGCGGATCCAGCCGCGGACCGTCACCGCGTCGACACCCGGCGGGGCGCCGGGTGGGGCGATGGTGTCGATGCGGCTGCGGATGCCGCGCTGGGTCTCACGCTGGTTCATGGGCACGTTCGCCTGGCCCAGCGGGCGGGCCAGCGCGGTGCGATACAGCAGGTAGCCGGGACGCACCCACAGCCGCCACCGCGGCACGATGTCGAGGGTGAACCGGGTGGTGTGCTCGTAGAACTCGCGGACCAGCGGGTCCACGCCGGCGGGGTCGAGTTCCGGACCGGCCAGGTCGTCCAGGGAGGCGACGATGCCCACGTCGGCGGCATCGGCGACGTAGTGGCCGCCGAGCTCCTCGGCCAGCTCCCGCACGTAGCCGGTGCCGACCCGGCGCGAGCGCGCCTGCCGCGGCACGACGAAGGGCAGCCGCTGCGCCGGGACCCGTTCGGCGAGCAGGCTCACCTGCGCATCGCGAAAGACCAGCGGCGAGATACTCCGGTAGGCCACCATCGCGATGCTGGCCGCCGCCGCCGGCGGCACCGGGCGTGTGCGCGCCGCGAGCGCCCTGCCCACCGCCGCGCCGAACAGCGGCCCGAGCAGCACCTTCTGCGGCCGCAGCCCCAGCAGGCCGCCGACCCCTCCGGTCGCCGCGCCC
>NZ_JAMQQF010000959.1 GCF_023716945.1 Frankia sp. AiPs1 | reverse complement strand
GGGCGGTCCGGACTGGCCCAGCCACCGTGGCCGCGGATGCCGAGGGCCTCCTGCGCCCCGGAGCCGACGAGGGTCGCGAGGAGGTGGTCGAACAGGTAGGCGGCGGCGGTCGGTCGCAGCAGGCCCGCCTCGTGGCGGGACCAGCCCCATGCCCGGGCGCCGTCGACGACGAGTTCCTGGTCCGGCCGGGCGTCCCCGGGGAAGGCCAGCCGCGCGTCGGCGGGCGGCGGTGCGCCGTCGAGGGGGCGATGGGCCCACAGTTGCAGGGCCTCCTCGGGGCACCAGCCCTCATCCCGGACGGCTACCTGCCACGCCGCCCGGCCGGGCCGGTACACGGCGAGCCGGACGGAGGTGCCTCGGCAACGGAAGTGCAGGCCGACTCCGTCCGGGCGGACGCCTCGTATCTCGACCGGCACCGCGGAGCTGCCCGGGCAGACGAGGTATCCCTCGTCCCGCAGACGGGCCATCCACGCCTCGAAGGACACGGCGGATGCTGCCTTCCTGATCGATACGAAAGTCGGGGGACTCCCACCGGGGGATCAGCGAGCCGCCGGCCGGACCTGGGGCCGGGACATCGCCCGCGGCATGCCGCCGTCGCGCCGATCCGGAGCTGGATCGGCCGTCGGCGCCGACGGTGCGTCGCGGATCCTCGGGGACATCGGCGAACGCCGAATCCCGCGCTCGGCGGGAGATGACGGAGCGGTGCCTCTCGCCACTGCGACCGCAGGTGTCGGTCCGTGGGCGCTGCGGCCCGTTGCGGGGCCGGTGACCGGGGCGGCGGACGATCAGCGGGGTTGGCCCGCCGGTCAGGATCGTCGTGCGCCCAGGCTCGATGCACCGAACTCCGAGGCCCCTCGCACCCGGGCCAGGCCCGAAACTATCGGGCCGACCGACTCGTCACGCTGGCGGCGAGCCTCAGTGGGCGCGAGGGCCGAGACAACACGGACAGCTCGCGGGACGACAGACCACTCGCCACGCCCAGTGAGAGGCGGCGCCGTGCTGCAAACGGAGCGTCACCTCTTCATTATGCACGGGGGCCGATTCGGGCGCCGGTTCGCGGACACCCGGCGGGCGGTGCGGGGCTGACCGGGCGAGGTCGGGCGCGATGGTCCGCCGGCCGCGCCGGGCGTCTCCCGACGGTCTTCCGGTAACAGCTCCCGTGAAGTATTCCGCCGGCCCGGCGAGGCCAGGCCGGGCGGCCAGGGGTGGCGCGAGGGCCCGCCTGTCCGCGCAGTTCCGGCGGGTGCCGCGTCCCCGCGATCCGGCGTCCAACCGGCTGGCGGTAAGCGATCGGCGGCTGGTGG
>NZ_JAMQQF010000958.1 GCF_023716945.1 Frankia sp. AiPs1 | reverse complement strand
CACCGCGGGCCGCGGTCCTCGGCCCGGCGGCTCCCGCTTCGGCGGCCCGGCGCGCCCGACCGCTCCTCTCATCACGACGCGCGAACCCCGGCCCCCGGCCGAGACGTTCGAGGCTGCCGGTCTGCCCAAGCGTCTGATCAAGGCGCTCGCCGACCGGAACATCGCCGCGCCGTTCCCGGTCCAGGCCTCGACCCTGCCCGACGTCCTCGCCGGGGAGAACGTCCTCGGCCGCGCGAAGACCGGATCGGGCAAGACGCTCGCCTTCGGGCTGCCGATCCTCGCCCGGCTCGCCAGTGGCGGTCCGGCGGCGCCGCGCCGCCCCCGCGCCCTGGTCCTCGTCCCGACCCGTGAGCTGGCCCAGCAGGTCAGCGACGCGCTCGAGCCGCTGACCCGGGCCCTGAACCTGCGCCTGGCGCCGGTGTACGGCGGTACGTCGATCAGCCGGCAGATCTCGGCGCTGCGCCGCGGCGTGCACCTCGTCGTGGCCACCCCGGGTCGGCTGACCGACCTCGTCGAGCGCAGCGCCTGCGAGCTCGGCGAGATCGAGATGACGGTGCTCGACGAGGCCGACTTCATGTGCGACCTCGGCTTCCTGCCCGCCGTGCGGGCGCTGCTCGACGCCACCCCGTCCACCGGGCAGCGGCTGCTGTTCAGCGCGACGCTCGACCGCGAGGTCGAGGTCCTGGTCCGGGACTATCTGCCCGACCCGGTCCTCGTCGCGATCGACTCGGAGACCTCCCAGGTCAGCACGCTGGTCCGGCACGCCCTCGAGGCGCCTGACCGCGCCGCACAGGTCGCGCTGGTGACGGCGCTCGCCGGCGGCTCGGGCAGCACCCTGGTCTTCGTCCGGACCCAGCGCGACGCCGACCGGGTGGCCGAGTCCCTCAGCCGCGCGGGCGTGCCGGCCGAGCCACTGCACGGCGGGATGCCCCAGGGCGCCAGGACCCGGGCGCTGGCCGGTTTCACCGACGGCTTCTACCGGGTGCTCGTCGCCACCGACGTCGCCGCCCGCGGCATCCACGTCGACGGCATTCGGCTGGTCATCCACCTCGGGCCGCCGGAGGACGCCAAGACCTACCAGCACCGCGGTGGGCGGACCGCGCGCGCCGGTGCCGACGGCGCCGACGTGCTGGTCACCCTGCCCGCCGAGCGCGGCAAGGTGCGCGGGCTGCTGCGCGCGGTCGGCATCGAGGCGCGCCCCGAGCCGACCACGCCGGACGACCCGATCGTCCTGGAGCTCGCCGGCCCGCCGGCCCCCCGGGTCAGCAAGGACGAGATCCCGCAGGCCCGCATGGCCGGCGCCACC
>NZ_JAMQQF010000957.1 GCF_023716945.1 Frankia sp. AiPs1 | reverse complement strand
GCCCGCACCGGTCGGCTGCCACACTGGTCCAGGCCGGCCCGCCCGCTGCGCGCTCGCAGCTGCGGCCGGCGGCCGCCGGCGCCAACCCGGTGGGCGAGTGGAGCCTGGAGATCATCGATGACTACGCCCACCATCCGACCGAGATCCGGCTGACGCTCGCCGCGGCCCGCTCCCGGGCTCGCGGGCGGGAAGTGTGGGCGGTGCTCCAGCCGCACACCTACAGCCGGTTCGCCGCGCTGCTCGACGGCTTCGCCACCGCCTTCACCGACGCCGACCGCGTCTACGTCACCGACATCTACGCCGCCCGGGAGACCGACGACCTCGGCCGGCACCCGACGGATCTGGTCGAGCGGCTGGCCGGGCCCGCGGCGGTCGGCTACGTGCCCTGGCCGGAGCTGGTCGACCGGCTCGCCGCGGACGTCCGGGACGCCCTCGACGGCCCCGTCCCCGCCGCTGCGGCCGGCGGCATCCTGCTGCTCACCCTGGGCGCTGGGACGATCACCACGGTCGGGCCGCGGCTGCTGGCGGCGCTGGACGAGCCGCCGGCGGGCTGACGCCGACGCGGCGGCACCCGGCCTGATCCTCCCGGCCGTGACGCTGCGTCGATGGTTGACTGCCGCAACACGCCCACCGCCGGGACGACCGGCGGCGACCGGTGAGGATCAGGTAGATGGCCGACACTCAGGACCCGCGCCGCCCCGGCTTCGACATCGGGGCGGTCAACCAGACCGTGATCGCCGAATACCGAGCCACCGGCGGAGCACTGGAGAAGACGCTGCCGGGCTCCCGGCTCGTGCTGCTGACGACAACCGGCCGGCGCAGCGGGCGGGAACACACCACGCCGCTCGGCTACGTCACCGACGGCATCCCGGCTGGCGAGAGCCAGGCCGACAGCACGGGGCAGGCCGACAGCACGGGGCAGGCCGGCGCGAGCGGCCGCGGCCGCATCATCGTGTTCGCGTCCAACATGGCCGCCCCGGAGCATCCGGACTGGTATCGGAACCTGACGGCCAACCCCAAGGTCACCGTCGAGCTGGGGGTCGACCGCTTCCCCGCGGTAGCCTCGACCGCCACCGGAGCGGAGCGCGAACGGCTCTACCAGGCACTGGTCGAGACGATGCCCGGCATCCGTGGCCACCAGGAACAAGTCGCCCGCGAGATCCCCGTCGTGGTCCTGGCCGCCCAGAGCTGACCTGCGCCGCCGGGCGGCGCCGGGGCCAGCGGCCAGTGGCCAGTGGCCAGTGCAGCGACCGGGGCCAGCGGTCAGGCCGGCCAGCGGTCAGCGCAGCGACCGGGGCCGTCAGGAGGCGG
>NZ_JAMQQF010000956.1 GCF_023716945.1 Frankia sp. AiPs1 | reverse complement strand
GCGACCAGGTCGGCGGCCTCGCCGAGGAAGGCGCGCAGCCGGCCGGGCGCGGCGCCCAGCGGCAGGTCGAGGCGGACGTGGACGCAGCCGTCGCCGAAATGACCGTAGGGCACCCCGGTCAGCCGGTGGGCGCGCAGCAACTCCTCGAAGTCGCGCAGGTAGGCGCCGAGCCGCTCGGGCGGCACGGCGGCGTCCTCCCAGCCGGGCCAGGCCGGCTCGCCGTCGGCGGTCCGCCCGGCCAGGCCCGCGCCGTCCTCCCTGATCCGCCAGAGCGCGCGGCTCTCGGGCCCGGTCGCCAGCACGCGGACCGCCGACGTCCCCGCGTCGGCCGCCAGCGCCCGGCCGGCCGCCAGGGCCTGTTCCGGCGTGTCCCCGCCGACCTCGACGAACAGCCAGCCGGTGCCGGCCGGCAACGCCGGCACCGCGCCTGCCCCCCGGTGGCGGCGGACGATGTCGACCAGCCGGGCGTCCATCCCCTCCATCGCCAACGGCGCGTGCGTGCGCAGGGGCGCCACCGCGTCCGCGGCGGCCGGCATGTCCGGATAGCCGAGCACGACCATGGCGGACGCCGCCGGCGGTGCCACCAGCCGCACCGTCGCGCCGAGCACGACCACGCAGGTCCCCTCGGTGCCCACCAGCGCCCTGGCCAGGTCCGCGCCCCGCTCCGGGAGCAGGTGCTCCAGGGAGTAGCCGGACACCTGGCGGCCGAACCGCCCGAGCTCCGTGCGCAGGGTCGCCAGGTTGGCCCGGACGAACCCGTCGAGCCCGGGAATCTCGTTGCGGTGCCCGGCGCCGACGCGCAGCCGGCGTCCGGTGCCGTCGAGCACGTCGAGGGACAGCACGTTGTCCGCGGTGCGGCCGTAGGCGATCGCGCGCGAGCCGCAGGCGTTGTTGCCGATCATCCCGCCGACGGTGCAGCGGGCGTGGGTGGACGGGTCCGGGCCGAAGCGCAGGCCATGGCGACCGGCGGCGGCCTGCAGCCGGTCGAGGACGACCCCGGGTTGCACGGTGGCGGTGCGTTCGGCGGGGTCCAGCGCGATGATGCGGTCGAGGTGCCGGCTGACGTCCACCACGACGCCGGGGCCGACCGCGTTGCCGGCGATCGAGGTGCCGGCGCCGCGGGTCGTCAGCGGGGTGCCGGTGGCCCGGCAGACCTCGGCGACCGCCGCGATGTCGTCGACCTCCCGCGGGAACACCACCACCGCGGGCGGCACCCGGTAGTTCGACGCGTCCGAGGAGTACTCCGCCCGCCGCCGCGCGGAGGCGTCGACGATCGGCTCGCCCGGCCGCGCGCCCGGCCGCTCGCCCAGCGC
>NZ_JAMQQF010000955.1 GCF_023716945.1 Frankia sp. AiPs1 | reverse complement strand
GCGCGGGTCTGACGGACCTGGGCGGGAGCGGCGCGGGCGGGGCACCGGCCGCCGCCGGCTCGGGCAACCGAAGGCGGCCCCGCCCGGCCGGGACGAGCACGGGTTGGATCGCGGTGGGCAACTGGGACCGGGCCCGATCGTCCAGTTCCATCAACCGCACGTCGTCCGCCGTCGCCTCGTCGGCGGCCTCATCGATGATCTCCACCAGCGTGAGCAGACCCAGGACGAGGGAGTCGTCGACCGACGACCCGGCCAGACCGCCGCGCAGCGCCGCGGCGGCCGCCGTTCGCACCTCGCCGAGCAGGGCTGTGACGCCCGGCGGGCCGTCGACGACTGCGAGACGTTGCAGCGCGGTCGTCCGTCTGACCGCGTCGGCTCGCTCGGCGAAACGGTCGACTGCGACGATGACGGCGTCCCGGCTGACCTCGTCCGGCGGCTCACCGGTGTGTTCCACCACGCCCGCGCAGAGGGCATCGAGCTCCTCGACGAACGCGCCCAGCCGGTCCAGGTCCGCGGGCTGCGGTCGAGCGGCCCGCTGGACGTCGTCGAGGATGCGCCGCGCGGCCGCCACCACCGGACCCGGATCGATCGCCCGGGCACGCTCGCGCAGGGCGGTGACGGTGGCGGTGCCGGTGGGCAGTCGTGCAACGGCGTCGTCGATCGTCAGGTCGGCCAGCTCCTGCGCAAGCGCGATGCGTAGGTCGGCGCCCGTCGTGACATCGTCGGGTCCTGGCGCCGGGGGGTCATCAGCCCGGCTCGTCATGTCGGTCACAATCCGTCGTCCTCGGATCAGGTTGCTGTGCCGGTAGTTGTGGCGATGCGCCGGTTGATGTGAGGATTCTTACATGGGATAAGTCTGAGTTGTCGCGACCCCCCCGGTTGGCCCCGTCGCGCACGGCGACGGAACGGATCAATTGGTAACCGGGGCATCACTGACCTGGGCGCTCAGCGGTTGGACGCACCCGTGGGGGTCAGCGGGGCGGGGGTCGGCTGCTGCTCGGAGTCGCCGTGGCACCGCGCGGGCTTGTGGCACTGGGGCACCACGAACGGCGACGCCGGCGGGTAGGTGACGACCAGCCCCGGTCCACCCGAGCTGGCGTTGGGTCCCGCCTTGCGCTGGGGAAGGTTCTCGCCCGGACTGTTGGCACCGTAGAAGGTCCGACTGATTCCCTGCGGCGAGCCGGTGCCGGCTCCCGCGGCGGCCGGCGGCGGCGCAGCGCCACCGCCACCTGCCGGGATCGGAGACGGTGGAATCCGAGCTGGCGGCGCGCCGGCGGCCCTGCGCGCCGGTGTGCCCGCCCCGACGCTGCCCGTGGC
>NZ_JAMQQF010000954.1 GCF_023716945.1 Frankia sp. AiPs1 | reverse complement strand
CGACCGGGCAGTCCGGGCGCAGCGGGCGGCGCGGCGACAGGCGCATCCCATGCCGGCCGAAGCCGGCGGCCGTCGGGCCCGGCGGTGCCGGTCCGGGGTCCGACCCGATCGGGCTGTGGGATTGTGGGCGAACTCTGCGCGCCATTTCCCCCATCTTTCCGGTTTCGACGTCAGAGGATGGGTACGGCGGTGAAATCCTCACGATCAGGGGGCAGTGCGAGCGATGGCGACCGACCGCGTCGCGGGACAGGAACGTCGGCTCGCCGGTCGCTATCGGCTCGGGCGGGTGCTCGGCAGCGGCGGCGGCGGCATCGTCCGCGAGGGCGAGGACACGCTGCTGCGCCGCCGGGTGGCCATCAAGGAGGTCCGGCGACCGCCGGTCGCATCCCCGGCCGAACGGGCGGTGCTCAGCGAGCGGGTGCTGCGCGAGGCCCGCGCCGCCGCCCGGCTGCGTCACCCCGGCCTGGTGACGGTCTACGACGTCCTCGACGCCGACGACCACACGTGGATTGTCATGGAGTACGTCGACGGCACCTCGCTCGCCGAGCTCATCCGCGCCGCCGGCCGGCTGCCTGCGCTGGAGGTGGCCCGGATCGGCCTCAGTCTCGCCTACGCCCTGGAGGCCGCCCACCGCGGTGGCGTCGTGCATCGCGACGTCAAGCCCGGCAACGTCCTCGTCACCGCCGACGGGCAGGCGCGGCTCACCGACTTCGGCATCGCCGTCACCGAGGGGGACGCGACCCTGACCGAGGCGGGGACGCTCGTCGGCTCGCCCGCCTACATCGCCCCCGAGCGGGCCCGCGGCGCCCGCGTCGGCGCCGCCGGGGACGTGTGGGGACTCGGCGCGACCCTGTTCACCGCGGTCGAGGGGGTGCCGCCGTTCGAGGGCGAGGGGCCGCTGGCCATCCTCGCGGCCGTGGTGGAGGACCGGCGCCGACCGTTCCAGCACAGCGGGCCCCTGCGCGGGGTCCTCACCCAGCTGCTCGACTCCGACCCGGCGCGGCGCCCGTCGCTGGCCGAGGCCCGCGGCCGGCTGCGCGAGATCGCCGAACGGCTGGAGGAGACCGACCACACCCTCGACGGCACGCTGGTGGAGATCCCGCAGCTCGACCCGGACGGCTTGGCCGACCCGGACGGCTTGGCCGACCCGGACGACCCGGACGGCTTGGACGGCGCCGATGGCGCGGACGACCGGGATGGCGCCGATGGCCTGGGCGATTCGGAAGGCGGAGGTGGCCTGGGCGATCCGGATGGCGTGGATGGCCGGGGCGACGCGGCCCCGCCGTCGGCCCCGCCGTCGGCGTCGAAATCGGGTCCCGCCGCGG
>NZ_JAMQQF010000953.1 GCF_023716945.1 Frankia sp. AiPs1 | reverse complement strand
GGCCAGCGCCGCGCGCAGGCGGGCGGCCGCGGTGGACGAGCCGGCGACCGTCACCGGGGCGCCCGCGCGCAGGGGGAGGATCCCGCAGTCCTGCGTCAGCAGGGTGACGGACCGGGACGCGACCCGGGCGGCCACGGCAGGTCCATCGCCGCCCGGCGCCGGGGTGGCGTGCGCGAGGCGCCACTTCAGACTTAGCACGCGACGCGCCGAGTCGTCGACGCGGCTGGCCGGGATCCGGCCGCTGCGCAGCGCGGCGAGCAGGCCGTCGCGGGCCTCGACGAGCCGCGGTGGCATCAGCAGCAGGTCGTCGCCGGCGAGCACCGCCCGCACGGCGGCCTCGCCGGGCGAGTACCGCTTGGTGATCGCAGCCATGTTCAGCGCGTCGGTGACGACCACGCCGTCGAAGCCGAGCTCCCGGCGCAGCAGCGAGGTCACCACCGCCGGGGACAGCGATGCCGGTGACCCGCCGTCCAACGCGGTGGCGAGCAGATGCCCGACCATCACCATCGGCGCCCCGGCGGCGACGGCGGCCCGAAACGGCGCCAGGTCGACGGCATCGAGGCGCTCGCGGGAGGACGCGACCACCGGCAGGTCGAGGTGGCTGTCGACCGATGTCGAACCGTGCCCGGGGAAGTGTTTCGGGGCGGCGGCCACCCCCGCCGAGGCGAACCCGGTCACGGCCGCGGCGGTGAGGCGGGCGACCGCGCCCGGGTCGTCGCCGAACGACCGCTCGCCGATCACCGGGTTGGCCGGATTGGTGTTGACGTCCGCGTCGGGGGCGAAGTCGACGTTGATCCCGAGCGCACGCAGGTCCGTGCCGGTCACCCGGGCGGCGTCGCGGGCGTCCTCGACGCGGCCGCTCGCGCCCTGCGCCATCGCGTCGGGCAGCAGGGTCACCCCGTCGCGGATCCGCATCACCGGCCCCTGCTCCTGGTCGGCGGCGACGAGCAGGGGGATGGCCGCGGCGCCCTGCAGCCCGGCGGTGAGGCCGAGGACCTGGCCGGGGGCGACGACGTTGTCGGGTAACGCACCCGGCCCGGTGCCTCCGGCGTCGAACAGGACGACGCCGCCGAGGCCGAGATCGCGCACGGCGGCGGCGGCCGTGTCGGTGCCCGCGACCATCCGGTTGCCGGCCAGCGCGGTCGGCGTGCGGTCGTCCGCCGACGTCCCGAACACGTAGCCCATGAGCAACTGGCCGATCCGCTGCTCGGGCGTCATCCGCGCGAGTGTCGACTCCACCCACGCCGTCTGCGCGTCGTCGGCGGCCAGCCCGGGTGAGAGGCTCGAAGCCGGGGAGGGCGCGGGGGGCGAGGTCGGCTGGGCCGCCCCGCCTGC
>NZ_JAMQQF010000952.1 GCF_023716945.1 Frankia sp. AiPs1 | reverse complement strand
GCGCCGGGCCGGCCGGCAGCGCCGGGCCGACCTGCGGCGCCGGGCGAGCCGCAGGCTGCCGAGCGGCCGCTGATCGGGTCGTTGTCGCCCTCGCGGGCGGCGGACTTCGTCAACTGTCCGCTGCGTTACCGATTCCGCGTCGTCGACCGGCTGCCCGAACCGCCGAGCGAGGCAGCCAGCCGTGGAACCGTCGTGCACTCGGTCCTGGAGAACCTGTTCGACCTGCCTGCGGCCGGGCGGACCCTCGAGGCGGCGCGCACGCTGGTCGAGCCGGCCTGGCGGGCGCTGCGCGAACGGGAGCCGGCGGTCGAGGCGCTCTTCGACGATCCGGTCGCGCTCGCAGCCTGGCTGGATTCGGCGCGCGAGCTGCTCGCCGGGTACTTCGCGCTGGAGGACCCGGCCCGGCTCGCGCCGTCGGCCCGCGAGCTCTACGTCGAGCACGTGCTCGACTCCGGGCTGCGACTGCGCGGCTACGTGGACCGGCTCGACGAGGCGACGACCCCGCAGGGCCTGGCCCTGCGGGTGGTCGACTACAAGACCGGCCGCTCGCCCGGACCGGCGTTCGAGGGCACGGCGATGTTCCAGATGAGGTTCTACGCCCTGCTGCTGTGGCGGATCCGCGGCGTGATCCCCCGGGAGCTTCGGCTGTACTACCTCGGTGATCGCACCTGGTTGCGGGCCACCCCGGACGAGGCCGACCTGCGGGCCACCGAACGGCGGATCGAGGCGCTGTGGGCGGCGATCGACCGCGCTCGCCGCAGCGGGGACTGGCGGGCCACCCCGAACCGCCTGTGCTCCTGGTGCCATCACCAGGCGCTGTGTCCGGCGTTCGGCGGTACGCCTCCGCCGCTGCCCCGCGAGGCCCCCGACGTGCCCCTCGACGACGCGACTCCGGCCGTCTGCGAGGCGGACGGCTGACGCCCCCGCCGAGTGAGGACGGCGCGCACGGGCGAGGACGGGAAGGTCGATGGGAAGCAGGCTGTCCGGGGATTGCGGATCGATCCCGAGATGCGGATCATTCCCCGATCGTTGGGGACTCCGACGGCGCCATCGAAGTCGTCCTGACCGGGCGGCCGGCGGGCGGACCCCGCCGAGCATGGCAGTCCCCGCGCCGAAACACCTACATAGGACGATGGGACGGCCCTGTACCGGGCGGCGGGCAGGGGCATCGGCAGACGCGCCTGGCGCGCGAGGAGAGGACGTCACGATGGCCCGACGGACCGGATCATCCCCAGGCGGGAGGCGGGACGCGGGCAGGGACGCTCCGCCCGGTCGCTCGCAGCGGGTGGCGCGGACCGCCGAGCGCGGGGACGACCGCCGCGAGCAGCCCGCCGC
>NZ_JAMQQF010000951.1 GCF_023716945.1 Frankia sp. AiPs1 | reverse complement strand
GCCGGAAGGTGCCGAGCCGGTCGGTGCCGGCGGCGGGCCTGTCCGCGCCGAATCGACGACCCTGGCGACGGCCGCGCGCAAGCGGCCTCGGGAGTCACCCCGGCCGCCTCAGCCGCCTTCGGCCGCCCCGCCCGCCGCTGCGCATCCCGACGGTGGGCTGTCGCGAGCCGCGAGCTCAGACCGCCCGCGTGGTCGCCGAGGGCGGCGAGGCCCGGTGGAAGAGCTGGTACCAGCGGTAGCCGATGCCCTCGCGAACGATGTAGCGGGCCTTGGTGTCGAAGCCGTGAACGGCCGGACCGCGGGTCACCGGCGACGTCGTCGCGTCCAGCCCGAGGTCACGCGCCATCGTCCGGGACCGCAGGCTGTGCGGGGGATCGGTGACCAGGACCGTCGACCGCCAGTGCCGGGTGTTCATGACCCCCGCGACGGCGGTCAGCGAACCGAGGGTGTCCGAGCCCTCCGGGACGACGATCACCCGATCGGCTGGCACGCCCCGGCGGCGCAGGTACGCGGCGCCGGCCTCGGCCTCGGTGTAGCGGTCACCGGGCTGCTTGCCACCGATCGTGATCACGTTGGGGGCGACGCCCTGCCGGTAGAGCTCCAGCGCATGGTCGAGGCGGGCGGCGAAGACCGCCGAGGGACGCCCGTCGTACTGCGAGGCCCCGAGGACGACCAGGGTGTCGGAGGTGGGCCGGTGATCCTCCCGGCCGACCCACCACACCTGAACGAACGTGACCACGGTGAAGATCACGACAGCGGCGACGACCGCGGCCACAGCCCGGATCGCCCACCGCCACCAGGGCACCTGGTACCAGGTCGCGCGGAAGGGATGGACGGCGAGACTAGGACGGGACAGACCCACGCGATGGAACAGTAGCCCCCGTGGCGGACTATCTGACACAGCGCGGCCTATGCGCCCATTTGTCCTGGTTCTTTCGCGGGTGACCGGACGGCGGGCGGGCCCCGCCCGGATGGCAGGGTCAGCGCCCGGACGGCGGGGTCAGTGCCCGGACGGCAGCGAACCGAGCGCTTCCCAGTCCAGCGTTCCCGCCGTCAGATCGCGGATCCGGGCGAGCAGTCCGAGCCGGGCCACCCGGACCGCCGGATCCGGGTCCATCACCATCAGCGCGTCGAAGAATCCGTCGATCGCGACCGGCAGCTCCCCCGCCGCGGCGACGAGCTCGCCGAGCGAGACGAAGGCGGGGTCGGCCGACGCCACCGGGCCAGCCGGCACCGCGGCGACACCCGGATCGTCGGGCCCGGCCGGAGTGGGCGAACCTGCCAGCGCGCCGAGGCGCTGCGCCAGTGCGGTGACCACCGCGAGGAGCCGGGCGG
>NZ_JAMQQF010000950.1 GCF_023716945.1 Frankia sp. AiPs1 | reverse complement strand
TTTTTTTCACTGGCAAAACCCGGCGCTATCCACGGGGCATGCGCGGCACCCACGGGCGGGGCGGCGTCCACCCGGCCGCGCTCCTTGTATGCCAGCAGAAGCGACCGGACCCGGCCGCCGTAGTGAGCCGCCGCCAGACACGGCGGCAGCCCTCGCCGCCGCGGGGTGGCCATGGGACCCGCGACGGCGAGGAAGGCTGGACCGCGCAGCTCCGCAGCGCACGCCGGGCACACCGACACCTCCCGACCACCGCAGCCGGCGCATGACAGCGGCACGACCAGGTCGGCGAGGATCGCCAGGTTCCGGATGAGCAGGGGCAGCAAGGCGCGGGCCATAGGAGGAAGGATCACCGTCCGCCGGTGCGTTCGCCAGCCCCAGGAGACGATCTGTGGACGACGCACCCTGCGAAGTCCGGCCGGCTGTGGACACGCACGGGCACCTGCGGGGGCAGGCCTCCACTCCTGCGGGCGACCGGCGGAGTCGAGGCGCTGAACGGGGCCGCGCCTAGCAGGCCATGGAAGTGCATGCCGGCCACGGGCTGGCGTTGGCGCGCGAGCCGTTCCGCAGGCCGGCTTCGCGTGCCGGCAACGCGTCGCCGGCACGCGAAGCCGATAGCGCGCAGGGAGTGGCCCGCAGGAGCGGGCCGGGGAGAAGGTCCAGGGGAGGTCTCGCACGACGGCCGGGCGCCGTCTGAGACGATCGATGCTGGGCGGATCATCCAGGTGCGGCGGACCATGCGCGTACAGCCGACCGGGAGCACGACCGGGTGGGAGCACGACCGGGCGGACGATCCCGGCCACGACCGGCGATATGCGCGCGCCGGCCTCGGCACACCTTCGTCCCAGGGCACAGAATCCTGACAACAGGGAGCAGCACCGCGCGGCGCCCCGCTGCCGGACAGACACCCCTGACCGCGAAAGCCTGTGGCCACGTCGCCCCATAAGCAGCCGTGAGTCATGAGCAACGGTGAGACGTGAGTGGCCGCAAGACCGTTGAAGAGCACGGGACCGTTGAACGGTACAGATCGTTGGACGAGCACAGACCGTCGATCGACCGCAGGACCTCGAACCACCGCAGGATCTCGAACGCCAGGACCGATGAGCGGCGCCCGGCCCACGAGCGACGCCCGAACGACGAGTGGAGACACACGGATGACCGACGGACCCGGCTGGGCCGCGCCCGGCACATCGTCGCCGCCGGGCGACGGTTCCGCCGGACCGTCGTGGGGCGCGCCGCTACCCAACGACGGGTGGGGGCGTCCCGATCAACCCGCCGGTCAGCCGCCGGCGCCCGTCGGCGCGCCCCCGCCGGGCGGACCCCCCGGATGGCACGGGCC
>NZ_JAMQQF010000094.1 GCF_023716945.1 Frankia sp. AiPs1 | reverse complement strand
GGCCGGGCCCGCCGCGGGGCCGCCCGTCTCGACCCGGGTGTCGGCCCCCTCGGCCACCTCGACCGCCGGCGATCCGGTGTTCTCCAGCCGGCAGGCGCTGACCTCGCCCCCGCAGCCCCGCCCGAGGGAGATGCCGACCCCGCCGGTGTCGTGGACATGGCAGCGACGGATGACCGGGGCGCTCTGGTGCACCACCACGATCCCGGCGTCCCCCGTCGCGGAGATCTCGCACTCCTCGAGGACCGGCCGGCCGAACTGGTAGACGTACACGCCGCGGCGCCGGCACCGGCTGATCGTCGTCGTGCGGATCCGCGGGTCGGCGCCGAGGCGGACGATGACGCCGTCGTCGGCGATGTCGCCGACCTCGCAGTCCGTCATCGAGCCGCCCGCGTCGTCGAAGACCACGCCGAACTGGCCGCCGCTGATCCGCGTCCGCCGCAGCTCCACCATGCTGCGGTCACGCACGTCGACCACGGCCCCGAACTGGCTCGACGCGACGCAGTCGGTGACGCTCAGCGTCGCCCGCTCGGCGTGCACCGCGGGCAGCTCCCCGCCGGTCAGGGTGAACCCCGTGACCGACACCCGGCCGCCGCGCACGGCGAGCGCGGGCAGGCCGAGGCCGCGCGCGTCCAGCTCGACCGGCGCCGAGGTCTCGGCCGCGGCCAGCCGGATGTCCGCGTCGACGAACGCGAGCGCCTCGCGGTAGACGCCGGGCGCGACCAGGACGACCGCCCCCGCGGGCGCCGCGTCGACCGCATCCCGGATCGAGGCGAACGCGCCCCGTCGCTCCGGTGCCACGATGAGCTCCCGCGTCACGCCGATCAGCCTATCGTCGCACCGCAGACGACGGAGCCGAGTGCCGAAGGTGCCAGGTGGCCGAAGGTGCAGCGGGGCGGAGCGGGGCGGAACGGGGCGGCTACCGGCGTCACGGTCGCCGCAACCGTGCCGCGACGTTGCGCAGCGCCGCCGCGTCGATCCGGCCGTTGGCATACCCGCGGGCACGGATGTGAGCGAGCAGCCCGAGATCGGGCGCAAGACCGTACTCCTGCAGGTAGTAGCTGTTCGCGTCGTCCCAGATCCACTCCCCGTCGGAACGGATGTTGGTCGGTACGACCGGGATCTCCGCCGGCCGCAGCACGTCCTGCCTGCGTCCGGTGGTGAAGGCGAGGATCGTGCCGGCGCTGAGATAGCTCAGCACCTCCGTCCGTTCCGGCTCCGCCAGAACGAGATGGTCCGGGGCGATCCGCGGCCCGGTCGTGCCGTCTCCGTCGAAGAACTCGGCGTACTTGACCTCCGGCAACGGGTCGCGCAGGTACACCAGTGCCCCACGAAGCCGCGCCTGTCCCGTCAACGGCGGCGGCTCCGCCCACGACGGGAAGACCTCCACCTGCGGTGTGACCTCACCGGCGGCGAGGAGCGCACCCTGCACGCGGGCCGCGATGGCCGGCATGCCGTCGTCGTCGTCCGTCTCGACCACGAACACCCGCCGCGTCGGAGGCCACCGCGCGCCGTTCCTCGGTGCGCGCCAGGCAGCCCAGCCCACGCGCACGGAGGGCACCGCCGCGCACTCCACAAGCAGCGCGTCGACAACGCCGTCCCGCTCCCCCGCCGCCGACTCACCCACCGCCGCGCCGTTCCCGACCCCAGCCGCCCCGGCCCTCACCGCTCCGACCCTCACCGCTCCGACTCCAGGCGCCCCGACTCCAGGCGCCACCGCCTCACCGGACGCCGACAGACCAGGACGTCCGGAGGCGAACAGGTAGCCGGGCCCCACGTCGCCCAGCGCGATGGGCCCACCACCGATCACCCTGTCGACGGTGGTTCGTGGGAGGCCGGCCTCCGCGTACAGCTCCCGGAGCAGAAAGACATGCGCATGATTCACAACGAGGCGGGCAGCGAGGGCTGCCTGCACGACTGCGGCGGCCACATCGCCCCGGCGGCCCTCGGCCAGCCAGGCGCGCGCATCGGTGAGCAACTCGTCGGGAACCAGCCCGGACAGCGCCAGCAGCAACCAGTGGCACCGGGCGTCACGACTCTCGTCGTCGGTCCAGGTCGGCTCCGCCGGCTCGTTCACCGCCACCAGTCCAGAATAGAACTGGACCATGTACTGTCGGCATCCGCTCGCTCACCTTCTCCCCAACAGTCCCCACGCTGCCGGGGCGCCGCCGCGTCCAGCCCCGGCACGACGCGCTCAGCCCTGGCACGACTCGGCCGAGGCCGAAGTGGCGCAGACGCTGACATCCCGCCGCAAGGCGTCCTGAAGTGGGCCGACCCGCGGTACCGTCGTCCTCGCGATGGCCAGTTCCGACGCTCCACGGCATGACGGTCTCCGGCCCGACGGTCTCCGGCCCGACGGTTCCCGGCCCGACGGTTCCCGGCCCGACGTGCCGACGCCGCCCGCGCCCGCCGCGGGGCCGGGCGCAGCCGTACTGCCCGCCCCTGACGACGAGCCGTGGCCGGCGCTGCACGACGCGGTCCGCACCGGCGCTCACGCCACCTATCTGGACCTGCTGCTCGACGCCACCGTCGTGATGCCGACCGATACCGAGCGCCGGCGCTGGGCGGTGACGACCGTGCCCGGACGAGGTCCGGTCGTGCTGGTCTTCTCCTCCCCGCCGGACCCGGCAGGGCCGGCGGAGTCGGCAGGGCCGGCGGAGTCGGCGGAGTCGGCGGAGTCGGCGGAGTCGGCGGAGTCGGCGGAGTCGGCGGAGTCGGCCGTGGCGAGCGGGCACTACCTGGTCTGGCCGATCGTCGACCTCGTCCACGCCTGGCCCGATCCGGACTGGTCGCTGCTCATCGACGCCGGGCGGCCCACGCAGGTGCTGCTCGACCCGCCGGTGGTCGCCGAACTCGCCGACCGGGCGAGGCACGCGCTGCCGCTCGACGCCGCGCTGCGCGCCGCCGCGGGCGACCCTGCCGCCTATCTCGAGGCGCTGCTGGCGGGCGAGGTCGTGGTACCCATGGCGCCGCAGGGGTCGGCGTCCCGGGACCTGTCCGATCCCGAGTTCGCCTGGTGGAGACTCGCCACCCCGGCCGGATCGGACGGGCCGGCGGCGGCGGTCGTGCTGTTCAGCTCGCCCGTGCGGCTGCGTTCCCGGCTCGGGGACGTGCCGTGGCTGCAGGCGGAGTTCCTCGGCGTGCTGGAACACTGGCCGGCGGGTTACGCCGCGCTGGTCGACCCGGACCACCATCTCGCCGCCGTCGTCCCGGCCGACCTCATGCAACGGGCCTCGCTGCGTCTGCAGGACGCCCTGTGGGACGCCGCGCACGCCGCCGAGAGGACGTCCGGCGGCGGCGACAACGACCTGCGGGAAAGGCAGGACGACGCACCCGACCTGGACGGGTGATCCGCGAGCCGGATCGGCGCCGCCGGCTCATCCACCGCTGTGAGGAACAACCACCCTCAGGTGCCGCCGGACAGCTACTCCCGCCCGGTCGGCGCTTCCGGCTCGGAAGGATCGGCTCCCCAGCCGGCCGACTCCGGCATCGAGGTGAACCGCCGTCGGGCGCGCTGGAGGTCGACCGCGTCCACCCGGGGAAAGACGTGGTCCTGGCGGCGGATGTGCGCGAGGAGTTCGGGGTGCGGGGCGAGGTGGTGCTCCAGCAGGTGGTACCAGCTGTGGTCGGACCACACCCAGTGGCCGTCGGTGTGGACGGACGTCGGGACCACCTCGCCGGCCTCGGGTCGCAGGACGTCCTCGACCAGCACCTTGCCAAACCACACCAGCCCGCCGCCGCGCAGATAGCCGAGCACGAGCGCGCGTTCGGCACCGGAGAGGACGGGATGGTCCGGGCTGATCCTCGGCCCCGTGGCGTCGACCTCGTCGTAGAACGGGGCCGGCCGCAGCGGCGGACGGGCATCACGCAGGTGGACGAGCAGGCCCTGCGCACTGGCCCAGACCTGGTAGGGGGGCAGGAGGTTACCCGCCCAGACCGGGTAGACCTCGACCCCCACGTTCGGATCCCCCGCGGCGGCGAGCACCCGCTGCAGGTGTGCGGCCAGCGCGGGCGCGTCGACGTCGTCCTCCACCTCGAGGACGAACACCCGCCGCGGCGGTGGCCAGCGGGCGATGTCCACGGGCCACCGCCAGGCCGACCACGCCGCGCGCACCGCCCTACCCTCGGCCCGGATCGCGTCGAGAAACGCGCCGGGCACCGCGTCCGTCTCCGTGCGCGGATCCGGTGGATCCACCGGATCGACGAGGGAACGACCGAAACCGGTCTCCGACGGCTCGGTCGCGTCAGGGCCGAACCGGTAGGGCAACGAGTGCGGCTCGTCGATGCCCACAAGATCCTCTCCGGGCGGCACGGCAATGCCGGCCGCGCGCCGGATCTCGGCCAACAGCTCGATGTCCTCCCGGTAGAGCTCGACGCCGGTGAGGGCGGCCTGGTGTGCCACGGTCAGCGCAACATCGGTGAACCGCCCCTGCGCCAGCCAGGCGCGGCACGCCGTCAACATGTCGTCCGGCACGAAGCCCGCGATCCACAGCAGCATCAGGTGGCAGCGCGCCGCCCAGCCCTGCGGGCGCGGGTCGCGGACGTACACCGACGCCCCACGGGTCCTCGCCGCCAGCGTCCGGGCGGGCGGCTCGATCCACCTGGGATGGACCTCCACCTGCGGGGCGGCCTCTCCTGCGGCGGCGAGCACCCGCTGCAGCCGGGCCACCACCCCCGCCAGATCCGCGCCCCCGTCCGTCTCGACGACGAACACCCGCCGTGGCGGCGGCCAGGGAGCGCCGTTCGCCGGTGAACGCCAGGCCACCCACACCCCACGCACCGACGGCATCACCGCGACCTCGGCGAGCAACGCGTCGAGCGCACCATCCCGTTCCCCCGCGGATGGCTGCGCATCGGCCGGCGCCTGCGGGGCGTCGACAGCAGGCGCCGCAGAAACCTGCGCCGCCGTCGGAGCACCGGGACGCTCGGCCGCGAACGTCAGACCGGGCAGCACGTCGCCGGGTGCCGCCGGCCGCCCCGTTCCGAGCCGCCGCAGGCCCGACAGGGGCAGCTCAGCCTCGGCGTACAGCTCCGCGAGTAACGTCACGTCCGCGGAATCCAGCGCGAGCCCGGCGCCGACCTGGACCACAGCTGCGGCCATCTCGGTCCGGTGCCCCTCGGCCAGCCAGGCACGCGCCCGGGTGAGCAGCTCGTCGGGAACCGCCCCCGACAGACGCAGCAGCATCCAGTGGCATCGGGTCGTCAGATCCTCGGGACCCGGCCGGTGCGGATCCCGGGCCGGCGGCTCACCCATCGTCATGGGCCCGGGGGGTGGAGAAGTGGTTTGCCCAGCCGAGCGAGTCCTCCGGCGATTCCAGCAGCTCCCGCGCACGCTGGCGATCGACCTCGTCCACCGGGGGAAGGACATAACCGCGGCGGCGGATGTCCGCGAGGAATTCCGGGTACGGGGCGAGGTGATGCACCAGCAGGTAGTACCAGCTGGGATCGGCCCACACCCAGTGGCCGTCGGTGCGGAAGAAGGTCGGCACGACGTCGCCGGCCTCGGGCCGCAGGATGTCCCCGACGAGCTGGGGATCGTGCGACACCACGTCCGCGCCACGCAGATAGTCCAGCACGAGCGTGCGTTCCCTGCCCGCCAGGAGGGGATGAGTCGGACTGATCTTCCGCTCGGTGCCGTCGACCTCGTCGTAGAACGGCACCAGCCGCAACGGTGGACGGGCATCGCGCACGTGGATCCGTCGGCCGTATTCCCGGGCCCAGAGCTGGTAGGTGGGCAGATCGGCGTCCGCCGTCACCGGGTAGACCTCGACCCCGGCGTCGGGATCCCCGGCGCCGGCGAGCACCCGCTGCAGGTGCCCGGCCAGCGCGGGCGCGTCGGCCTCCTCGTCGACCTCGACGACGAACACCCGCCGCGGCGGCGGCCAGCGCGTGTTCTCCATCGGTCGCCGCCAGGCCAGCCACGCCGCCCGCACCGACCCGAAGTCCGCCCGGATCGCGTCGAGTAACGCGCCGAGCACGCCATCCGCCCGGACCGCCGCATCCACTCCCCCGGCCGCGGCGGAACGGCCGGCAGGCGCGGTCGGCGACGCGGACCTGTCGGGCCCGAACCGGTAGGGCGGCGTGGGCGGGACGTCGATCAGGGCAAGATTCTCCTCGGGCGGCACGGCGATGCCGGCCGCCCGACGGATCTCGACCAACAGCTCGACGTCCTCCCGGTAGAGCTCGACGCCGGTAAGACCCGCCTGCTGCGCCACGGTCAGCGCCACATCGACGACCCGCCCCTGCGCCAACCAGGCACGGCACGCCGTCAGCATGTCGTCCGGCACGAAGCCCGCGATCCACAGCAACATCAGGTGGCAGCGGGCCACCCAGCCAGCGCTCTCGTCCGCGCCGACCGTCATGGGAACAGCCGCATTGTGGCAAGGCGCAGCGCCACGGCATCGACCCGCGCACAGACGTAGCCGCGGGCGCGGATGGTGGCGAGCAGCCCGGGATGCGGCGCAAGGTGGTACTTCTCCAGGTAGTACCAACTCGCGTCGTTCCAGATCCAGACGCCGTCGGTGCGGATGGTGACCGGCACTATCGGGCCGTCCTGCGGCCGCAGCCGGTCGACGGCGCGCGCAGTGGTGGATGCCAACACCTTTCCATCACTGAGGTAGTTCAGCACGTGCACCCGCTCCGGGTCCGCCAGCCTCGGATGGTCCGGGCCGATCTGCGGACCTGACTCATCCACCTCGTCGAAGAACTGGGCGAACTGGATCTCCGGCCGCGGCCCACGCACATATACCAGGGCCCCGCGGGTCCGCGCCTGCTCCGTCCGGGAGGGCGGCTCGGCCGCTGTCGGGTAGGTCTCCACCTGCGGCGCAGCCTCCCCGGCGCCGGCGAGTACGCGCTGAGCTCGGGCCGTGACCGCGGGCAGGTCGGCGTCGTCATCCGTCTCGACGACGAACACCCGCCGCGTCGGGGGCCAGGGAGCGCCGTTCGCCGCCGAGCGCCAGGCAAGCCACACGCCCCGAACCGACGGCATCGTCACCACGTCGGCGAGCAACGCGCCGAGAACATCGTCCTGCTCCGCCAATGGCTCCTCGCCCGCAGCGGCGGGAGGCCCGGCACTGAACCTGAACCCGCGCGCCGCCTCACCGGACCGGTTCGGCCTGCCGATCCTGACCGACCCCACGGCCCGCGCGTCGAGGTCGGCCGCCGTGTACAGCTCGTCGAGCAGGCGGACGTCTGCGGCGTTCAGGGCCAGGTCGACGGGCACAGCGGCCTGCACGACCGCCGCGGCCACGTCCACCCGGCGGCCCTGCGCCAGCCAGGCACGGGCGCGGGTGAGCAGTTCGTCGGAAACCAGCCCGGACAGTCGCAGCAGCAGCCAGTGACAGCGGGTGTCGAGATCAGCCTCGCCGGGCCGACGTTCCGTCGATGCCGCCGGCTCACCCACCGCCACCAACCCAGACTAGAACCGGGGCGTGTACTGCCGGCATCCGCTCACCCTTCTTCTACCCAACGATCTCAACGCCACCGGGGCGCCGGGGCGGCCAGGGCCGGCACGGCTCGGCCGATCAGCCGGCCGGCAGGACCGCGGCTGACGATGCCGCCAGGCCGGTGAGAGTCCTCCCGATGGCGTCACGCTGATCGACCCGCGAGTCCGGATGGGCGGCGAGCCCCCGCAGCACATGTTCAAGCGGAGCCCCGGTCGCGGTAAGGGCCACCGCGGCGGCACGCCACGAACCCGGCCACAGCTCCTCGGGGGCGTCGAACACGGCCAGCAGGAAGTCGACGCCGTCCCCCGACGCCTGCCCCGGGTCGACCCGGGTGAGCAGGTCCCATGCCTCGTGCAGGGTAGTCGCGAGCGTCACGGGACTGTCCGCCGTCTCAGGGCGGAAGCCGACCCGGCGAACCACCTCGGCGAGCGCCTCGATGCGCGCGCCCACCCCGTCCAGGCCGACGGGGACGACCTGCCCGGTCGGGAGAACAGGATCGGCCGGGTCCGCGCCGAAGCGGCTGTAGGTCTGCAGCGGCGGCAGGGGTGCCGGCGGGCGGGACCGGACCGGACCGGCTGCCCACGGCGGAACCACGGTCCCCGGCTGGCGGGGAGGCGGGCTCACGGTGAACCGGCCGAGCGGGTCACCCGCCGCTCCGAACATCGGTCGGGCCACGTCGTCGACGACCTTGGGCGGCGCGGCGACGAGCCCGCCGGCATGATCACCATCTCTGATCATCCAGACGTCGTCACTGCTCGACTCGGCCGCGCGACGGGTCACCGCCTGATAGGCCCGCGCATAGTCGCCGCCCGCCTGGCAGATCAGCAGCTGGTCACCGTCGGGCCGCCGGCCGCTCGCCGCAACCACCTTGTTCACCGCTGCGGCCAGCAGCTCGGGGGGCACCCACCGGCCCCCGGCATGGACGCCGACCGCGCCGTCGGGCCTGGCCACACCGTGCGCCGCCACGCCGATCCACGCGGGGTCCAGATCGGCCCGGCCCAGCGCGGCGCGGGCCACCCCGTCGGCCGCTTCCGACTCGGTGCGAACCCACACCAGCTCCGCCCCGCCCGTGGTCACCACCACTTCGACGAAGTCCCGGAGAAACTCCGACAGCTCACCCGGTGTCCAGTCCCCCGCGTCGGCAGCAGGCACCGGCGGTTGCGGCTCGGCCAGCGGCCGCACGTTCGGGTGCCCGCCGTCGATGTGCGGGTTCGATGTTCTCGGTGGCCAGTAAAACCCCTCGTCTGGCGGGTAGATGCCGTCGGGGTGGTCCGTCAGCGAGCCGGGCGGATCGCCTCGGGCCTCCGCGGGTCCCCCGGGGTCAGGCGCCGGCCCGGAACCCACCCGCTGGCCGAGCACCTCGGCGAGGTCGGCCGCCTCGCGCGTCATCGGCGGCAGGCGGGTCACCGCGGCGGGCCCGCCAGGCTCGGCGACCACGGTGTACCACTCGCCAAAGGAGAACCGATCCGTGGCGAGGCGGGTCCGGCCGGCGTAGACGCCCTGGGGTGTCTGCATCACCCCGTCCGGGGTCGCGACAAGTTCGACCCGGGTGCCCAGTCGGTCGGCGAGGGACCCGGCGACGTCGCTGGCATAGCTCGCCGGCACGCCGGGGACCAACAGCGCGACGGCCGACGGGGCGGTCCCGAGGATGGCGCGGGCGTCGGACCGGCCGGCCACGAGGTCGGCGAGCTGGCCGGCGTCGAGCCAGCGGCCGGCCAGCCGAACTCCACGGGCGGGATCGTGGGCCTCGGCCGCGACGGTGAACGCATGCGGAAAGCGCAGCGCACGAGCGGCGGTCAGGGCCTGAACGGACCGGTCCGCGGCCGGCCCGCCACCGCCCGCGGCCTCGGCGGGCAGGAAGACCCCGCCGCTGGCGTCGACCTTGCTGTAGTGCAGCGGCACGCCGGCCGAGGTCACCGCTCGCAGGTCGGGATCGGGATGGCCGAGCAGCGCCGCCGCATCGGCCATCAGTGTCACGGCCCGGCCGGTTGAATCATGGAAGCGCAGCCGGTGGACCTCGCTGCCGACCCTGGCGGTGACGTCGAGGACGAGACCGGCGGTCAGCGAACGCATCGTGACGTCCCGGCTGGACTGGGTGAACCGGGTGATGTCGCGGGTGGATGTCCGGGTCGCCGTCTGTTCGAGGCGCAGCCTGACATGCGGGCCGGCGTAGGCGGTGGCAGGCGGACCGTAGTAGGCCGGGTCCAGCTCCCACGGCGAGTTGTGGCCACGCGGCACGTGGACGGGAGGTGAGGATGTCGATGTCTCGCCGAGGCCCTCCACGAACCGCCCCGCCGCTGCCCGGCTGCCGCCCGTTCCGTGCGAGTCCGACCAGCTCGTGGTGACCGTGGTCTCGTTGGCCTGCCGCTCCTGCAGCCAGGAGGATCTCGTGGGATGCGGCGACGGATCGAACAGGGCGGCGCGCACGTCGAGGACGGTGACGCCCCGCTCCCCGCGTCGCTCGATCGCCATCGTCGTCCCGTCGGCCCCCAGCAGAGCCGGGAAACGCGCCGCGAAGTCGCGCTCGGTGAACGGTGCGACAATCGCGTCCCGGATCGGCCCGCGGCCGACGAGCCCGCGCAGCGCCTCACGGACCTCCCCGAGGAAGGTCGGATCGACGTGGTCCAGGCGGACGTCGCCGCGGTCGAACGCGGGCCGGGCGAACCCGGCGAGCCGGTGGCCGGCGGCTCGGATCTCCAGCTCCGGTGTTCCCTCCGGATCGACAATGATCGACACGGCCCGTGTCCGGTCACCTGCGCCGCCGGAGACACCGGCAGTCGCGGCCGGCGCGTCACCGGCGTCCGCCCCGGCCGGGTGGGACGACGCCGGCTGGAGCGGCGCCGGGTCGCCGGCGGGAACGAGCACTGTCAGTTCGAGGCCGACGGTGTCCCCGACGGGGGCTCGCCGCGAGCCGAGCAGGTGCGGGAATCCGGACTGCACCGGGCGAACCACGATGTCCAGTTCGACCGGACCCTTGTAGCGGTCCCAGTCGGCGGTGTGCCGGTGCTGCGCGGCGTCGGCGGATGTCACCCCGTCGCCGGCGCCGACCGTGTTCTGCCGGTCGCGGGTGAGGTCCACCGCGCCAGCGGTGTAGTGGCGGGGCTCGGTCTCGCGTTCCTCACCGCTCCACCCCGCGCGACGGTTGCCGGTCCTGCTGCGGGCATGGTTCTCCTGCGTCACCACCGAGTGGGATCGCACCGTCTCCACGCCGGGCGCGGTGCCGTCGTAGGTGAAGTCCGCTGCGACCCGCGCCCGCAGCACGAGTTCCAGGCGCGGGGTGATACTGACTGTCCGTCCGCCCCACAGGTTCGGCAGGTCGCGCTCGATGTTTTCCGACCGCAACCGGGTGAGCAGCTCGTCGAGTGTTCTCCCGCGCTGCAGCTCCCCCGGGTCGAGCGTACGGACCAGATCGACTGCGCGGCGCTGTGCGGCGTTCTGCTGGCCGTCCCAGCCCTCGACGAAACGTAGTTCCTGAACATCGGCGGTCGTTACGTCGTGTCGAGGCAACGTGGGCAGCGCCGTCGAGGACGTTTGCCACGGACTGGTCCGGCGCAGGATCGCAATGGCGTCGGACGTGTCGATCACCCTGGCGCCCGCGGCGGGTCCGTCGCCCCGGCCGCTGTGGCCCACAGGCTCGACGCCGCCGGACGATGCCGCCGGGGCGCGCGTCGAGACGTAGCTCTCCGGGGCCATCACCGTAATCACCAGGCGAGCGTCGCCGATAATCTGAACATAGTCCGCCTTGGCGAACTTTCGCTGGGTCGAACTGAGGACGCCTGTGCCGTCGCTGCTGTCTGCCGCCCCGCGGCTGCTGCGGCCGTCGGAGCGGCCTGGCGCCGACGTCCGCCAGTCCTGCGGCGCCTTCGCCGCGGCGTCTGCGGAGGTGGTGAGCCAGCCGACCGTGCGCCGCCCGCCGCGACCGGCCTGGGCCCGGTGACCCCCGCTCTCCGTCAGTTTGCGATTGAGCGACGCCGAACCGTCCGCCTGCCGAAGGTTCCGGCCGGCGATCTCGATGATCACCACCGCGTCCCGGTTGGTCGCCGGGTCTCGGACAGGACGGACGACACGTCCACTCTGCCGGTAGTTGACAGTCACATTGTCGACGTTGAGGAGGTCGTGGGCGAGGGAATCTGCCGTCTTAGCGGCAAACCCTCGCCCGATGAGCAGGTCCGACAGGACCCGGACGGCCGCGGGCCCGGCCACGACCCACTCCACGATGTCATCGGGCAACGGCGCGCCCTGGTCGAGGACGGCAGGGCGCAGCCGATCCGCCGCGTCCGGGTTAGGTGAGGCGAAGCCCTCCGGTGCCCAGACGGTGGCCCGAACGTCGATCATGTTGTCCGGAGGGGTGGCCTGGCCACTCGGGGGCAGGGGCTGCGCTGACGCATCCGGCAGCTGGCCGGGTACGTCCGCCCGCTCCGGCGGTAGCTCGGTGCGTCGGCCCGCTATCCATCGTCGGATGGACGGGATTTCCGGCTCGGAGCGCACCGCGATGTCAAACTCGATGCGGGCCCGGATATCGGCGCTGACGGACGCACCCTTGAAATCGAACTCGTCCTGGAAGGTGCTTTGGTCCTCGAAACGGTTACTTCTCGTCGCTCCACCGCCGGCCTCGCCGCGGCCTCGCGCGCCGAGCAGGATCGGGTCCCCGTCGAGATACGCGCGCACGCCGCCCCCAGCGACGACCTGCCATCCGCGGGTGTCGGCCCACCCGGTCGCGGTGGCCTCCCGCACGGCGATCGCCAGCCGGGCGTTGCCCAGTTCAGTCGCTGGATGGGGCCCCACCTCCATGACCGCGCGTACCGTGATCTCGACCTGCTGCTGTCCGATCGTCAGTGGGAGCTCAAGGCTTCCGCCGAACAGCTCACGCTGCCTGGCCAACAGCGCGCCCGAAGAGAAATGCTCGGCTATCTGCTTGCTGACGGCGAAGTCCTCCGCGCCCAGCTCGACCCGGCTGCGCAGCGCCGTGACGATACGGTCGGCCACCAGGCCCGCGCCGTCCAGACCGACCACCACCGCCGCAGGGCCGAGCCGGCTGGGAAGGTAGTGCGACGGTGATGTCGAGGCGACCTCGGCCGCCGGGGCCGAGCTCTCCTGCGACGGTGTTCCCACGGCCGGGGCCGGCGGCACGGCCGGCGTCCCGGCCACCGCCAGGACAGTCGCCGCGTTGAACTCGTCGAGCTCGGCGAGCACACGGGCGGCGGATTCGGCCGGGATGCGTATCACCGCGGTGATATCCCCGCGCGCGGACCCCCCTGACGGCAACGTCGCGGTGACGCGCAGCGCAACCTCGATCGGGACGCTGACGCCGGTATGGTCGATCCTCATGGTCGTGCCGGCGCCGCGGGCGATGGTGCGTTCGCTGGCACGCGTCCTCTGGACGTCGAGGCGTGCCTCGAAGCGGTTGGCGAGCACGCCGCTCACGGAGAACGTTTTCCCCCTGGCATGGCTGTCGATGGCGCCGGTGATCTGCACCCGCTGGGTGTCGTGCCGGATCCGCACATCGGCCCGGCCGTTCCCCGGTGTGGCACGCAGGAGGTCCGCCCGCAGGTGGACGCCGAATGCCTCGGGCGAGTACACGCCCGGCCCTCGCAGCAGATCGTCGAACTGTTCCGTGACGTACTCGGCAATCCAGCCTGCGTCCGCCCCCTGCGCCACGACGGCGTCGGTCAGTTCGGTCAGACCGTGTACGGACTCCACGGCGTACATCGGCACCCGACCGAAGGTGGTACGCGTGTGATCATGCTCGGTCGGAGATCCGCTGCCGGGCATCCGGACCTCGCCCCCGACCGGGGTACCGCCCTGCGTCAGGTGTTGAACCGTCCCCTCGAACAGAGAGAACGTCACCGTGGTCGGACCGGTGAGAACCTCGGGGATGCCGGCCCCGGCCACCAGCCGGTCGGGGATGAGCGAGACCTGTAGCTCGGCGGGCAGCTCCAGGCGGGCCCGGAGATCACGGGGCCCCTGCGGATCCCACGGCAACAGAACCCGCCGGGAACCGGTGTTGTCCCGCTGCTCGTTACGGACGAGGCGGCTGCCGTTGCTTTCGACGATGCCCGCGACGGCGATCGAGCGATCCGCCCGGGTGTATCCGAAGACCACCCCGCCCCGCGGGACTAGGCCGCCGGCCTGGCCGGCGGCGGTGCGGCGGGCGGTCCCGGCCCCTTCCACCGTCGCCAGGACCGGCTCCCCGCGGGCAGCGGCGCGGCGGGCAGCGGCCTCGGCGGGGGACAGCAGCCGGGGCTGCTGACTCGGGTCGGCCGCCAACCGCACGGGCAGGCGTAGCGGGTCACCCGTCTCGGGATGGCGCAACGCCAGCTCAACGCCCCTGCTGGAGACCAGGCGCCAGCCGAGTTCCGGCCCCCCCAGCTCGTTGATGAGGTTCTCGAACCCGGCGGTGATCTGTTTGCGCAGCTCCGCGTGGAGCCGGCCGTCCGACCAGGGCGGACGTTGCGCCAGCAGATCGACGACCTGCTCGGCCAGGGGCCCGGCGTCGCGGGCGTCGGTCAGCGTCTGGTCGGCGATGAACTCGACGTGCCCGCCGGCCACCCGACCGTGTGCCGGGTCGAACCCGACCGGCAGAGCGATGCCGGCTGCCGCTGCCGCGGCGGCCGCCGCGGCCTCGATGTCACGTGCGGTCGCTTCCTGGATGGCGTTGAGATCGTCGCCGGGCCGGTAGCCGAACGGCCGGCCGTCGATCAGGGATTCCGCCGCGTCGGCCAGATGGCCGGCCGCCGCACTGGTCAGCCTCAACGGCACCGGGCCGCCGGCCGGCGCGACGATCTCGACGAAGGGCGCCTGGCCGTCGAACGGATCCGCGCCGCCGCGGCCCACTCGACCGAAGATCTCAGCGAGCCGGTCCCGGTAGAACCGGTAGAGGTTGTCGACGTCGCGGGGGGCGAGTGGTTCACCCGGCCGCCAGGTGCGGGCGGTGACCACGGCCGCCGCCAGGATCGCGGCCGCCTCGCGCGGATCGGCAGGGATCGGTGCGGCGAGCGAGTCCGGCAGGCTGCTTGCCGCAGGGTCCCCCAGCCGGTCCAGAACGTCCTGGTCCATCCCGAGTTCGCGCAGCAACGGCTCCAGGTGCCCCAGACTCGTTCCGACGGCGGTGCCCGGGGGTGGACGACCGGCAGCCGACCCGTTGGAACCGGTCGGTGCGGGCCCGGCGGGAGGCGAGGTGCCGGGCACGTCAGCGGAAGGCGAGGTACCCGACACCTCGGCGGGGCCCGGCGCCGGCATGGCAGCCGAGTGCCCGGGCACTGGAGCTGCCGGCTGGGTGCTTCCGAGCTCGCGGACATGCGCCACGGCGTTGCCCTCGGCGTCCCGCCCGGGAATCGCCTCGTGGACCGTCCCGGTACTCGCATCGAAAGTGACATCGTGGCTGGAGGCGGCCACCGGGCCGCCCGTGCGGGCGCGCAGGTCGGCGGCGAACGAGCCCGGGCCGTCCGCGTGCGGGACGACCAGGTAGAAGCCCTGGTCGGTCGGCACCCCGAGCTGATCGAGCGCGGTTACCAGGCTGTCGGCCGGAACCGGCCGGCCGGCGAGATCGAGCCGCCCCGGCGCATCCCCCCGGCCGACCAGTGCGGCGCCCTCCCCACCGGGCGGGTGGATGAGCGCCAGCGCGTCGACGGTGGCCGCGTCCGGCGGTCGGGCCGGATCGTCGAGCAGGGTGACGGTGACCCCGGGCTGGGGGTCGCGCGGTGTCACGTGCAGGTGCGGCGGAAGTTCATGGGCCTCCCAGGGGGGCGGGGGGCCGTGCGGGGGGTCGGGCGGACGCCCAGGCGGCGGTCCGGATGGCGGTCCGGATGGCGATCCGCTGTCTGCGCCGCCGGCCGCCGGTGCACCGCCGGTCGGTCCACGGTCCCCGCCGGCTGCCGGTGCGACGGCGTCCGGTCCACTGGCTGACAAGCCCGGATCGGCTCCGCTGCTCGGATCGGCAGCATCCGGGCCGGAGACATCAGGACCGGGGACATCAGGACCGGCGGCACGGCCACCGACCTGGTCGGTGTTCACCGCCGCCCGTACCGCGGCGGGTGGGGGCGCGGCCGGGGGTGGTCCGGCCGCCCGCCCCCCCCCCCCCCCCCCCCCCCCGCGCGGCCCCGCCCCCCCGCCCCCCACAAACCCCTA
>NZ_JAMQQF010000949.1 GCF_023716945.1 Frankia sp. AiPs1 | reverse complement strand
GGCCGGGGCGGGGCAGGCGGGGCCCACGGCCGGGGTGGTCCGGCTGCGGATCGAACCGGTGGGGCTGGTGCCCGCGGACGGCCGCCAGCTCGGGCTGTGGGGGGAGCCGGGGGCGGCCGCCGCGCGGGTCGGCCGGGCCCTCACCCGGGTGCAGGGGCTGCTCGGTCCGGACGCCGTCCTCACCGCGGTGGTCGGCGGTGGCCGCGATCCCGGGGACCGGATCCGCCTGGTGCCCTGGGGGGAACCTCGGGTGGCCGCCGGGCTGGACCGGCCGTGGCCCGGGATCCTGCCGGCCCCGGCCCCCACCCTCGTGCACCGACCCCCGCTGGTGGCCAGCGTCGTCGACGATGCCGGGGAGCCGGTGGGGGTCAGCGCCCGGTGCACGGTGACCGCGCCGCCCGCGCGGCTGGCGATCGGCGCGGGCGCGCCGATGCCGGTGACCGGCTGGGCGGGCCCGTGGCCCGTGGACGAGCGCTGGTGGGACGCCGACGCCCGCCGGCGGGCCCGTTTCCAGATCAGCGTCGCCGAGGGGGGTGCCTACCTGCTCGCCGTTGCGGGCGGGCGGTGGTGGGTGGAGGCGTCCTATGACTGAATCGGCGGCGGCCGGCCTGGCGGGCGGTGGTCGAGGACGGGACGCATCGGTCCGCACCGGTCCACCCGGCGACGGCGGGGACAGCCCGGCCTGGTCGCGCAAGCGGGCTCCCTACCGGCCGCGAGCGGGGCTGCGGGCCGCCCCGGCCGCGACCGTCCCCTACGCCGAGCTGCACTGTCATTCCGCGTTCAGCTTCCTCGACGGCGCGAGCCAGCCGGAGGACCTTGTGGAGGAGGCGGTGCGGCTGGGGCTGTCGGCGCTCGCGCTCACCGACCACGACGGGCTCTACGGCGTGGTCCGCTTCGCGGAGGCGGCCCGGGAGGTGGGACTGCGGACCGTCTTCGGGGCGGAGATCTCGCTCGGGGCGCGGGCGGCCCGCGCGGGCGAGACCGATCCCGACGGCGACCACCTGCTCGTCCTCGCCCGCGACCCGGAGGGCTACCGGCGGCTGGCCCGACTGCTGTCCGACGCCCACCTGGCCGGCGGGGAGAAGGGCCGGCTGGTGGCCGAGCCCGAGGCCTGCGCCCAGGCGGCCGGGGGGCACTGGCAGGTGCTCACCGGATGCCGCAAGGGCACGGTTCCCCGGGCCCTGGCCCGCTGCGGTCCCGCCGCCGCCGGGGCCGCCCTCGCGCGGCTGGCGGAGCTGTTCGGCCGGGAGAACGTGGCGGTGGAGCTCGCCGACCACGCCCCGCACGCGCTGGAGGACAAGGAGACCGAGTGGGCCGCGGCCCGGCCCGGCATGCTGGGCCTGGAG
>NZ_JAMQQF010000948.1 GCF_023716945.1 Frankia sp. AiPs1 | reverse complement strand
CCTACTGCTCACCGGGGCGGCGCTGGGCGACCGCCTCGGACGCCGCCAGCGCGACCGCCCCCGTGAGACCGCCCAGCCCGACCCCGCGTCGCCCTCGGTGAGCGCCGAGGGCCGCTCCGGCCACGCCCCCGATGACGGCGGCGGACAGGACGGCCGCCCGGACGTCCGTGGCGGCCGTGCCCTGGTCTTGCACGCGAACAACCTATCTGTCGACCGACTCGGCCGGGCCGTGACGGCTCAACCCGCACCTGCGGGGAATGACTTCGCTGCGTAGTTCTCTGGATGCCGAAAGTCAGTCTCATCGTCGCGGTCGCCGGGTCCGCCTGACAGCAAACGCCCAGGTTGGCGGGATACGAAGGGGGCGAAGGGGCAGGAGACGGGCAGTCCGGCAGTTCTGAGGGGAGCGTGGATGGCTGAGCACGGACACGACCCGGAACGCGCTGCGCCCCGCGCCGCGACGGTGTCGTCCAGGCGCTCGGCAGCGGCGCACCGCCGGACGGGCATCCTGCTGGCCGACCCGCCGTCGCGGCTGCCCGGCCAGCCATCGAAGCCCGGCCAACCACTCGGCCCCGGCCAGCTATCGAAGCTCGGCCGGGCGCGGCCGGCGGTCCGGACGTCCGGTTCGACCACGCTGAGTGGATCGGCCGCCGCCCAGGAGCGGGCCGTCCGGGTGGGCGGGGCGCCGGAGCGGGGCGGGGTCGGGCGCGGCGGCCGCAACCCCGCGCTCGACGGCGTCCGGGCGCTCGCGGTGCTCTGCGTGCTCGTGTTCCACATGGACTCGCTGCCCGGCGGCTACCTGGGCGTCGACGTGTTCTTCGTGCTCAGCGGCTTCCTGATCACCGGGCAGCTGCTGGCGGAACGGGACCGGACCGGTGGGGTTTCGCTCGGCCGGTTCTACCTGCGACGGGCCTACCGGCTGCTGCCCGCGTTCTGGGTGCTGGCCCTCGTCGGCCTCACGGCGGTCGTCCTGCTGGGGATCGGCACGGCCGGCGAACGGTCCGAGTTCCTCGACAGCCTGGCCGCCTCGGCGCTGTATGTGAACAACTACTTTCAGGTGGTGCGGCAGAGCACGGGGGCCGGCTGGCTGGGGCACACCTGGTCGCTGTCACTGGAGGAGCAGTTCTACCTGCTGTGGCCGCTGGTGCTGGTGGCCCTGTGCCGCTGGCCGTGGGTGGCCCGCCGGCTGCCCGTGGTCCTGCTGGGCGGGGCGGCCGGCGTGGCGCTGTGGCGCAACGCGTTGGTCACGTCCGGGGCGCCGGGGACGCGGACGTACTTCGCCCTGGACACCCGCGCCGACGCGCTGCTGGTGGGCTGCGCCCTCGCCGCCTGGCTGCGGGCGGCGCGACAG
>NZ_JAMQQF010000947.1 GCF_023716945.1 Frankia sp. AiPs1 | reverse complement strand
GCGCCGGGACGTGTTCGGCCGGCTGCCGGCCGAGGGCCGCTGGGCGGCGCTGCTGCTGGCCGACGGCAACATCGGCATCGGCGGCGATCCGGTCCGGCTGCTGCGTCGCGTCCGGCAGTTGCTCGCCCCGGCCGGGCAGGCACTCGTCGAGATCGAGCCGCCCGGGACCCCCGTCGGACCGGTCCGGCTGCGGCTGGAGGACGCCGGCGGCCGCATCTCGAAGCCGTTCGCCTGGTGCCAGGTCAGCGTCGACGATCTCGCCATCGTGGCGCCGGCCGCCGGCCTGCTCGTGGCCCGGCACTGGCAGAGCGGGGGGCGCCACTTCGCCGCCCTGCGCCGCGACCAGCCATCGGACGCTACCGTCCCGTCCGATCCCGACGCTGCCGTCCCGTCCGCTTCCGGTGGGCGCGGCGATTTCGACGATCTCGGTGGGCCCGGTGGGCCATGATGAGCGCGGCGCCGGCCCAGACCACGCCCAGGACGATGGCCAGGTTGCGGCCGTAGGGCAGCGGGTCCGCCGAGGGGTTGTCGGCGGAGCCGCCGTAGCCGCGCCACAGCGGCAGCGACGCCAGCGCCACCGACCCGCTGACGAGGAGCGCGCCCTGAACGACGGCGCGGTACGGCGCCGGGACGAGGCGGCTGAGCGCGAAGCCCACGATCATCGTCGCCGGCACCAGCAGCGCGTCGTGGACGACGATCCCGCCGATCAGCCAGGCACCGGCGTTCGACGGGCGCGTCGCCCGCGACATCGACAGCAGGCCGTCGACGCCGTAGCCCAGTGCCGCGAGCCCCGCCGCCGCCAGCACCACCCGTAGGGCGAGTCCGCCAACGCTCGGCCCGGTCCTGCCGACGTCGCCGACGCGGCCGTCGCTGTCGCCATCGCCATCGCCGTCACCGTCACCGTCACCGTCACCGTCGCCGCTCGTCACAGCATCACCACCCGGTGCACCCACTTCGTCTGCAGGACGCCGGGCCGGTTGGGGGCGATGAGCCGGGCCGGGTAGCCGTGATCAAGGTCGAGGTCGGCGCCGTCGAGGCCGGTGGCCAGCAGGGTCAGCGGATCCCGGGCATGGGCGGGGCGCACCTCGCTGGCCCGGTAGCCGCCGCGCGCCTCCAGCGACTCGACCCGCACGGTGGCGTCGGCGGGGATGAGCGCCGCGTCGAGCAGGTCGCGCAGCCGGGGACCGTGCCAGGTCGCGTCCGCCGACCAGCCCTCGACACAGGTGATCGGCAGCCGCACGGTGTGGCGGGGCAGCGCGTGCACCTCGGCGAGGCGGTAGACGACCCGCCGGGCGCCGACGACCTCCAGCCGGTACTCCGGAGCGCGGGCCGCGGCGACGACCCTGTCTC
>NZ_JAMQQF010000946.1 GCF_023716945.1 Frankia sp. AiPs1 | reverse complement strand
AGCCCGAACAGCCCGGCGCCGGCGAGGACCCGACGCCGGTGCGGCCCGGTACGACGATCCGCCGCAGTGACCGGCTCGGCTGGCTCAGCGGGCCCGGCGGGAGCGACCGGCGTGCCCGGTGTGCCCGACGTGCCCGGCTTGGCGGTCTCCCCGCCGTTCATGCGGCGCTCCCCAGCAGCAGCGGCAGGTCGTGGGCGTAGTCGGCCACCGAGGTGCCCGCCGTGTAGACGACCCGCGCCCGCCGGTCCGGGCCGAAGGCGAGGACCTGGGCGCCGTGGTCGACGATCCAGCTCCCGTCGGCCTGGTGGCGCGGCGGCTCCAGCGGCACCCCGACCGAACGGGCGGCAGCGTCGATGGTGGCCAGCTCTCCGGTGAGCCCGACGAATCCGCTGTCGAAGGAGTCGAGCCAGTGGCGCATGACCGGCGGGGTGTCCCGTTGCGGATCCGAGGTGACGAAGACCACCGACGTGCGCCGGCGGATGTCCGGCGAGACCTGGGTCAGGGCGGCCGCCAGATCCGCCATGGTGGTGGGGCAGATGTCCGGGCAGTGGGTGTAGCCGAAGAACAGCAGGGTCACCCGGCCCGGGGCATGGGCGCGCAGGTCGTATGGATGGCCGGTGGTGTCGGTGAGATGCAGGTCGGGCAGGTCGATCGGCGCGCCGAGCGCCGTGCCGCGCACCCCCGGTCCGGCCGTCGCGGCCGCACCGACGATCACGGGCGCGCCGCTGGAAGTCGCGGAGCTGGCGGAGCAGCCGCCCACGGCGACCGCGGCGGCGAGCACAGCGACGGCGAGCGGCGATGCGCCCCTGAGCCACCGACGCCGGTGCGGCGCGGGCTGCCCGGTGACAGTCCGCGAGGCGCGATCGTCGCCCCCGGCCCGGCTGGGGCTGCCGACGATCTCGGTGGGAAGGCCGGCGCGCGGGGTGACGCGGAGGTTGACGCGGAGGGGAACTCCGTCGGGCATGGGAACTCCAGATGTGAAGGCGTGGCATCCCGCTACGGCGCCCGCGCGGTCACGCAGTCACGGCCGTGCGGTCGCGGACGTGCGGTCGCGGACGTGCGGTTACAGACGTGCGGTTACAGACGTGCGGTTACAGACGTGCGGTCACGCAGTCACGGCCGTGCGGGCGGGAACCGGGCTGGCGGGCCCGGCGGCAGTGGTTCGTGCGGCGCAGGCAGGCTCGTGGACGGCTACCCGAGGTCACGCGAAGTTCGGGGTCATCCGTCCAGGCGCAGGAAGGCAGGGGTTCCGACGGGAGCCGGGTCCGGGCCGAAGCCGGCCATCCGGCGGGCCCCGGCGAACGACGCTGTGGCGCAGCCCGGCCGGGCGCGGCCAACCGGCGGGCGGCATCGC
>NZ_JAMQQF010000945.1 GCF_023716945.1 Frankia sp. AiPs1 | reverse complement strand
GGTCGGGGCCGCGGCGGGCCACGGGCACCGGCCGGCGGACGACCCGATCGTCATCGTCGGCATGGGCTGCCGGCTGGCCGGCGGCGTCGACTCGCCGGAGGCACTGTGGGAGCTGGTGCACGCCGGGCGCGACGCGGTCGCCGGACTGCCCGAGGACCGCGGCTGGGACCTGGCCGGGCTCTACGACCCGGACCCCGACCATCCCGGCACCGCCTACACCCGCCACGGCGGGTTCCTGACCGGCATCGACCAGTTCGATCCGGCGTTCTTCGGGATCGGCCCGCGGGAGGCCAACGCCCTCGACCCGCAGCAGCGGCTGATGCTGGAGGTCTCCTGGGAGGCGGTGGAGCGGGCCGGCATCGACCCCCGCTCCCTGCGCGGCAGCCGCACCGGCGTGTTCACCGGGGTCTCGCTGCAGGACTACGGGCCGGCCTGGCACACCGCGCCGCAGGACGCGCAGGGTCAGCTCCTCACCGGTAACGCCTCCGGGGTGATCGCCGGCCGGGTCGCCTACACCTTCGGCCTGGAGGGGCCGGCGCTGAGCGTGGACACCCAGTGCTCCGCCTCGCTGGTCGCGACCCATCTCGCCAGCCAGTCGCTGCGCGCGGGGGAGTGCGACCTGGCGCTGGTCGGCGGGGTGACGGTCATGTCGACGCCGGGGATCCTGGTGGAGTTCAGCCGCAAGCGGGGGTTGGCGCCGGACGGGCGGTGCAAGGCGTTCTCCGCCGACGCCGACGGCACCGGCTGGGCGGACGGCGCCGGCGTGCTGGTGCTGGAACGGCTCTCCGACGCCCGCCGCCGCGGCCACCGGGTGCACGCGGTGCTGCGCGGCACGGCGATCAACCAGGACGGTGCCAGCAACGGGCTGACCGCCCCCAACGGCCTGTCCCAGCAGCGCCTCATCCGCCAGGCGCTGGCCAACGCCGGCCTGCGAACCGCCGACGTCGACGCGGTCGAGGCGCACGGCACCGGCACCACGCTCGGCGACCCGATCGAGGCCCAGGCAGTCATTGCGACCTACGGCCAGGACCGGCCGGCCGGTCGGCCGCTGTACCTGGGCTCGTTGAAGTCCAACATCGGTCACGCCCAGGCCGCGGCCGGGGTCTGCGGGATCATCAAGATGGTCCAGGCGCTGCGGCACGAGGTGCTGCCGCGCACCCTGCACGTCCGCGAGCCCTCGCCGCACGTCGACTGGTCGGCCGGCGACGTCGAGCTGCTCACCGACAACGTCGCCTGGCGGCGGCGCGAGGGCCGTCCGCGCCGGGCCGGCGTGTCGGCGTTCGGGGTGAGCGGGACCAACGCCCACGTCATCCTCGAGGAGGCCCCGGCCGAGCCGCGTCCGCCCGCGCCGCGCAACGGCCT
>NZ_JAMQQF010000944.1 GCF_023716945.1 Frankia sp. AiPs1 | reverse complement strand
GACCCGTCGCCACCCGGCCCGCCGTCCGGCGAGGTTCGCGGGCGCCGCCGGGCGGTGGTCCGACCGGCCCGACCGGGCCTGCCTCGCCGGCATCACCGGTCGGTCCGCTCGGCCGTCCACCCCAGGCGAAGGGCCCGGTGGGTTCGGGCGCTTGGGCTCTATACGCTGGACCGGTGAGCCTTGTCGACACCCATGGTCGCGTTGCGACGGACCTGCGGGTGTCGCTGACCGACCGGTGCAACCTGCGGTGCGTCTACTGCATGCCCGCCGAGGGCCTGCCCTGGCTGGCGCCGGCGCGCCTGCTGACCGACGACGAGATCGTCCGACTGGTCGGCATCGCGGTGCGGCTGCTGGGCGTGACCGAGGTCCGACTCACCGGCGGTGAGCCCACCCTGCGGCCGGGTCTCGCGGCGTTGGTGGCCCGGCTCGCCTCCCTGCGCCCGCGGCCGGAGCTCTCGCTCACCACGAACGGGCTCTCGCTCGTCCGGTTGGCCGAACCGTTGCGCGCCGCCGGTCTGGACCGGGTGAACGTCTCCCTGGACACCCTGGATCCCACCCGCTTCGCCCGGATCACCCGCCGCGACCGGCACGACGACGTGCTCGCGGGGCTGCGCGCCGCCGCGGCGACCGGTCTTGCGCCGGTCAAGGTCAACAGCGTCCTCGTTCGGGGCGTCAACGACGACGAGGCCGCCCGCCTGCTGCGCTGGTCGCTGGCCGCGGGGTACGAGCTGCGGTTCATCGAGCAGATGCCGCTCGATGCCCAACATGGTTGGCGGCGCACGTCGATGGTCACCGCCGCGGAGATTCTCGCGGCTCTGCGGGCCGAGTTCACGCTGCGGCCCCTGCCGGGGCGGGGCAGCGCGCCCGCCGAGTTGTTCGAGGTCGACGGCGGCCCCGGTCGGGTCGGGGTGATCGGTTCCGTGTCCGCTCCCTTCTGCGCGGCCTGCGACCGGGTCCGGCTGACCGCCGACGGCCAGGTGCGCAACTGCCTGTTCGCCCGGCAGGAGAGCGATCTGCGTACGGCGCTGCGCGCCGGCGCGGACGACGAGCGGCTCGCCGCGCTGTGGCGGGCCGCGGTGTGGGGTAAGAAGACCGGCCATGGCATCGGCGAGCACGGTTTCCGGCAGCCGGACCGGCCCATGTCGGCGATCGGCGGATGACCGCCCCACAGGCCGGCTGCAGCGCCCTCGTGCTCGCCGGTGGCGCCGCCCACCGCCTCGGCGGGCGGGACAAGCCGGCCGTCGTCGTCGGCGGTACCACCCTGCTTGACCGGGTGCTCGCCGCGGTCGCCGGCGCCGGCATCGAGCGCGTCGTCATCGTCGGACCCCGCCGCCAGCTCGCGGCGCCTCCCGAAGGCGGGGTCTGGTGG
>NZ_JAMQQF010000943.1 GCF_023716945.1 Frankia sp. AiPs1 | reverse complement strand
GGCCTGGGCCGGCTGGGCACGCGGCTGTCCCGCCGAGTTCGCCGGCCGGGCGCGTCTCGAGGGGGACGGCTGCCGTGAGCCGCCGGGCGCGTCGGCCGGCGGGCGCGGGTCAGTCCGCGGTGGGCTCGAGCACGAAGACCGGGATCTCGCGCTCGGTCTTGCGCTGGTACTCGGCGTAGTTCGGGAAGGCGGCGACGGCCCGCTCCCACCACTGTGCCTTCTCGTCGCCCGTGACTTCGCGGGCGACGTAGTCGCGCCGGACCGGGCCGTCCTGGAGCTCGACGTGCGGGTCACCGAGGATGTTGAAGTACCAGACGGGGTGCTTGGGTGCGCCGCCGAGAGAGGCAACCACCGCGTAGGAGCCGTCGTGCTCGACCCGCATCAACGGCGTCTTGCGGATCTTGCCGGACTTCGTGCCGCGGGTGGTCAGGACGATCACGGGCTTGCCCTGCATCGAGGTGCCCCGGGTACCGCCGGAGCTCTCGATCTCCTCGACCTGGTCACGGACCCACTGCGCGGGACTTGGCTCATACTCTCCGGTGAGTGGCATGCGTACCAGTGAACACCACCGGGTACCGCGCGGCCGGGTGGACACGGGTGGACACGGGGCGACAGTCCGGCTGGCAGGCTGGACGGATGACAGCGGCGCCGATGGCGGACAACGGTGGCCTCGCCGCGGCCCGGCTGGCTGCTCAGGGACTGGCCGGCCCGCCGGCCCGCGACCCCGTCGACGTCGTCGGACGTCTGCTCGCCGTGCAGGGCCAGGATCCCCGCGGCCTGCGCCTGGCGATCCGTTCCCGGACCCGCGGGTTGCATGCCGCCGACGTCGACCGGGCGCTGTCCGAGGATCGGTCGCTGGTCGTGACCTGGCTCAACCGCGGCACCCTGCACCTCGTGCGGGCCGAGGACTACTGGTGGCTGCGGGAGCTGACCGCACCGGCCATGGCCGCGCAGATCCGGCGCCGCCTGGCGCAGGAGGGCGTCTCCCCGGACGCCGCGCAGCGGGGCGTGGCCCGGATCGAACGCGCCCTGACCGACGACGGCCCCCTGTCACGCGGCGAGCTGCGGGAACGGGTCGAGGCGGCCGGGGTGCCGGCGGCCGGGCAGGCCATGATCTATCTGCTCATCGTCGCCGCGACGCGTGGCCTCGTGGTGCGCGGACCCGTCGTCGGCACCGAGCAGAACTACGTGCTGGTCCGCGACTGGCTCGGCGCGCCGCCGCGAGAGTTCGACCGGGACGCCGCCCTCGCCGAGCTGGCCCGCCGCTATCTCGCCGGGCACGGCCCGGCCGGCGAGCGAGACCTGGCCCGCTGGGCCGGCGTGGCGCTGCGAGACGCCCGCCGCGGCCTCGCCGCCATCGCCGCCGACCTGGTGA
>NZ_JAMQQF010000942.1 GCF_023716945.1 Frankia sp. AiPs1 | reverse complement strand
CCGCCGACCTCGCCGCGGCCCACCCGCGGCTGGTCAGCGCGTCGATCACCGGCTTCGGGCCGGTCGGGCCGTGGCGCGACCTGCCCGGCTACGAGGGGCTGGTGCTGGCCAAGCTCGGCGTCTTCCACGTCAAGGAGGCGATCACGGCCCGGCGCGGGCCGGCGTACGTGTCGGTGCCGTTCGCCTCCTGGGGTGCGGCGCACACCGCCGTGCACGGCATCCTCGCCGCACTGCTCGAACGCGACGCCAGCGGGCTGGGCCAGCAGGTCGCCGCCGACCTCGCCCGCGGCGTCTGCGCCCTGGACACCTGGAACTTCTACACCGAGATCGTCGGCATCCGCTGGCCCGAGGCGTTCACCGTCGTCAACGCGTTCAACGCCGCCGGGGAGGTCCAGGGGCCCCTGGTGTACCCGCTGCTGACCGCGCCGACGAAGGACGGCACCTGGCTGCAGTTCGCCCAGGTCGAGCCGCGGCTGTTCGTCGCGCTGATGCGGGAGTTGGGCCTGGGGGACGTGTTCACCGACCCGAAGTGGGCCGGCATCCCCGTCCTGCCGACGCAGGAGCTGCGCACCGAGCTGTGGGAGCTGATGATCGAACGGGTCGGGCAGCGAACCCTCGCCGAATGGGAGGAGGTCTTCGCCGCCAACGGCGACATCTCCGCCGAACCGTTCCGCCGAGGCGCCGACGCGCTGGCCCACCCCCAGGTCGTCCACGAGGGCCGCCGCGTCACCGTCACCGACCCCGAGCTCGGCCCGGTCGTGCAGCCCTCCACCCTCGTCCACGCCGACGGCCGGCCGCTGCGCGAGCTCGCGCCCGCACCCCGCCTCGGCCAGCCGGCCGCCCCCACCATCACCCCCACCGTCACGACTGCCACTCCGTCGCCGGGCACAGCTCCGTCGCCGGGCACAGCTCCGTCGCCGACCGCCCCCGCCGCCCTGACCGCCACACCGCCGCAGGGCGGCGCGACCGGGCAGCCGCTGGCCGGCATCACCGTGCTGGACTTCGGGCTGATGTTCGCCGGGCCGTTCGCCGCGACCCTGCTCGCCGACCTCGGCGCCCGCGTGATCAAGATCGAGACGCTGGCGGGTGACACGATCCGCCGGGTCGCGGGCTTCCCCGAGTCCGGCGGCGCCAAGGTCATGCAGGGCAAGGAGAGCCTGTGCGTCGACCTGGCCACCACCGAGGGCCGCGCGATCGTCCACGACCTCGCCAAGCGGGCCAACGTGGTCCTGCAGGCGTTCCGGGCGGGCGCCGCCGAACGCGCCGGCGTCGACGCCGCGACGCTGCGCGCCCTCAACCCCGACCTCGTCTACGTCAACGCCCCCGGCTACGGCACCGACGGCCCCTACGGCCGTCGCCCGGCCTACGCCCCGGCG
>NZ_JAMQQF010000941.1 GCF_023716945.1 Frankia sp. AiPs1 | reverse complement strand
GCCCCGCGCCGGTGGCGCTGCTCGCCGTGGCCGCCGTGCTCATCGGCTGGGGGATGGCCGCCGCGGACCCGCACCGGATCGGCGCGCTCGGCATCGTCGACGCCCTCGACTGGCGTTACGCGGCCGGCATCGTGGCGCTCGCGGCCGCGTTCGTGTGGGAACTCGGCGCCGCCCGCCCGCGGACCTGGCTGCTGGCGTCCGCGACCTGCGCGCTGGTAATCGCGATCTACGGGGTGTCCCCCGTCGTCGAGCAGACGTCCCGCCTGCCCACCTCGTGGCGGCACGCGGGCTTCATCAACTACATCCACGACAACGGCACCGTGCTCCACCACTACGACGCCCGCTTCTCCTGGCCGGGGTTCTTCGCCGGCGTCGCCGTGCTGATGAACACCGCCGGCATCGGCGACGCCAGCCACCTGCTGCTGTACGCCTCCGTGGTGTTCATGCTCGCCTACCTGCCCTGCCTCGCGATGATCTTCCGCGAGCTCGGGCTGAGCAGCCGGGCGACCTGGCTCGCGCTGTGGCTGTTCCTCTGCGCCGACTGGGCGGACCAGGAGTACCTCTCCCCGCAGGGGGCGGCGTACCTGCTGTCGCTGGTGGTGCTCGTGATCGCGCTGCGCACGAGTGGCCGGCGCGGTCCCGTGGGCGGGCGGACTGCGGCAGACGGCAGGACTGCGGCAGGCGGCAGGACTGGGAGAGGCGGCAGGACCGGGAGAGGCAGCAGGGCAGCGGCAGGCGGCGGGGCGCGCGGGCGGCGCGACCGGCTGCGCGCGCTGCTCGAACCGCCCCCGCCGGCCTTCGGGCCGCGCGAGCAGATGGTGTTGCTGGGGTGCGCGGCCGTCCTCGCCTTCGCCGTGGTGGCCAGCCACCAGCTCTCCCCGCCGCTGCTGACGCTGCTGCTCGCGAGCCTGCTGCTGACCGGCCGGCTGCGCGGGCGGGGGCTCGTCCTGCTGGTGCCGATCCTGTTCGTCGGCTACTTCACGTTCGGCGCGGTCGACTTCTGGAGCGGCCACCTGTCGGTCGTCACCGGGGACGTCGGCGGGGTCGGCGGCACGGTCAACCAGACGCTGTCGAACCGGGTGCAGGGTTCGCCGACCCACCTGCGGATCGCGTTCCTGCGCATCGTGGTGGTCGGCGTGCTCTTCGTCGGCGCCGCGGTCGGCTCCCTGCGGCGGCGGCGCTGGCGGCTCGGCGCGGTGGCGCAGGCCGCGGCCCTGGCGCCGTTCGGGCTGCTCGCACTGCAGTCCTACGGCGGCGAGGCGCTGCTGCGGGCCTACCTGTTCGCGCTGCCGTTCCTGTGCGCCCTGTGCGCCGCGGCCTTCCTGCCCGCGCCCGACCCCGACTTCGGCGCGCTCGCCCGCCGCGGGCGGCGCCGTGG
>NZ_JAMQQF010000940.1 GCF_023716945.1 Frankia sp. AiPs1 | reverse complement strand
CGCCCGCCCAGCGTCACCTCGGGGCTGGCCGACGCCACCGGCCGGGTGGGACGGGCCGCGGGCGCGAGTGCCACGCCGGCCGTCGCGACCGGCACCGGGACCGAGCCCGGCGAGGCCATCGTCGGATCCGGCGAGGCCGGGGACGGGGTGAGGGTGATGATGCCCGGCTGCGCGGCGACCGTGCTCGATCCGCCCGAGGATCCGTAGGCCGGCTCGATGACGAGTTGTTCCAGCCCGAAGCCGGCGCACACCATGAGCGCCGCGGACGGCCAGAGCAGCGCGAAGAACCGGCCGTGGCGGCCCCGCGGGGCGCCCCCGGCCACCGCGACCCGACCCGCCGGCGGGAGGGGACGACGATGACGGCGGTGACCCGAGGCGTCCGACACGCGACCTCCGAATGCACGCGACCGCGCGGTGTTGACGCGCAGTGCCCCGATGTCGGAAAAAAGCATATCGACCGCCACAATGGCCACGCTCGGGCGGGTATCGGGAAATCTTCCGTACCGGCAGACTTACCTCCCCCGTCCGGGGGAGCGGGTAACCGGGGCGGTTGTTCAGCCCGCGGCGTTGCGCACGAGCTCCGCGGCCTGTTCCGGCCACCAGGTGCCCGCCGCCGGATTGCCCCGGCCGCATTCCCCATCGCTCGCGCCGGGCGTCTTCACCCACAGGAACGCGTCCGCATGCGGATATCCCGTGCTGGTCGTCGGCTTCTCGCCGAGGCCGCGACCGGGCGGATTGCACCACGCGTTGGTCAGTCCGGCCGCCGGGCCGCGGCCGTTGCGGGAGGTGTCGACGACGTAGTGTGCCCCCCCGACGAAGCGGGAGAGGACCTCGGCGCGGGCCGCCTCGTCCTCGGTGCGGTAGTAGTTCGCCACGTTGACGGCGAAGCCGCGGGCGTGCGTGATCCCGGCCTGCGCCAATCGCCCGGCCATGACCGCCGGGGCGATCCAGCCGCAGTTCGCGCCGTCAAGGTAGACGCTGGTCGCCGGCAGCGCGCCGTACACGTCGACCGCGTCGCGCAGCAGCGCGTAGCGTTCGGCCGCCCGGGCGGCGTCGAGCTGGTCGACCTGCCCGAGCGCATCGGGTTCGAGCACGATGACCGCCGCCGCGCCGCCGATGCCCGCGGCGACCTGTCGGGTGAACTGCCGGTAGGAAGCGGCGTCGGGCAGCCCGCCGGTGGAGAAGCCGGCGCCCACGTCCCGGTGCGGGATGGCATAGACCATGTACACGGCGGTGGCGCCGGTCGCCGCCGCGGCGGCGGCCCGGCTGTGGACCTCACCGACGACGTCGGTGATCCAGTCGCCGACCGGGAAGGCGGCCGAGGTCTGCACGAGCGGGGCGATCGCCGCGGCGTCGCCCGGGTGGGCCTGCGCCTGCTGCGCCGCC
>NZ_JAMQQF010000093.1 GCF_023716945.1 Frankia sp. AiPs1 | reverse complement strand
GTCGCGGACGGGCCGGCCGGCGGCCGGCGCCGCCCACCGGGCCTGGGCCGGCCCATCACACCCCGAAGCGTTCGAGAGCCTTGCGTACCCGGAGGTTCGCCTGCGCAAAGGTGATCTTCCCGTCCACGTACGCCGACAGTGCCGCGCGCCGAACACGTTCGATGCGCTGGTCTTTCATCGGGGTGTTGAGCAGGTTGGTCGTGGCGGTGGCCACGGCAATCACCTCCCAGTGGCAGGGGAACAGGATGGCGCTACGCGGGTAGATCTCGACAAGCCGTGCCTGCAACCGTCGGGGGACGTCGATACCCGGCGGATCCAGATGCGGACCGACCGTGGTCAGATGTGCGGGAGTGCCCGGCATGCGGGCGGGTGCGTCGTCCTCAGCTAGGACGGCGACGGGATGACGGCTCCGCCGGCGACCGAGCCTGCCCGAGGCCCCTGCGCCGGCGGGCGACAACACGCGGGTACGAGGGCTGAGGCCGTACGCGCGGCTTGGTGGCCGCCGGGGTCGAGCGCCGCCGGCGACGCGGCCACCCGGACCGTGGCGTTGCGGCGCTGTGCGCGGGTAGCCGTACCGTCATCTGCGATCACAACGACTGCCCTCCTCCGCGTTGGGCGGGCATGTGCAGCCCGCGTGGCCCGTCCAGCGGGCGAAGGTGGCCGAGCGCCGCCCATGCTGCCACAGCGCCGGGAGCGTCCGGTCCGCCTGCCCACCCTGCGCGGTGGACGCTGCGGACGTCGTGTCCCGGAAATGCCACGACCACAACGGGACGAACACTTGAACAACGAGGACCGACTGAACATCTACAAGAGTGCGCGACCGGGGGGCGTTGCGCAAGAGCCAACCGGCATGTCGAGGAGCCGCCATCGCACCGTCAGAACAGGAACCTCGACCCGGTCAGGCCGGGAACGTCGATGTTGATCGGATCGTTCCGCCCCTCGATCGCGGCGGTTACCGGCCCGGCGGTCCCTGTCCGGCCCGGGCGCACCTGGTGGCGGCGTCCGGGCCGGACCGGGAGCTGCCGGGCGCGGGGCAGGCCAGGCCGGTCTTGCCGGCCGATTCGTCTGGCCGGTTCGTCCGACCAGCTTCTGGTCCTTCCGAGTCCGAGTCCGAGTTGGGCCGGGTCAGGTCAGGCCTGGCGGACCCGGAGCCGGTCGAACTCCCCGTCCCGCGCGCCGGCCAGGAAGGCGTCCCACTCGGCCGCGGAGAAGGAGAGTACGGGCCCGCGGGGGTTCTTCGAGTCACGCACCACGATGCCCTCGCCCAGGGGAGCGACCTCCACGCACATGCCGCCCGCTCCGTTGCTGTAGCTGCTCTTGCGCCAGGTCAGCTCGGCGGGACCGCCCGGATCGGGCTTCGCAAATCTGGTCATTTGAATTCCTTTGCGGCCGAAAGTATCATCTGTATGGATTCGTCTGGCCGCAGGGCGGCGGCCAGCAGGTGATTCATCTTCAACTTATAGCGCCGGACTTCGGCTGCACGCTCAATGTAAAGGCTGCCGGCCGCCTCTTCTATATAGACCACTTCGTGGTCTTCCGAATCGGGGAATCCGAGTATGGAGAATGCGCTGCCCAGGCCGGCGTGTGCGCCCACCGCGAACGGCAGGACCTGGATCGTCACATTCGGGAGTTCGGACCGTTTGGCGAGGAAATCGAGTTGATCGCGCATGACCGCCCGACCGCCGATCTCCCGGCGAAGTACCGCCTCGTCCAGAACTACCCAGAGCCGGGGATGGTCGGGGGCGGTGAGCCGGTGCTGTCGGTCCAGCCGCAGGGCGATCTTGCGCTCGACCTCCTCCTCGTCGGCTTCCGGGTCATCGGCCCGGATGACGTGTCGGGCATAGTCGCCGATCTGGAGCAGCCCGTGGACGAGCTGGGACTCGTACACCTGGATCGACGCGGCGTCACCCTCCAGGCCGATGTAGATCTCGAACCAGGCCGGGACGACGTCGTGATATGAGTGCCACCAGCCGTGCCGGCGGGACTCCCGGGCCAGCGCCATCAGCGCGTCGCGCTGCTCACCCTCCGTGACATTGTACAGGTTGAGCAGGTCCGACACGTCGCGGGTGCGTACCGGCACCCGCCCGTTCTCCATCCGGCTGACCTTCGAGACCGAGCAGCGCAGCAGCTGGCACACCTCGTCCACCGAGACGTCCGCCGCCTCTCTCAGCCGCCGTAACTCGGCACCCAGCCGCCGCCGCCGCACAGTCGGACCGCCACTCGTGGCCATCGCTAGTCCTTCGGTCTGCTCGGAGTGATGGGTGCATCCTGCCACTGGATCGCCACTCCTCATACACAGTGCACAGCTCTGGGTGACGAAACTCTTACAGAAGCTCTTGCAGATGGTCGAGGCAGGGGCCATGCTTCGAGTCTCGGTTTACTTTGAGTGGCGAACTCAACCCTCTGGGTGAGAACTTGGTACGGTGAGGAATCACGGGGAGTAGTCGATGGCGATCGCGCGGGGTCCGGGGCGTCGATCCGGCGCCCACGCCGGGACAACCGGCCGGGCGGCGTCGGTCCTGCTGCCCGCCCCCACCGCTCGGCCCACGCCTGGCACCCCGTTGGCCCCGTCCGTTCGGGACGTTCGGACCGCCACGACGATGGCGCGGCCCGCCATCGCGAGGGCTGCGGCGACCTGGTCGGCGATCAGGCGGTCCAGGACCACGTGGCACGTCGGCGCGCTCGCTGGAGGCGCGGCGGACGGCCGTCGACCGCCGGCTCCGGGCGGGTGGGCGTCGAGCCCCGCCCGGAGTCGGCCAACGCACCATCGCGGACTGGACCGATGCCCCGCCAGGCGTGACCGCGCGCCGTGGACAGCTCCGCGGTTCTCATTATTCGGTAATTGGCTGAAAGGCGTGACAATGGCGACTCGCCGATTCCAGGTCTACGACGGAGATGGCGAACTGGTGGCCACCTTCCCGGAGTGGGAGGCGGCACACTCCTGGGCGCACCGCCGCGCCTGCGAAGCAGGGACCCGAACCCCCGTTCAGGTCGAGGACCGGCTTGAGCGGCGGACCTGGACGATCGAGGCCGATAAATGCCGGCTCACGGTATGGCGGCGTCGCGTGGAGTACGGATACTGCGGCCGACCCGAGGCGCGTCCCGTCGCTGCCGGCCGTAAGCACGTCTACGTCTCCTGAACGGGCCGGGCGGTCGCGATGCCGGGGTGTCCGGCGCCGGCGCCGGTGCCGGCGCCCTGGCCGTCGGCGGCGTAGGCCGGCTGCCGGACGCCCGCGCGTAGGGCCTCGAAGATGGCCATGCCCTGTCCAACGAGTCCGCTGGCGATCTCCCCGATGCCCTCGGCGCCGTTGAGCACCGTGACGTTCGCGCCCGCCAGCCCAGAGGCCGCCTGCCGGACGATCTCCGGAAGCTGGTCGATGAGCATCCGGTCGAGTGCAACCCGGTTGTGCGACGCGGCGGCCTCCGCCTGGATCCTCATCTTCTCGGCCTCGGCGAGGGCGAGGACTCGGACCCGTTCGGCCTCGGCCTCCGCGGGCTTGACGACCTCGGTGACGAGCTGCTGTTGGCGCAGCTGAGCTTCGCGCTGGGCCAGCTCGGTCCGCGCCGCGGTCACCGCCACCTCTGCCCGGGCCTTGGCAAGCGGTCCGGCCTGTGCGGCCTCAGCCTGGGCTCGGTCGATCTCCGCCCGGTACTGGGCCTGGACGATGGAGGTCTGCCGGGCGTATTCCGCCTGCGCCCGCTGCGAGCGCTGCTCGGCCTCGGCGGCGGCCTGGTTGGCCTCGGCCTGGGCGATCTGCGCCTGGCGCTGGATGGCGGCGTTGTGCGGCGCCGCGATCGCCGCGATGTAGCCGAGTTTGCCGTCGTCGATGGACTGGATCTGCAACGCGTCGATGGTCAGCCCGATCCGGGCCATCTCCGCCTTGGACCCGTCGAGTACCTCGGTGGCGAGCTTCTGCCGATCACGGATGATCTCCTCGACCGTCAGCGAACCGATGATCGATCGCAGGTGGCCGGAGAATATCCGCCCGGTCAGCACGGCCATCTGACCCTGGTCGGACAGGAACCGCTGGCCGGCGTTGACGATGCTCTCGCTGTCGTTGCCCACCTTGAAGGCGATGACGGCGCGGACGTTCAGGGAGATTCCCTGGTAGGTGACGCACGTCTCCGCGACCTCGGCCTCGCACATCGCCAGGGTCAGGAAGCGCACCTTGCGGAAGAACGGCAGAATAAATCCGCCGTGACCGGTGACCACCTTGAAGGGCATCCCACCGCGGTTCTTCCCGCCCGAGACCAGCATCGCCTGGTCGGGTGCGGGGACTCGGTAACCAAACACGCCGCGAACCTTTCGTCAGAGATCGCCGCCGAAGACGGCGGCGGGATCCAGCCACGGCACCACCTCGACGGTCCGAGGTCCGCGCGTCCCGATCACCAGCACGGACGCGCCCTTGGGCAGCGGAGTGTCGGACAGCGCGAGGAAGGTTTCGATGCCGCCCCGGATCCGCACCACCACCTCGCCCGGCCCGGCGTCACCCCGGGTGCCCACGATGAGCGCGCCGATGCGGCCGATGACGGACGGATCGCCCACCATCCTCGGACCCCCTCCTCGCATGCGGTGGGCGCGGAAGGCCATGGCTGAACGGTCATTGCAGGCGAGAAGAGACTACAAGTCGCCATCCAGGGGGTCAGGGGTTCGCCGCTGTCGACTTCTGGATTGACCAGACGCTGTACGTCTGTAGCAGCCTGAACCGCGTTGGCTGCCCCTTCGGGCTCGCCCCGCGGACCGTTCCCCCGCGGACCGTTCCCCCGCGGACCGTTCCCCCGCGGACCGTTCCCCCGCGGGTCGTGCCGGCCCCGGCTTATCGATCTGCTCGGCCCCTCCAGCGTCAGTGGCTGTCGGCCGGACCGGTCAGTCCTGGCGCCGGCCGGCCCGGCCCGAACTGGCGCCGGTAGGCGGTCGGCGTGAGGCCCGTGTGCCGGCGCAGGGCGACCCGCAGACCCGCGGCGGTCCCGAGACCACTGGACCGGGCGACGAGATCGAGGCGACGTTCCCCGCGTTCGAGCAGCCGGCAGGCCAGCGCGACCCGTTCGGCGGTCAGCCAGCTCAGTGGGGTGGCACCGAGTTCGGCGCGGAACCTGCGGTGCAGCGTAGCCGGACTGACCGCAGCCTGGCTGGCCAGATCTGCGATCGCCATGGGTCGGTCGAGCCGCTGGCGGGCCCAGTCCAGCAGCGGCGCGAGGGAGGTGTCGGGCACGATCGGTACGGGCCGTTCGACGAACTGCCGCTGCCCGCCATCACGATGGGCAGCGAACACCAGCCGTCGGCTGACCACGTTCGCGATCTCGGCTCCATGATCACGGCGGATGAGGTGCAGCCCGAGGTCGAGGGCGGCGGCGCTGCCCGCGGCTGTGCACACGTCGCCGTCGTCGACGAACAGCACATCGGGTACGAGCTGCACGCGGCGGGTGAACAGCTCGGCCCACCGCCAGTGGGTCGTGGCCCGGCGACCGTCGAGCACCCCTGCGGCGGCGAGGGTGAACGCCCCCGTGCAGAAGCTGACCAGGCGGGCCCCGCGGTCGCCGGCCGCCCGGATCGCGGCCAGAACTGACGGTGGTGGTGGTGTGACGAGCGGATCCGGACGGTTCGGCACGATGACCGTGTCGGCAGCGGACACCGCGTCGAGCCCGGCGACGCCGGACAGGGTGAACAGCCCGCCGTGCATCCGGATCTGCGGGGTGGGTGCGCAGAGCGTGCAGTCGTACCAGGGCCGGTCGAGCTCGGGGCGGCGCAGCCCGAACAACTCGGTGGCGACACCCAGCTCGAAGGGATTCGACCCATCATCCACGATCACCGCGATTCGATGCGTTGGCGCGCGATCCGGTTGCGAGGATCCAGGCGACATGCGCGATTCCTAGCACTCGTCCATTCCTTCGTCGGGCGGCAGCATCGACGCATGACCGCCGACCCAGTCTCCGGGCCTTACCGCCGTCCCACGTCCGCCGCCGCCCTCGCGTCCGACCGCTCCGCGCGCGCTGTCCCTGAAGCAGCGGCGGCCGAGCCTCCGCGTGGTCCATGGGCGGCTACGGTCGACCTCAAGGCCGCTTTCGACAGTTTCGAGGAGCTGTGGAGTCCCCGCGTCGTCGCTCGGGTGAACGATTACGACATTCGCATCGCGAAGGTCGCCGGCGAGCATGTCTGGCACGCGCACTCCGATACTGACGAGTTTTTCCTCGTGCTCGCGGGCACTCTGCACATCACCATGCGCGACGCGCCTGGCGGAGGGGAGCGAGTCGTCATCCTGCACCGGGGGGAAATCCTCGTCGTCCCGCGCGGTGTGGAGCACCGTCCCGCATCTCCGGCCGGCGCGTCGATCCTCCTGGTTGAACCAACAGGCACCCTGTCCGTGGGAGACCGTCATGACCCTTTGCCCGACCACGTCGAGGCGACTACGGGGCACGCCCTCGCCTGAATCATGCTCACGAGCGGTCCGATCCCGGCACGAGCGGACCTGCGCCGGGGAGTACCACGCCGGACTCGTATGCGACGACGACGAGCTGCGCCCGATCGCGCGCGCCAAGCTTGGTCAGTAACCGGCTGACATGCGTCTTGACGGTTGTGACGCCGACGAACAGCCGCCGGGCAATCTCGGAGTTCGACAGTCCCGCGGCGACCTGGATGAGCACCTCGCGCTCTCGTTCCGTCAGTCGGGTCAGCTCCTCGCCTCGGGCTGCGGGCCGCTGCGGCCGCTGGGCGAACTCGGCGATGAGCCGTCGGGTGACGCTCGGGGTCAGCAGCGCGTCGCCGGCGGCCACGATCCTTATCGCGGCCAGGAGGTCCTCCGGGCGGGTGTCCTTGAGGACGAATCCGCTGGCGCCGCCGCGCAGGGCCGCGAAGACGTGTTCATCCTGATCGAAGGTCGTGACCACGAGGACGCGCGTGGCGACGGTGTCAGGGTCCGTAGCGATGATCCGCATCGCCTCCAAGCCATCCATGATCGGCATACGGATATCCATGAGAACGACGTCCGGGCGCAGATGCCTGGCCAACCGGACCGCCTGAGCGCCGGTCCCGGCCTCCGCGATCACCGTGAGATCGGGAGCGGACTCGACCAGCACCCGGAAACCGGCCCGCACCAGAGCCTCGTCGTCGGCGAGGAGGACCCGGACGGGATTATCGGCCGCAGGCAACGGGCGGGATCCACAGTCGGTCTCAGGTCGGTTGCCCGGCCCATCATGGCTCTCCGCAGGCGCGGTGCCATCGGCTGTCACCATCGTCAGCCTGTATCCGGCCCGACAGGGCGCTGCCGGACAGACGCTGGCGGACGTGCACAAGACTGATCCGCGATCACGGTGGCGAGTGAGACCGGGAATCGGGCCACGACCGCGTATCCCCCTCGTCCGCGGGGGGCCGCACTGAGGGTGCCCGCGAAGAGCTCCGCCCGCTCGCGCATCCCGACCAGGCCCAGCCCGGGTCCTGATGCTCTGTCCGACTCGGGTGGTCGCGAGTGTGGGGCACCCGGTTCACCGGCCGGGTCGTAGCGCGCGTGGCCGCTCCGGCAAACAGCCGGCGTCTCGTTGCTGTGGTGATGTTCTGGGCCGCCGGGTGGGGCATGGCCGTCGTCGACGATGCTCACGACCAGTTCCCGCGGCCCGTCGTGCACAGTGACCTGGGCCTCGGTGGCGTTGGCATGCCGGACCACGTTCGTCAGTGCCTCTTGAACGATGCGGTACACCGAGGTCTCCAGGACCGGTAGGTAGCAGCGCTCGGTACCTGTGCGCCGGTATGACGTGTGGAACCCACGTCGCTGCAGCCCGGCGACCAGATGATCGAGGTCTGCGAGCTTCGGTTCGGTAACTCTGGCACGATCGTCAGCACTGGCCTGTTCGCCAGCGCGCGCCGACTCGTCGCGCTTGGGCCGCCCGGCCGACGAGACCGCCCGATCCGCCCGGCCCAGGACTCCTGTCGTCCCCGTCTGCGGTCGCGTTGTCGGTGTTGCGTCCGATCGAACCGATGGCTCCCGGATCTCCTGGCGGGTGCTGCGTAGGACGCGGCGCACCTCATCGAGAGCCGAGCGGCTCGTTGTCTCGATCACGCTCAGTGCCTCGCGCGCCTCGCGTGGGTCCTCGAGCAGCCGGGCGACTCCGGAGCGGACCGCGATCAGGCTCAGCGTGTGCGATACGACGTCGTGGACGTCCCGAGCGACCCGAAGCCGTTCTTCAGCGCGGATTCGGCGCTCCCGCTCCGCGGCCTCTCGGCACGCCTCCAGCGCCAGCCGGGACCGGTAGCGACGGCGAGTGCGGAAGGCGTCGCCGACCAGCCAGGCCGTGGCGGCGATGAGCGCCTGGACCAGATCTTGTTTCTGATCGGGATACAGCCGCATGGCGACGGCGGCGGAGAGCGCAGTCGCGGCGACTGCCGCCGTGCTCGCGGCCAGTGACATCCGCCTGGGGTGGTGATCTGCGACGGTGAGGACGGCAACGCCGAGTGCCGGCCCGGCGTTGCTGACCAAGGGTGTAAAGCGGACCCCTGCGAACGCGGCCGCGCAAAGGACCGCGGTGACGCTGGCGAGTACCGGAAGCGGCCAACGCCGGGCCGCGATCAGCGGCGCTGCGGCGAGTGCGCCGAACAGGAGGATGTGCGCGGTTGAGCCGTAGGCGTCAGCTCCAGGCGCGACTGTCGGGGTCAACGCAGCCGGCAAACTGAACAGGGCGAAGGAGACAAGGGCGACCGCGGCATCGACGGCGCCGGGTGCAGCACTTCGGCCGGTCTTACCGGAGACGTCGGCTAGGACGGACCGGGCGCATTCCCGCATGCATGCGGGCCGGCGAGTCGGGCCGGACGGGGCCGGCGTGATGAGCGCCATGGGACATGACGGTAGACGCCGAGGTCGCCCCCCGGCGTCCGTCCACGGGATGACTCGGGCCATCCGTCCCAGGTCGGATCGAGCCGCTCCACGTCCACCCCTCGAAGGACTCGGAGAGGGTTCCGGCGATGGACGACAGGCAGGCCCGAGAAGGCGACGCTGATGGGCATGAAGTCGCATCCAGCCGCCCCCTCTCGACCAGTTGCCGCCTCTCCGGGCCGGGTCGCCGGCACCCGTCCACGGCTCCGGCATCGGCCGCATGCGTACCCCCAGACCGTTTGCCGGCGTCGGGCGGCGGCAGGTCTTTCGCCTGTTCTGACGGGATTGGCCGTAAGCGCATTCAGCGCGGGTGTCGTCTCGGGCAACGTCGTGTACCAGCACCGGTCCTCGGTGCGTGCGGAGCACAGCGCGGGCACTGCCGCCTGGGATCAACACCTTGCCGTACTGATCTTGGCCGGGGCGCTCGCCGTCGTTGCCTGGGTGCGCCGCAGACGGTGTCCGGCCAAGCGGCGTGTTCGAGGCGCGCTGCCCGTGCCGCTCGGCCGGCGCGCGGCGCGGCGGATCGGGTTGACGGCGCTCGCAGTCCGCCGCCACCCGACTGAGCTCTGGCGGCTTGCCGTTCTCGCGGCCTTAGCCGTCGTGCTGCTCTACCTGTGTTGGCGGGCCGGGATACAGGTGCTGGCCGGACTTGACCCGAACTTCACGGTGAATGCGTGGGGCGGCCCCAGCTATGCGGGGGCGATGGCCTGCCACTACCTCGATCTTGCCGTCATCGCTGCGGTCGTCGTAGGGCTGCTCGATCGGGCCCTGCTGCCGGTTCCAGTCGGCCGCGCGTAGCCCCTGGTAGGACGGACTGGTTCTGGTACTGTGGGCGCAGCTAAAGATGATCTTTTCGAGGAGGTGGGACCCATTTTCGCAGTATCAGGGTGGGTGTACTCCTCCCATGATCACATGTGGTTCAGCCGGGCCTGGTGATCGGGAGGGCGCCCTTCGGTGTCCCGAAAGGCTTCCCGTGTCATCACTTTCATCGCCCCTTCCGTCGTCTCCAACCTTTCCTCATGTCGTCCGTCGGCTGCGGGCTGCGGGCTGCGTCTTCGCCGAGGATGAAGCCCGACTGCTGGTGGGCGCCGCTCGGTCTGCTGCCGAGCTCGCCGCGATGGTCGACTGTCGCGTCGCCGGCAAGCCCTTGGAACACATCCTCGGCTGGACGGAGTTCTGCGGCCTGAAGATCGCGGTTGAAGCCGGCGTGTTCGTGCCCCGTCGCCGGACGGAATTCCTCGTCCGGCAGGCCCTCGACCAGGCCGGCGGCCGGCCCGGCGAGGTCGTAGTCGACCTGTGCTGCGGATCCGGTGCAGTGGCGGCCGCGTTGCTTGCAGCTCTGCCCGACGCTGAGGTACACGCCGCGGACCTCGAACCAGCCGCAGTGCGCTGTGCTCGGCGCAACGTCTCCGCCGGCGGCGGCTTCGTGCACGAGGGTGACCTTTTCGCCGCGCTCCCCGGCGCGCTGCGGGGACGGGTGGATCTCCTGGTGGTCAACGCGCCCTACGTCCCGACCGACGCGATCGGCCTGATGCCCCCCGAGGCGCGGGAGCACGAGCCCCGGCTGGCCCTCGACGGTGGAACGGACGGTCTCGACGTGCTACGCCGGGTCGTCGTCGGGGCGCCATCCTGGCTCGCCCCGGGCGGTCGGCTGTTGTTCGAGACCAGCGCCCAGCAGGCGCCATCGCTCGTCGACGCGGCCGCCCGCACCGGGCTGATCGCCCGGATCGCCGTGTCCGACGAGTTGGCAGCCACCGTGGTTGTCGCGGTCCCGCTGGCCGGAGACCCGCCAACGTCGGACCGACAGTGAGCAATCCTCCCGGCGGAGGGTCAGCCCGGCGAGGTGGCGCCGGCGGGGCGGGCGGGCGCGCGGTGGGGTCGGTTGGGGCCGCGCCCGGCGGCGGTCAGGCGGCTGCCGAGCCAGCCGGCAGCGGCGGCGGCCGGCCATAGCCGGGTGGCCGCATTGCGGGCGTGGATGCCGGTCCAGGTGGTGGGGATGAGCAGGTGGGCCGCCTGATCGACGCCCCGCTGGCGTGGTTCGACGAGACGGCGGTGGCGTGCCTCATAGCGACGGAGGGCCGAGCGATGATCGTCAGGGGTTGCGGCCAGCTCCTCGGCGAGTGCGAACGCCCCGGCCATCGCCAGGGAGGAGCCGTCGCCGAACAGGGACACGCAGGAGGCCGCGTCGCCGACCAGCGTGATCCGCCCCGTCGACCAGGCGGGTACGTCCACTCGGCTCACCGCGTCGAAGTAGAGGTCCTCACTGGCCTGCGCCCGCGCCAGCAACTCCGGCGTCCGCCATGATCCGGTTGCGTAGGCGCCGGCAAGCAGCGTGCGGTGCTGGTCGATATCCCGATGGTTGAAGTCCGCCCGGTCCGGGCGGCGGAAGGCGAAAAACGCGATCGGCCCCGAGGCCGAGGGGTGCAGGGCGACGGCCCGGCCCGGCGTGTTGTGCATGACCACCTCACGCCGGTGCTCGATCGGCCCGTTGAACGGCACCGTGGCGATGTAGAGGCCCAGGTGATGCACGAAGTTCGCGTCTGGCCCGAAGGCGAGCCGGCGCACTGCCGAATGGAGGCCGTCGGCACCGATGACCAGGTCGAATCGGCGGGAGCGACCGTGGTCGAAGGTCACGTCGACGCCGTGCTCGTCCTGCGCCAGGCCGGCGATGGAATCGCCGAACACGAACTCGGCGTGCTCCGCGCTCGCCGCTTGCAGGATCGTGGCGAGCGCGCCGCGAGGAAGTTCGACGTCGCCGCCGCCGGACGCACGCGCGAGTGCGCGCAGGTTGACCCGGCCGACGCTGCGGCCGGTCGCGTCCACGAACCGCATCCCCGTGACGTTGGTGGCGGCGGCCCGCAGCCGGGCGAGCACCCCCATCCGCTCTGCCACCCGGAGGGCCGGACCGCGCACATCCACCGGGCTGCCACTGGTCCGTTGCCACAGCCCGCGCTCGACCACCGTCGGCCGGAAACCGTGCCACGACAGCCAGTACGCGAGCGTCGTACCGGCGATACCGGCGCCGGAGACGAGCACCGTCCGGTTGCCCATGCATCCTCCGCGGGTGGGGTCGAGGCCGATCGGACCGTCAGCGTATGACCAGATTTCAAATCCGGTCAAAAGTTGAATGCGCGGTGTGATGAACGTTGACCAGCTCTCGAAAGCGGTCATACGGTCGTCGCGTGAACCCGACAGCCGGCCGGTCCCGCGACCCGTCGCGCGGGCGGGAGCGCGCCACGCGCATCCTCGATGCCGCCGAGGATCTGCTGCTGCGGCACGGCGCGCGGCGGGTGACCGTCGAGGACGTCGCGGTCGGCGCCAACATCGGCAAGGGCACCGTCTACCTGCACTGGGAGACGCGGGAGAAGCTGTTCGCCGCCGTCTTCGACCGGGCGGTGGCCCGGGCGATGTCAGAGCTGCTCGTCGCGATGCGCACCCGGCCGAGCACCTGCCTGCCGCACCAGTTCGCCCACGACTACTTCCTCGCCGTCATGCACCGTCCGCTGCTGCGTGGGCTGCTGCTGGCCGACCCGGAGCTGCTCGGCCGGCTGGCCCGCCAGCACGACCCGGCCTGGGACGAACGCCACCACCTGGTGTCCGAACGGTACTTTCGGCTGCTCGCCGAGTACGGCGTGCTCCGTGCCGAGCTCGGGGCCGACGAGGTCGCCTACGCGTTCCAGGCGACGTTCGAGGGTTTCGTGCGGGCCGAGGGCGAGCTGACCCGTAGCGAGAGCGCCGCGCCGCCGGCCGCCGCCCAGCCCGCGGCCACCACCCTGGAACGGCGGGCGGACCTGCTCGCCCGAACCGTCGAGCTCGCCTTCGAAGACAGCCGTCCGGTCACGACCGACGACCTGCGGTCGCTCGCCGCCGACGTCGTGGACCTGTTCACCGACCTCGTCGATCGCCGCGGGTTCGCCGACCTCGTCGACCTCGTCGATCGGGCCGAGCTCGGCGCCCCCGCCGCCTCCTGACCGGCCAGGCCGGGCGCGTCCCCGTCTCCGTCTCCGTCTCCGTCTCCGTCTCCGTCGAACGTCCGACGGAAAACGGGGATCAGGGCAGAACGTCGTAGCTGTACAAGGCCGAGACGTCGAGGACGCCGCCTGGGGTGTCCGGCTTGCTGGCCGGGGCGAACGGGGAGACAAGCGGATCGTCGATCCGGTGGCCGAGCAGGTTCGGTGGGGCCGTCATATCAGGCTGGTACTGGCGGCCGTTGCGGTGCATCCAGCGCTCCCAGAGCCGGTCGACGTTGCAGTGGTGGACGAAGAACACCGGGTCGTTCGGGGACGACGCCGGGGCCATGTCCCCGCCGACCCACAGGTGGACCTGGTTGTGCAGGCCGGGGCCGGTGAAGCCCTCCAGCCGGTTACGGAAGCCGCGGGATGAGACGTCGAACGGCGGCCGGTCGTAGTCGGCGAGGCTCGGGTCGGCACGCGTGTTGTAGGCCGTGCGGACATCGCCGGTGCGGGGCAGCCGCGGCGAGCCGAAGGGCGCGTTCTGACCGAACTTGCGGGCGAGGCCGCGCTCGGTGACCTGGCGCAACGCGCCGCTGGAGTCGGTCGCGATCCGGACCCGGAAACTCGTCGGGTCGGCGCGGTCGAAGGCGAACCCGCCGCCGCGCACGGGACTGCCCTGGCCGCCGAACCCGTCCGGGGTGTCCCGCCACAGCGCCGAGGCGGCCGGGTTCGCCACGCCGCCCAGCGCAGGCGGGGTGCCGTCGAGCGCCCAGTCCCAGTAAGGCAGGCCGAAGTCGGGGTCACCGAGAACCCGTTGCAGGTGTGCCTCCAGCCATCTGAGCATCACCCGGTGCCACGGCAGGAAAACCGGCCCGCGGTGCGCGGCGTTACGGGTTCCGGCGTCACCACCCGGTGGCACCGCGGTGTTCATCGCGAGGACGTGCCAGATGACGAACAGGTCGTAGGTGTACACGGGGCGGGCGCGCCCGGAGATGCCGAACCGGTCGGTGGTCAGCGTGGTGGGCTCGTGCTTGAGCAGTCTGACGCCGCGGATGTAGTCCGCTCGCGCCTGGTCGTCACGGAGGATGTCCGGGCGGATCGCCGCCACCTCACTGCCCTCCCGGACGATCGTCGCCGTGCATGTCGCCGTCGCCGTGGTCGCGGACGTGGGAGTGATCGCCGTGTTCAGGATGGTCGCCGTGCTCGGAATGGCCGCTGGATCCGGCGCCGCCGTGATCGTTGGTGTGCTGGCCGTCGTGGCCGTCGTGGCCGTCGTGGCCGTCGTGGCCGTCGCCGGGCGTCGGCTGTGGGGAGAACTCGTCGGGGAAGGTGCGGATGAGTACCCGCACCAGGTCCACGAGCGAGGGGAGCTGATAGGCGGGCAGGCCATGGCAGTGCGCCGAGCCGTCGTTCGACAGCCCGATGTGCACGTCCAGTGGTCTCCCGTCGACGGTGATCTCGTAGGTGGTCGTGATGACGACGTGATGGCCGTCGAAGTCGTCCTCGCGCACGCTGCGCGCCGGACCGGTGTGTTCATGCTCAGGCTGTGGGAGCCCGGCCAGGTAGGTGGCGAGGAAGGCCGGTTGGCTGGGGTCGGCGGTGTCCGGCTGCATGGATGTTCCCCCGAGGTCCGATGGTTGCCGCGATGCGACGATGTCCGCGCAGCATCTACCGTGCGTGAGGAATCCGCAGCGAACTGTCGCCTAGGCGTCGCCGCTCGGGTGGCAGGCGGGCCAGCTCCTCCGCTCGCCTATCGGCGCGGACGGGAGCGAGCGGCGCCGACTCCGGCCGGGTGACCGGGGCCGACGGTCGGCTGACGTGACCACCGCTGCGAGCGAGGTTGACGGTTTCGGTGATGTGACGGAGCCTTTGTCTGCGCCGAGTTTCGCCCTCGCCGGGCGGGTCGCCCTCGCCGGGCGGGTCGCCGTCGTCGGCTGCTCGCCACCGGGGCGCCGCATCCGTGGGTCCGCTTGGGGCCGGCCGGTCTGGAGGAACAGTGATGTCGCGAACGGTTCTGTTGCCGAACGCCGACCATCCGATCACCATCGAGCCGACCCACGGCCGGGTGGTCGTCCGAATCGGCGACCGCGTGGTGGCGGACTCGTACGACTCCCGCACCCTGCGCGAGGCCAGCTACCCGCCGGTGCAGTACCTACCCATCGCCGACGTCGACCAGAGCGTGCTGCGCCGCAGCGAGACGACCAGCTACTGTCCGTACAAGGGTGACGCGAGCTACCTCAGCGTCGAGACCGCGGACGGCACGACGCTCGGCGACGTCATCTGGACCTACGAGGAGCCCTACCCGGCCGTCGCCGACATCGCCGGCCGGGTCGCCTTCTACGCCGACCGGGTGGAGATCACCGTTCCCGACGCCGCTGCGTGAACCCGGCAGCTCAGCACCCCTTCCGGCTCCGTTTCGGCTGGGGTGGTGAGGACCTGGACGTCCTCGCCGCCCCCGGCGGCACCGTGGTGATCGTCGACGTGCTGCGGTTCTCGACCGCGGTCTCGGTCGCGGTGACTCGGGGCGCGCGGGTCTGGTCCTGCCGGCGGGATGACGAGGACGCGCCGCGTCGCGCCGCCGAACTGGGCGCGGTTCTCGCCGCACCGGGCCGCGGCCATCCCGCCGGCCGCTGGTCGCTGTCGCCGACGGACCTGGGGGCCATCCCCGCCGGGACCCGCCTGCTCCTGCCATCTCCGAACGGCTCGGCCCTGTCCGCGGCTGCCGCCCGGGGCCCCGCGACGCCCGTCGCCGGCTGTCCGCGCAACGCGACCGCGGTC
>NZ_JAMQQF010000939.1 GCF_023716945.1 Frankia sp. AiPs1 | reverse complement strand
CCCGCTCGCAGGCCGAGCGGGTTCGGGTGGAGGCGGCGGCGCGGGCCGAGGCCGTGCGCCTGGTCGGGCAGGCCGAGGCCGACGCCGAGGCGGCCCGGGTCGCCTCGGTCACCGGTCTGGACACCTCGGCGGTGATCGCGCTGGCGGTGCGGGACCTCGCCGACCATCTGCCCGCGATCGGGGCGCTCACGATCACCCCCGACGTGGTCACCGAGGCGGTCGCCCGGTTCGTCCGTGTCGGCACCTCCCAGTGAGCCTCGCCCCGCGCGCGGTGCTCGTCCACCGGCGCACCGAGTACGCCGAGTTGCTGGACCGGCACGGCACCCGCGGCCAGGCCGCGTTCTTCCTGGCCACCCGAGGGCGGGAGCTGGCCGAGGTGCAGGCCGCCCACGACGCCGCCGAGGCGGCCCGTCGGATGGTCGCCGCGGCGATCCCGCCGCACTGGCGTCGCGGCGAGGTGGAGCGGACCGACCTCGACCGTTTCCTGTTCGCTCCGGATGACGTGGTCGTCTGCGTCGGGCAGGACGGGCTCGTCGCGAACGTCGCGAAGTACCTCGACGGGCAGCTCGTCCTGGGGATCAACGCCGAACCCACCCGCACGCCGGGTGTCCTGGTCCGCCATGCCCCGGGCGAGGCTGCCGTCCTGCTGCGCACCGTCGAAGGATCGCCTGCGGATCCCGCCCGCGGGCTTGGTCGCCTGCTACGCGAACTGACCATGGTCGAGGCCCGCTCCGACGACGGCCAGCGCCTTGTCGCGCTCAACGAGATCTACGTCGGCCACCCCGGTCACCAGACCGCCCGGTACCGGCTGCGAGTTCCCGGCGGCGGCACCCCGGTGACCGAGCGGCAGGCGTCGTCCGGACTGCTGGTCGGCACCGGCACCGGTGCGACCGGCTGGTGCCGTTCGGTCTGGGCGCAGCGGCACAGCGAGCTGTCGCTGCCGGCACCGACCGCCGGCGCGCTGGCCTGGTTCGTCCGCGAGGCGTGGCCGTCACCGGCCACGGGCACCACCTGTACCGAGGGCCGCCTCGCCGGGACGGTGCGGCTGGAGGTCCTGGTGGAGGCCGATCGGATGGTCGTGTTCGGCGACGGCATCGAGGCGGACACGATCGAGCTGTCCTGGGGGCAGCAGCTCACCGTCGGGGTGGCCGACCGCCGCCTACGACTCGCCTAGCACGTGGCGGATCGACGCCGGGACGGTGTCAGCTGCCTCGGTTGTCAGCTGCCTCGGTTGTCGGCCGCGGCGGGGTTGTCGGCCGCCTGGGTTGTCAGTCGCAGTGGGTGCCAGTTGCTGGCGGTGTCAGCCGCGGCGGCGATCCCGGCGGCCTGGTCGGGAGGTCCAGGGCCGGCCAGGCCGGCGGACCGCGCCGGTCGCGGACGGGCCGGCCG
>NZ_JAMQQF010000938.1 GCF_023716945.1 Frankia sp. AiPs1 | reverse complement strand
GTCCTGGCCGGGGCAGCGGCCGCGCTGGTGGCGGCCCGGCGGCGGCCCGCACCGCCCACCAGCACACCGTGAGCAGACCGAGGTTGCGCCCGACCAGCAGCAGACTCAGCACGATCCGGCCCTGGACGAGGTCGTTGTACCGCCACGGGTAGATGAGCTGGGTCAGCGCGGCGCAGGCCAGCAGCGCCACCGGCAGTCGACCACGCGGGCCCCGCGGCCCGCCCGCGGAGTCGGCGCCGCCCCCGGAGCTGCCACTGTCCCCGGAGTCCGGTGCGGCCGGGGGCGCGACGGCGAGTCCCGCGGCGACCAGCGCGAGGATCCACACGAGGTACTGCGGGCTGAGCACCCGGGCGGTCACGACGACCACGACGACGAGGGCGAGGGCCCGCTCGGCGAGCGTCGCGGCCACCCGGGCTTCCCCGGTCTGTACCGGTTCCGCGTCCGGTACCGGCGACCGACCCCGCGTCCACCACCACAGCGCCGCCGCGATGATGGCGACGGCCTCGACCACGCTGCACGCGGTCGCGACGACGCGGGCCACCGGACCGCCGAACTGCAGGGAGCCGTAGGAGTAGTCGGGCGCCGGGCCACCGAACATGTGGGCGAGGACGAACGGCGTCGCGGCCACCGCCTCGACCTGCAGTCCGCGGGCCTGCTGCGCGCCGAGGAAGCCGAGGACGTCGCGCCACCAGCCGGTCAGCGCGAGGACGGCGGCGAGCAGCCCCAGCGCGGCCGCCAACCCGCCGACCAGACGGGCCGCCCCCGCCCGCAACCAGGCCGGCCACCGGACGGGGGAGCCCGCCGGCACCGGCAACGCGACCAGCAGCAGCAACGGCCACACCTTGAGCAGCGTCCCCACGCCGAGGTGGAAGCCGGCGCGGCCGAACCGGGCCCGCGACACGGCCAGCACCGCGGCGAGAGCCGCCGCGGCCGGAAGCAGGTCGAACCGGGCCAGCGCCACGGGGCCCAGCGCGGTGATCCCGACCACCCAGAACAGTGCCGCGCCGCGGTCGCGCCGTGCCAGCGCGGCGGTCACGGCGAGGTCGGCGAGCACCATCAGCACGACGAACGCCACCCGATAGGGCACCGCCGAAAGGGTGTGAGCCAGCTCTGGTAGGACGAGCGCGACCGCTGCCCCCGGCGGGTACTGCCAGCGGTCGTCGCCGACGGGCAGCCCGCCGCCGTGGCCGAGATCGTGCGCCCAGCCGGCGTAGATCCGAAGATCCCCGAGGACGGTCTGCTGAGCACCGAACGTCTGGCCGGTCAGCACGCCGGCGACGAGCAGCGCGCGAGTGACCAGCCAGCCGCCCCACAACCGCCGGGCGGCCGGACGGGGGGCACCCGGACCGGTCCGGGATGTGGCCGACGGGCCGGCGGCGGCGGACGGCTGCGGGGC
>NZ_JAMQQF010000937.1 GCF_023716945.1 Frankia sp. AiPs1 | reverse complement strand
GGCCAGGACGGATGCCCGGGTCCTGGCAGCGCGCTTGCGCCGACCGGCCCGCGGGTCGAACCACGGCCGGGCGACTGCGCGCGTCCAGGTTCGCCAGTGGCCCACCGGGATTCGCCGCCGGCCCGTCCGGCATCCCCGCCGGCCCGTCCGGCATCCCCGACAGCCCGTCCGGTGTCCCCGACAGCCTGTCCGGTGCCGCCGATCGCCCACCCGGTGTCTCCGGCGAACGGCCTGGCGTCGTCATTGCGCCGCCGGGCATCCCCGCTGGTCCACTCGGTGTCTGTCACATCGCCGACCTGGATGGCGCTGATCTCCCGCCCGTCGCCGTTCACGGGCGGGCTCCCCGGGCGTCGAGGAACTGGGTTGGATCTTCCGATCCGGGCTTTCCCGTCGCGATGTCCAAGGGTCTCCCCTCCGATCGGGCGAGCCGAGCCATGCGGCTGGGGCTGTCTGACGCCCGTGCGGGGGGACGGTACGCCGGTTCGCGGCTAGCGGAACCGACCGTCCGTTGCAGGACGTGGCCGGCCGGACGGGTCCGGCGGGTCGGACCAGAATGACATGCGGTGGGACGGACCGCACGAGCCGGTGCGTCCCAAACGGCCCGGCTTGCCCGTGTCGCTGGCGGAACGCCCAGCTCGCGCGGTTCATGAGCCGGGCGCCGCACGGAATAAGCCGGACGAAGCTGGGCAGGGACACCACGATGCCATCGGGAACCCGCGCGATTCGCCGGGGCGCGCAGGCCGCGGCCCTGGCGTTCGTGGTAATCGCGATCATGGTCGACGCCGGCTGGTCCCCGGTCGTGGAGAACGACGCCGACGTCGCGGAGTCGCTCGGCCGGCTCGCGGCCACCACGGCCTGGTTGGTGACCGCGCTGCGATGGGTGAGCGAGGTGTTCCACCCGACGGTTTTCCGGGTTCTCGCGGCCGTCGGCGGCGGCGCGCTGTGGTGGCGTTCCCGCCGCGGTGGCGTAGGCCGAGCCGATCCGGCGGCCACCCGTCGACTGGTGGTGTTCGCCCTGGTCACGGTCGGTGCAGGGGGCCTGCTGGCGACGGGGTTCAAGGATCTGATCGGGCGGGCCCGGCCGTCGTTCGCCAACCCGGTGGCGCACGCTGCCGGGCTCAGCTTCCCCTCCGGGCATGCGCTCGGCGCGATGGTCGCCGCCGTCGTCTGCCTCGTCGCCGTCCGGACCGTCACCGGTCGCCGGGCGTCATGGCCCTGGTGGGGCGGATGGGGTCTGATCGTTGCGGTGACCGGTTTCTCCCGGCTCGGGCTGGGGGTGCACTTCGTGTCCGACGTCCTCGGTGGCTACCTGCTTGGCGTCGCGTGGGCACTGGGGATGGCGGCCCTGCTGCGTCCGTGGCAGTCGGGGGCGGTCGCCGCCGGGCGCGCGGGCCCGGCC
>NZ_JAMQQF010000936.1 GCF_023716945.1 Frankia sp. AiPs1 | reverse complement strand
CCAGCCACCGATCGCCGTCATCGGCATGGCGGTGCTCCTGCCGGGCGCACCGGATCTCGCCGCCTACTGGCAGAACCTGCTGGCCGGGATCGAGTCGATCAGCGAGGCGCCGCCGCACCGGTGGGATCCCCAGTTCTACGACCCGGCCGGCGCCCTCGAACCCCACCCGGAACGGATCTACTGCCGCCGCGGCGGCTTCGTCGACGAGTACGCCTACGCCGACCCGCTGCGTTTCGGCATCCCGCCTGCCGACGTCGCCGGCATCGAACCCGACCAGCTCCTTGCGCTGCAGGTCGCCGCGAGCGCGATCGACGACGCCGGCGGCGCCACCCGGCTCGGCGACCCGGCCCGCGTCGGCGTCATCCTCGGCCGCGGCGGTTACCTCGGCGCCGGCCTCGCCCGCCTCGACCAGCGGCTGCGCACCGCCCACCAGCTCGTGTCCACCCTCGGCACGCTGCTGCCCGCCCTGGCCGCGGACGAGCTCGCCCGGATCCGGACCGCCTTCACCGACCAGCTCGGCCCGCAGCGCGCGGACGGCGCGATCGGGATGGTGCCGAACCTGGCCGCGTCCCGGATCGCGAACCGGCTCGACCTGCGCGGCCCCGCGTACACGGTCGACGCGGCCTGCGCCTCGTCGCTGATCGCCGTGGACAGCGCGGTCGCCGAGCTCGCCGCCGGGCGCTGCGACGCGGTGCTCGCCGGCGGCGTCCACCACTGCCACGACATCACCCTGTGGAGCACCTTCGCTCAGCTCGGGGCGCTGTCGGCGCGCCAGCAGAGCCGGCCGTTCGACCGCGCCGCGGACGGGATCCTCATCGGCGAGGGCACCGGCGTCGTCGTGCTCAAGCGCCTCGACGACGCCCAGCGCGCCGGCGACCGGGTGTACGCGGTGATCCGCGGTACCGGGACGTCCAGCGACGGGCGCGGCGGCGGCCTGGTGAACCCGGAACCGGCCGGGCAGGCCCTCGCCGTCGAACGGGCCTGGGCCGCGGCCGGACTCGACCCGCGCGCCCGGCACTCGGTCGGCATGATCGAGGCGCACGGCACCGCGACGCCGGCGGGGGACGCGGCGGAACTCGCGACCCTGGCCCAGGTCTTCGGCAGCGACCGGGACGACATCGGCGTCCTCGGCTCCGTCAAGTCGATGATCGGGCACGCGATGGCGGCGGCCGGCGTCGCCGGGCTGGTCAAGGCCGCGCTGGCCCTGCACAACCGCGTCCTGCTGCCGGCGGTGAACTGTGAGGATCCGCATCCGGCACTGGCCAGGACGCGGTTTCGCCCGCTGCTGACGGCCGCACCGTGGGAGAGCGCGGGGCCGCGCCGTGCCGGCGTGAACGCCTTCGGGTTCGGCGGGACGAACGCCCACGTGCTGCTGGAGGAGGCGCCGCCGCCCACCGGGG
>NZ_JAMQQF010000935.1 GCF_023716945.1 Frankia sp. AiPs1 | reverse complement strand
GGCCGGCGGAGGCAGCGGGGGCGGTGGGGGCAGCGGAGACAGCGGGGGCTCTGGCACCGGCGGGGGCCGCGATGTCGTCGCTGGCGGGCGCTGTGCTGGCGGGCGCTGCGACGTCGCCGACGGGGCCAGCGGGGCCGGATCGACTCCCGACGGTTCGCAGCGGCATGGTGGCGTCATCACCGCCAGGGCCGGGCGGGCCGGCGGTGGGAGGCGCGCTCATGCGGCCCGCCCCAGCCGCTCGCCGAGGAGGCCGGACGGTCTGACCATCAGGATCGCCACCAGGACGAGGAAGGCGATGACGTCCTTGTAGGACGCCTGGAACAGGTAGCCACCATAACTCTCGACCAGCCCGAGCAACAGGCCGCCGAGCATCGCGCCGCGCACGTTGCCGATGCCGCCGAGGACCGCCGCGGTGAACGCCTTCACCCCGGGGACGAACCCCATGCTGTAGGAGGCGTTGAACGTCATCGCGTACAGGAAGCCGCCGGCGCCGGCGAGCAGGCCGCCGACGACGAACGTGACGATGATGATCCGCTCGACGTTCACGCCCATCAGGACGGCGGTGTCGGCGTCCTGGGCCACGGCCCGGATGCCCTGGCCGAGGCGGGTGCCGGCGACGAGTCGGTCCAGGCCGACGAGCATCGCGACGGCGACGGCGAAGATGACCAGCGACTGGGTGGAGACCTGGGCGCCGAAGACCCTGAAGACCGTGCCGTTGTGGAACAGGTCGGGCAGGTCGACGTTCTGCCGGCCGAACTCCTTGCCGGCCAGGTTGACGGCGAACAGCGACGCCCCGATGGCGCTGATCAGGTAGGCCAGCCGGGGCGCGGAGCGGCGCCGCAGCGGACGGTAGGCCACGCGTTCGAGGGTGAACGCGGCGAGCGCCCCGCAGATCGCGCCGGCGCCGAGGCCGACGGCCACCAGCCCCACCGACGCGAGCCCCCCGGGCACCGATCCGTCGTCGGGCAGCAGAGCCCGGGCGGCGAACAGGCCGCCGAAGGACCCCAGCATGAACACCTCGCTGTGCGCGAAGTTGATGAGCTGGAGAACCCCGTACACGAGTGTGTACCCGAGTGCTATGACCGCGTACAGCGAGCCGACCATCAGTCCGTCGATGGTCAGCTGCCAGAACTGGTCGAGGAAACCCATACGTGTGCCTCGTTCGTCGCGTGGCTCGTTCGCCTGGCAGAAGTTTCGTTCCGTGGAAGACGCGCGTCCAGATTACGGATGTCGATTCTGGTACTGAAAAGTCCTTTTTGCTAGCCGGATGTCACCCGACGCGGCGAGGGGGGGGGGGGGGGGGGGGGGGGGGGGGGGGGGGCGGGGGGGGGGGGGGGGGGGGGGGGGGTGGGCGGGGGGGGGGGGGGCGCTGCACAGGACCCGCTTTAACTAGTCTTGCTAAA
>NZ_JAMQQF010000934.1 GCF_023716945.1 Frankia sp. AiPs1 | reverse complement strand
CCCCAGCGCCGCCTGCACCCGGCCCACCGGCCGCATCCATCCCGCCAGCCGGCGCACCTCCGCCGAGCGCGCTCGCCGCACCGGCCATGCCACCTCCGCCGGCAAGTCCGACTCCCTCGGCCAGTCCGACTCCGCCCCCGAGGCCGACTCCGCCTACCGCAGAAACGCCGCCCGCCGCAGAAACGCCGCCTGCCGCAGTGCCTGCGCCGCCCGACCGGTCGCCGGGCCCCGGCCGCCACGCCGCAGCACTCGCCGCCGGTGCGGCTGCGGCAGCACGCAGGGTCTCGACGAACTCGGGATGGGCGGCGGCCAGCCCCGGATGCGCGTCGAGCAGCGCCAGCAGCTCATCGCCAAGATCGAGAAATGGAGCGGCCAATCCCTCGTCCTCAGCGAGGACCAGGGCTCGGGCGAGCAGCCCGGTCGCCCGAGCATGATCATTACGACGGGCCGCGGCGACGGCCGTGAGCGCGCACGCGGCGACGACCGGACCGCCCCCGCCGCCGTCGGCGCGCAGCAGTCCGGCGACCGCGTTCTCGGCGGCGTCCAGATCCGCACAGCCAAGATCAGCCCGTGCCGCGGCCAACGCCAGGATGTGGTCCGGGCGGCGGCCGTCGGCGGGCCGGCCCAGTACCTGCCGCGCGGCCTGGGCGTTGCCGACCGCGAGTAGCAGATCGACCTCGACGGCCTGCCACAGCGACAGGCACAGTGGCGGACCGGCCGGACGACCCCGCCCACTGAGCAGGCGGCGGGCGGCACGAACATCGTCCGGACGACCCCGCCGGCACCGCGACCGAGCGTTCAGCACGACGACGAGATCGAGCAGATGCGGCGGATGCTCTGGCCCCAGCCCGGACCGGGCGGCGGAAAGATGACCGACCACCCGTTCCCCGTCGGCCCGGGCGATGGCCACCATCGCCAACGCGAGATGCGCCTCGACGGCACCGGCCACCCTCGACCGATCAGCAACAGAGGTATCACTTTCCGTATCTCTGGCCTCGCCCGCCGGCATGGACGCAGCACCAGTCGTCGTGGCTTTCTCTCCCACCGCCGTGCTGGGGGAGGCTGTCCCACCTGGACGGTCGCTCAGCTCGCCGACCGCGGCGCACACCACCGCGGCGGCGGACTCGGCCAGCCGAAGCCGGCCCCGTAGCGCGTACGCGAGCGCCAACGCACCGGCCGCAGACATCTCGACCATCCGGTCGCCCGCCAGCCGGGCCGCCTCGACCGCCTCGGTCAACGCGTCCACCGCGGGCTCGGCACGGCCGAGCCACAGCTCCGCCCGCCCCCGCCCGCACCAGGCGAGCGCCGTGACGATCTCACCGAGTCGGTCGTCGTCCTGGCCGGGCGAGCCGGTCGGGCGTCGACTGGGCGACCACCCCGGCGAACGGTGCCGGACGGGGGGCACCACCGCCGTCGAACGGCGC
>NZ_JAMQQF010000933.1 GCF_023716945.1 Frankia sp. AiPs1 | reverse complement strand
GCGACGAGCAGGCCGGAGACCCCGTCGGCGACGGCGGTGCGCAGGCCGCCGACCGCGGCGGCGACCACCGGCGTGCCGCAGGCCTGGGCCTCCAACGCGACGAGCCCGAAGCTTTCGCTGTGGCTGGGGACGACCACGGCGGTGGCTGCCCGGTACCAGTGGGCCAGCTCGTGTTGCGGCGCCGGCGGCTGGAATCGGACGAGGTCGGAGATTCCCAGGTCCGCGGCGAGCTTGACCAGGGCGTCCGGCTGCTCCAGCCCGGAGCCGCTGGGGCCGCCGACGACGGCGACGGTCAGCCTCGAGCGGCGGGTCGGATCGCGGCGCAGCAGCTCGGCGGCGGCGTGCAGGAGCAGGTCCGGCGCCTTGAGCGGCTGGATCCGGCCGACGAACAGCAGCAGGTCGCCGTCCCGGTCGAGGCCGAGGCGCGCCCGCGACTGGGCCGGGTCGCCCGGCCGGAAGATCTCCAGGTCGACGCCCGGCGCGACGACGTCGACCCGGTCGGGAGCGGCCCCGTAGAGGTCGATGAGATGGCCGCGTTCGTCCCCGGTGGAGGCGATCAACCGGGTGGAGCCGGCGATGACCTCCTGCTCGCCGAGCAGCCGGCCGGGCGGCTCGGGGCGGTCCCCGACGGCCAGCGCACCGTTCTTGATCTTTGCCAGGGTGTGGGAGGTGTGCACGAACGGCACGCCCCATCGCCGGGCGACCGCGAGGGCGATCTGGCCGGACAGCCAGTAGTGCGAATGGATGATGTCGAAGTAGCCCGGCTCGTGTCCCGCCTCGGCGCGCAGCACGTCCGCGGTGAACGCGCACAGCCAGGCCGGCAGGTCCTCGCGGTGGATCTCCTCGAACGGCCCGGCGTCGACGTGGCGCACCGTCACGCCCGGGGCGAGCTCCGCCGAGGTCGGCAGCTTGCTGCTCACCGCTCGGGTGAACACCTCGACCTCGACGCCGAGCGCCGCGAGCTGCCGCGAGAGCTCCACCACGTAGACGTTCAGCCCGCCGGCGTCCCCGGTGCCCGGCTGCTCCATCGGCGAGGTGTGCATGGACAGCATCGCCACGCGCCGGGGCCGGGCGCCGCGGTCGGGCTCGACACGGGCCGCGGCACTGCTCCTGATCAACCGCACCGGGCACCTCCGCATCCATCCGTCTGGGTCGCCTGCCCGGCATGACCAACCCTGCACAGGACCAACACGACAACCACCGTTCTACCCGCCCCGTTGTCCGGTCAACTGGTCGCCCCCCCGCCCCGGCGCGGGCGACAGACCGTAGAAGGTGCTGTCATCGCAGGTCAGCGGGGTGCTTGCGGCGAGGCCGCGGGGCCAGCGGTCACAAAGCTGTAAGGAAACAGACGCGACGACGAGCCCCGGGCGCCGGCCCGACCGGGCGGTCGACCGCGGTCCGGCTCACCGCCGCCGCGCCGACGGCGTCGCC
>NZ_JAMQQF010000932.1 GCF_023716945.1 Frankia sp. AiPs1 | reverse complement strand
GCGCAGGGCGGACCGCCCGGATGGCACGGCCCTCCCCCGGGCGGACCGCCCGGACGCTTTGGGCCCCCGCCCGGTCCGCCGGGGCCGTGGCGCTGGGGCGCGGCGGCGCCGAAGCCCGGAATCATTCCACTGCGTCCGCTGGCCCTCGGCGAAATCCTGGACGGCACCTTCGCCACGATCCGGGCGAATCCGGGCGCGACGATCGGGGTCACCGTCGCGGCCGCGACCATCGTCGAGACGATCTCCACAGTGGGGACGATCGCCACGGAGAACGCCTCGACCGCCGTGTCGGCGCTGGGGATCTTCGCTTCCTTCGCGCTCGACCTCGTCCTCGGGCTGTTCCTGTCCGGCGTGCTCAGCGTGGTCGTGAGCGAAGCGACGCTGGGTAGTCGCATCGGGCCGACCGAGGCCGTCCGACGGGTCGCCCCGAGACTCGGCGGCCTGCTCGCCCTCACGGTCATCGTCTCGGTGGCGGTGGTACTCGGACTGGTCGCCCTGCTGGTCGGCGCGGTCGTCGTGGGCGTCTATCTGGGGCTCGCGACACCCGCGTACATCCTCGAGGGCGGCAGCGTCCGCCATGCCCTGCGCCGTTCTGTGACGATCGTGCGCGGCTCCTGGTGGCGCAGCCTCGGCATCCTGGTTCTCTCGACGCTCGTCGCGTTCATGCTCAGCGCGGTCCTCACCGGCATCACCGTGGTGATCCTGGAGTCGTCGGACGTGTTCGGCGACTTCCTGGGCGGCGATCTCACGATCACCGGCCACGTCGTCCAGGGGATCGGCGAGCTGCTGGCCACGACGATCTCCACACCGATCGTCTCCGGCACCGCCGTGCTGCTGTACATCGATCTACGGATCCGGCGGGAGGGGTTGGACGTCACCCTCGCCGAGGCCGCACGGGCCCGAGCGGCCGGGGTGGGGACGTCCGGATGACGCTGGGCGGTCCGGTCACCCGTGACGGCGCCCGCGAGCAGGCGCGCCGCGAGCTGTCAGACAGCGTCTACGGCAGCAGCCGGCCGCATTGGTGGAACCGGCTGCTGAGCTGGATCGGCGATCGGATCGCGGACCTGTTCGACTGGATCCTCCCGCACAGCGGGTCGGGCGGCGGCTCACGCGGACTCGGGGTCCTCGCGCTCGTGGCGGTGCTCGTCGTCGGAGTGGTCGCGCTGCGGTGGTGGCTGGGTCCGGTCCGGCGGACCGCGCGGGCCCGGCTGGCGGCCGCGGACGATCTGTCCAGCCCGCTGACCGCCGCGCAGCTGCGGGCCGAGGCCGACCGGCACGCAGCCGGCGAGGACTACGCGCGAGCGGTGCGCTCCCGGCTGCGGGCGATCGTGCGCATGCTCGAGGAGAAGGGCGTGCTCGACCCACGCCCCGGACGCACCGCCGGGGAGCTCGTTGCCGAGGTGGCCCGGTTCGCCCCGGCCGCCGACCGCGGGCC
>NZ_JAMQQF010000931.1 GCF_023716945.1 Frankia sp. AiPs1 | reverse complement strand
GCGGGAGCGGTCCCGGCAGCCGGATCCGTGCCGACGGGCCAGGCTGCCGTGCCGCCACCCGCATCCACCGCGCCCGCGGGGCCGGCACCGTCGGCGCCGTCGGCCCTCGGCCTGCGTTACCTGCCTCGGGCGGCCTGGGGTGCCGACGAGTCGCTGCGGCTCAATCCCGCCACGGGCCAGCCCTGGCCAACGACCTACTCGCCGGGTCAGGTGATCACCGTGCACCACACCGTGACGCCGAACGACGATCCGGACCCGGCCGCGTCCGTGCGGGCGATCTACTATTTCCACACGGTGGAACGCGGCTGGGCGGACATCGGCTACCACTTCCTCATCGACGAGGCGGGCACCCTCTACGAGGGCCGATGGTCGGGGACCGACGGGGTTCCCGGCCACCGGCCGGACGGCCAGGTGGTCACCGGCGCGCACGTCGGCGGATTCAACGCCGGCAACGTCGGAGTCGCGCTGCTCGGCGACCACCGGACCCGGGCCCCGACGGCAGCCGCGCGCCGTTCACTCGAGCTGGTTCTGCTGGCGCTCTGCGGCGCTCACCGGCTGAATCCGGCCGGCAGCGTCGACTACGTCAATCCGGTCAGCGGCGCCCGGCGCCGGGTGTCGGCGATCAGCGGGCATCGTGACTGGATGGCCACCGAGTGCCCCGGGGCGGTCCTGGCCACGGCACTGGACGGCATCCGCCTGGAGGTCGCCCAGGCGCTCCTGTGAGCCGACCGCGTCCGCAGCGACGGGTCCGCAACGAAGGGTCCTAGATCTCATATTCTGAGACTCTGATCTGGCACCCGGCCACCTACGAGCCTGGCCCTGGCCCTGGCCCTGGCGCTCGCGCGGGCCAGGGTCGGGGCCGCCCGGCGGTCAGAACACGAGGCTGATGCCCACTCGCCGGCCGCTCTTGGTCAGGCGGGTATACGCGGCCGCCCCCTCGGCGGCGGGGTAGGTCTCGACCTCACGCAGCGCGATCTCTCCCCGCGCGATCGCGTCCATGATCGTGGCGAGCGTCCGGCCGTCCCCGTGGACGTTCAGGGCATGGGTCGCCACCCCGGCCCGCGGCGACGGGGTCGTGGGCGGGGTGAGCCCGACGAAGGCGCCGCCGGGTCGGACCAGATCGATGATCGATTCGCCGAGCAGGGCGGCATCGACGACGCCGTCCACCCCGTCGGGCAGCGCCGCGCGCACGGCGGCAGCCGGATCGTCGGTGCGGGCGACGAAGATGTCCGCGCCCAGCCGCCGGACCGTCTGCTCGTCCTCGGGCCCGGCGAGCGCCGCGACGCGCGCTCCGGTGCCGGCGGCGAACTGGACGGCGAAGGCGCCCACGGCCCCGGCCGCCCCGGTGACGAGGACGGTGGAATCCGCTGCCCGGCGCAGCTCCGCCACCGCCTGGTGCGCCGTGAGCGCGTTGAGCGGGACGGTCGCGGCCAGGG
>NZ_JAMQQF010000930.1 GCF_023716945.1 Frankia sp. AiPs1 | reverse complement strand
GGCGGCCGCCGCCGCGTTCGCCGCCCTCGCGCTGACGGCCGCCAGCGCCCTCGGCAGCGCCTCCGCCACCGCCACCGCCGTGTCTCCTGCCACCGCCGTGTCTCCTGCCACCGCCGTGTCTCCTGCCACCGCCGTGTCTCCTGCCACCCCCGTGTCTCCCGGCGCCGCCGCGCACGCCGCCAGGCCTCCCGCGGTCGTCGCATCGTCCGTTGCCACGCCATCGCTGTCGGCGGTGCGACGGGCAGAGCGCGGCGGGGTGGTCTCGTCCGAACGGTTGGCGGTCCTGTCCGCGGCGCAGGTGCGGGCGGTGCTGACCGCGAGCGGATTCGACGCGGACCCGGCGGTCGTGCGCTCGGGCGTGGTCACCTATCGGCTGGTCTACCGCACGATTGACCCGCGTGGGCGGGCGACCACCGCCAGTGGCCTGCTCGCCCTGCCCGCCGCCGACACCCGCCGGTTGCGCGTCGTCTCCTACACCCACGGCACCGAGATCGCCCGCGTCGACGCCCCGTCGACGGCGACGGACCTGGCCGCCGACGGCTGGGGCCAGGCCCCGGCCCTCACCTACGCCGCAGCCGGTTTCGCCGCGGCCGCCCCCGACTACCTCGGTCTCGGTGTCGGGCCCGGTCCGCATCCGTGGATGGACGTGCCCTCCGAGGTGTCGGCGTCGCTCGACCTGCTGCGCGCCACCCGGGCGTTCGTCGCCACGCAGGGGCGCACGGTTGACCCGCGGGTCCTGGTGACGGGGTTCTCGCAGGGCGCCTCGGCGGCGACCGGTCTCGGCGCGGCGCTGCAGGCCGGCGCCGATCCGTCGCTGCGCCTCGGCGCGCTGGCACCGGTCAGCGGCGCCTACGACTTCCGATCGGTGGAGCTGCCCGCCCTGCTGGCCGGCCGGGTCGAACAACCCTACGGCGTCGGCTACACCGCCTATCTGCTCGTCTCGTTCAACCGGCTGCACCACCTGTACGACGCGCCCGCCGAGGTCTTCCGCGAGCCGTCGGTCGAGGCGCTGTTCGACGGTGAACACTCCGGCCAGCAGTTCGTCGCCGGCCTGCCGGCGAGCATCGACGCCCTGCTCACCCCGCGCGGTGCCGAGCTGCTCCACCATCCGCGGGGCCGGTTCGCGGCGGCGCTGGCGGTGGCCGACGCGACCTGCTCCACCCCGCCGGGCCCTCGCTCGCTGCCCGCGCCCGCGCCGGTGCGGCTCTATGTCGGCGGCGCGGACACCCAGGTGCCCCGAGCAAACAGCGAGCACTGCCGCGCGGCGCTGCGCGGGCACGGCGTCGACGCCCCGATCGTCGACCTCGGCGCGGTCGTCGACCATCTTGATTCCAACCGCGTCGGCACCGCGGCTGTCGTCCGGTGGTTGCTGACTCCCGGCGGCCCGCGCTGAGGCCGCCCCCCCGGCGGGCCGTGCGCCGGCCACGCCGGCCACGCC
>NZ_JAMQQF010000092.1 GCF_023716945.1 Frankia sp. AiPs1 | reverse complement strand
GGTCGGGACCCGGCCGCCGCCGCGGACCCCGGTCCGCCGGCCGAGGCCGTCGCCGATCCATCCGCCGAGGCCATCCCCGCGCCGTCGGTCGAGGCCATCCCTGCCCGGTCAGCCGGGGCCATCCCCGCCCGGTCGGTCGAGGCCATGCCTGCCCCGTCGGCCGAGCACATCCCCGCCCCAGGGGTCGAGGGCGTCGCCGGTCCGTCGGTGGACCGGGTTCCCGGTTCGACGGTCGATGCGGATCGCAGCCCCCGGCCGTAGCGGCCACGACGGGTGCAAAAGTCCGGGCGCAGGCACGACGCCGCCCGGACGGCCCCGTCACGCGAGGGAAGGTCCCGGTCGCGGCCCGAGATCGTCCGGGATCCGCACTGGCGCGAGCAGCACGGCGGTGGGGTCACGCCCCGGCCCGCCGATCATCGTCGGCCACAGTCCGTCGTTGACGCAGTCCCGCGCGACTTCAATAGCCCAGTCGGGGGGCGCGTTCAGGGAAACGAACCGACCCTGGTCCGTGTCGAGGATCACGTGTGCCCCGATCAGGGCATGGCGCAACGCCTGCCCGCGCGGGGTCCGGGCGGCCCACCCCACAGGGATCCGGCCGGCGGTCTCCTCGGCGTGGGGCGGCCAGCCGGAGGTGTTGACCAGCTCCGCGCGCAGCCGAAGCAGCGGATGCGGACCTGGATACAGCCCGGCGCTCAGCCGCAGCTCCGCCTGGGCGGACCAGGTGTCCCAGGTGATCCTGGTCGGCATCGCCCCACCGTGAGCGACTGTCCGGACCTGGCGACCGGACGGCGCACTGAACCGCATCGTGTGCGCCCCAGCCCGGGCCACAGGGCCGCCTGCGGCCGCGCCGGCCGGCTCCCAGGGGGCCGGCCGGGGGGCACTGAGATGAGGCAGCCAGCCGCGCGGCCAAGTTCCGATCGACGGAGCCGGGGGATGACCGATCGGGCCGGGGCGCGCGGCGAGCAGGTCCGCGACCGTCACGTCCTCGTCGACCTCGTGGGGCAGGAACTCGGCCTGATCGGCGGGGTCGGCGGGGTCGGCGTCGACAGCCACGTCCGACCCGCCGCGGGCATCGCCCGATCGGAGGACCTGCTGCTCCCGCGTCGTGATCTGCAGCCAGCGGACCTGCACGGTCAGCACAGCGTCGGGGCCGGCCTCCAACAGGCACTCCGCGTGGGCGTAGGCCCGGTCGGCCGGATGGCGCGCGGCGTAGGCAGCCGGGGTCAGCACCCCGACGAGCCCGCCCGATCCGCCCCCACCGGGCCGCACACGATGGCCCGGGTCATGCCGGTAGATCGTCGCGTCGGCGATTGCCGTCGCCCGGTCGAGCCGCGCCTGAACCGTCCTCATCGGTAGCCCCCTTCGCACAAGTCCGAACCGGCGTCCCGCTGCGCCCCACGACCCCCACGCCGAACGGGCCTCCCGGTCCGACGGCAGGACGGGTCACAGGACGCTGATCGCCTCCCCGGCGTGGACCAGCACCGCGTCGCCCATCTGGGCTCGGACGAGGGCGAGACCGATCTCCTCGGTGCCGGCTGATGTCCGGACTAGTGCGACCGCGCCCGGCAGGCATCGGACGACCTCGGCTTCGATCGTCTCCTCAGGCCCGGCGAGCTGCCCCGCCGCGCCACACACGGGCGCCTCGGGGCCCGGATGGGCGGCTGCCTGCGCGGCCTCCCATGCCGATAGCCGTTCAGCTCCCGTCAGGGCTGCATCGTCGCCCGCATCGGCGACGCGCGGCGTGCGCCGATCGGGGGACGCCACGGCGGGGCTGGGAGCGTCCCGCCGCCGGCGCGGCGGTGTGCTGGCGCTTCTGACCTGCTTGTTCATCGGTCATCACCTCGGTACTGGTCTACCCGGCGCAACGGTACGACCCGTGCTCGGAGGTCACCAGTCGGCTCGGACGGGTCCGCGGCCGCGCGATCGGGCAGCATGGGAGCTGTGGCAGCAAAGACGACCAATGACGGCGCGGCGTTCGACCGGCTGTGCGGCCTCGTCGCGGCAGGCGGCGTTGCCGTGGTGAGCGGGGCGGGGATCTCGACCGATTCCGGCATCCCGGACTATCGGGGCCCGAACGGGGCACTGCGCCGCCACACCCCGATGACCTACCAGCAGTTCACCAAGGAACCGGGGGCTCGTCACCGCTACTGGGCGCGCAGTCATGCCGGCTGGCGACAGGTCGCCCGGGCCGAGCCCAACGCCGGCCACCGCGCGGTGGCCCACCTGGAGCAGGCGGGGCTGGTCACCGGCATCATCACCCAGAACGTCGATGAGTTGCACCAGCGCGCCGGCTCCCGTCAGGTCATCGATCTGCATGGAAGCCTCTCCCGCGTGGTGTGTGGCGACTGCGGGCAGGTGAGTCCGCGTCTCGACCTCGACGAGCGGCTGAGCGCGGCGAACCCGGGCTTCCGCATCTCCGGCGCCCCCACCAATCCGGACGGTGACGTCACCCTGTCGGCGGAGGCGGTCGCCCGCTTCGTCATGGTCGGCTGCCGGGGCTGCGGCGGTGAGCGGCTGGAACCGGACGTGGTGTTCTTCGGCGCGACGGTGCCGCGACCCCGGGTGGCGCAGGCGTTCGATCTGGTCGAGAGCGCGCGTACGGTACTCATCCTGGGCTCGTCGCTGACTGTGATGTCCGGGTATCGCTTCGTTCTGCGGGCGGCCGAGCTCGACATTCCGGTCGCGATCGTCAACCAGGGGCTCACCCGCGGGGACAGCCGGGCGACGGTCCGTGTCGACGCTCCCCTCGGGACGCTGCTGCCCCGGCTGGCCGTCGCCGTCACCGGCGGCGAACGAACCCCCGGGCCCTCACGGACTGTGCCGTCCCTGGCCCTGTCGGGGGATTCGCCCGCTGAGCTGTGAGGATGGGCAGATGCGATCGGTCTCCCGTCCCCAGCCCGCGAACGTGGCGTTTCGCCATGCCACCGAAAGCGCCGCCGAGGCGGCGGCGATCGTCGCGCTCGTCGAATCCGCCTACCGCGGGGAGCCCAGCCGGGCGGGGTGGACCACCGAGGCGGACCTGGTCGGGGGCCAGCGCACGGATGTCGAGGAGGTGCGGACCGCCCTGACCGCCCCGCACGGGACGGTCCTGCTCGCGCAGGAGCCCTCGGGGCTGCTCGTGGGCTGCTGCCACGTGGAGCGTCGGATCGAGCCGCCGACGCAGGAGGGAGCCGGCGTGGTCCGGGCGGGGGAGCTGGTAGCCCAGCCGGGCGAGGCCGGGGAGCCCACCGCGGCGGGGATCACCGCGGTGACGGGGGCCTACTTCGGCATGTTCGCCGTCAGCCCCACCCGGCAGGGGGCCGGAGTGGGCGGGGCGCTGCTGCGGCTCGCCGAGCGGCACGCCGTCACCGCATGGTCGGCGTCGTGGATGGAGATGCAGGTCATCGCCCAGCGCAGCGAGCTCATCGACTGGTACCGCGGCAAGGGATACCTCCCGACCACCGCCACCCGACCGTTTCCGTACGCCGACGAGCGGTTCGGTCGGCCGCTGCGGCCCGACCTCTACTTCATCGTCCTGCGCAAGCCGCTCGCCTGACGTCGCCGAGCCGGCGCGCGGGCACGAGGTCCGATTCCCGCCAGCATGCGGAGGCGGTCGCGCCGAGAGTGGGGGCATGAGGAGTGGGGGCGCGAGGACGGACGAGGGTTGCTACGAGGCGGTGGCCAGCCGGGATGCCCGATTCGACGGCACCTTCTACTTCGCCGTGACCACCACGGGCATCTACTGCCGGCCAAGCTGCCCGGCGGGGACGCCGAAGCGGACGAACGTCCGGTTCTTCCCGACGGCCGCGGCGGCGCACGGTGCCGGCTTCCGAGCATGCCGGCGATGCCGCCCGGACGCGGTGCCCGGCTCGGCCGAGTGGGACCTCCGCGCGGACGTGGTCGGCCGGGCGATGCGCCTGATCGGCGACGGTGTCGTCGATCGGGAAGGCGTGGCCGGCCTCGCCGCCCGGTTGGGCTACAGCGCGCGCCAGCTCCACCGGCATCTCACCGCCGAGGTGGGCGCCGGGCCGCTCGCCCTGGCCCGAGCACGGCGCGCGCACACCGCGCGGCTGCTGCTGCAGACCACCGCGCTGCCCGCCACCGAGGTGGCTTTCGCCGCCGGTTTCGCGAGCGTCCGCCAGTTCAACGACACCATCCGAACGGTCTACGCGGCGACGCCCCTGGAGCTGCGCGGTCCACGGGCACGGCGGACGGCTCGGCCCGCCCCGAGCGGCCACGATCGGGTGGGTCCGGGCGGCCGACCCGACGAGGGTGGTCTCACCCTCCGGTTGGGCTACCGCCGACCCTACGAGGCGGGTCACCTGTTCGACTACCTGGCGGTGCGGGCCCTGCCCGGGGCGGAGGAGGTCGTGGGCGAGCGAGGACGGCGCACCTACCGGCGCACCCTGCGCCTGGCCCACGGCCACGGCATCGCAGCGGTGGCGGAGCGCCCGACCGGTGACGACGCCGGCTGGCTGGACTGCCGGCTGATCCTGAGCGATCTGCGGGACCTCGGCAGCGCCGTCAGCCGGATCCGGCGACTGTTCGACCTCGACGCCGATCCGCTCGCCGTCGCCGACCGGCTGGCCGGCGATCCCGCCCTGGCCGCCCAGGTGGGTCGCCTACCCGGACTGCGCGCCCCCGGCGCCGCCGACCCGCATGAGCTTGCCGTGCGGGCCGTGCTGGGCCAGCAGGTGTCGGTGGCCGCCGGACGGCGCCTCGGCGCGGCGCTGCTGGCGGCGTACGGCGATCCGCTGCCCACCCCGAGTGGCGGCCTGACCCTGCTGTTCCCCCGCGTCGGCACGCTCGCTTCGGCCGGTCTGGCGGAGCTGGGGATGCCGGCGGCGCGACGGGACGCCGTGCGGACGCTTGCAGGCGCGCTCGAAGACGGCTTCGTGGTGCTCGACGCGGGTGTGGACCGCGACGAGGCCCAACGGACGCTGCTGGCGCTGCGCGGCATCGGGCCCTGGACGGCGGGGTACCTCCGGATGCGCGCCCTCGGCGACCCGGATGTGCTCCCACCGGGAGATGCGGCCCTGCGCGCCGCGGATCGCCGTGGCGATGTCGACCTGGGGCGCGCGGCCGCCTGGGCGCCATGGCGCAGCTACGCGGCGCACCACGTGTGGGCTGCCGCTGCCACCCGCGGCGCTCCACCCAGGCTGCCCACGCGGGTCAGCGCACCAGTTGTGCCCGCCCGGGCCGGCGCGCGGCGGATTCCGGCTGCGGACCCGGTACCTGGTCCGAGTTGACCACACACGTCGAAGCAGTCCCGGGGGGCGCAGCAGTCCCGGGAGCGCAGCAGTCCCGAGGGGCAAAGCAGTCCTGAGGGGCGAAGGAGTCCCGATCGGCGGGACCGGATCGGAAGGGGAGCGGTGATGCTCTACACGACGTTGGCGAGCCCGGTGGGCGAGCTGCTCCTGGTGGGGGCCGCGACGGACCAGGCGCCCGGCGGGTTCGTCCTGACCTCGCTGTCCATGCCGGGGCAGCGTGGCGCAACGGTACCCGCGCCGCACTGGCGTCGCGCCCCCGAACTCGCTGCCGCCGCCGGCGAGATCGAGGAGTACTTCGCCGGCGACCGACGCGCGTTCACCCTCGCCCTGCGGACCGGCGGCACCGGCTTCCAGGAGCGGGTCTGGCGGGCGTTGGAGGAGATCCCCTACGGAACGACGATCACCTATGGTCAACTGGCCGCCCGTATCGGAGCCGGGAGCGGGGAGGTGCGCGCGGTCGGCACGGCAGTGGGGGCGAATCCGCTGCTGCTGGTACGACCATGCCACCGGGTGATCGGCGCGGACGGCACGCTGCGCGGCTTCGCCGCCGGGCTGGCCCGCAAGGAGTTCCTGCTGCGCCACGAGGGCGCGCTCGCACCGATCCTGGACCTTGCCGACGAGGCCACCGCGCGGTGAGCGCCCTGGCCCGTCCGGTCGGCGAGTACGACGGGTGCGGCCCGCGACGCCGGGCCAGTCGGCATCCGCCCTGGGCATGCCGCCCGCCCTGGGCATGCCGCCCGCCCGGGTTGGGACGTGCCGGGGCCGCCGGCCGGGCATAGTCGACTTCGGCGCGCACCCCCGTGCGGGCCGGCCAGACGATGATCGGAGCGGCCGATGACCACCATTGCGGACCCTCACCTGTCGGCGATCCGGGACGTCGAGCCGGCGACGCCGCAGGGATGCGGCGAGTGCCTGCGCACCGGCGGCCGCTGGGTGCATCTGCGACTCTGCCTGACCTGCGGCAACGTCGGCTGCTGTGACTCCTCGCCGGCGCGGCACGCCAGCGCCCACGCCGCCGGGCACGACCATCCGATCGTCCGCTCGTTCGAACCGGGTGAGGACTGGCGTTGGTGCTACGTCGACGAGGCCTACGTCTGAGGGGGCCTGCGCAGGACTGCGCCTCGCCGAGGCGAGGCCGTGGGGGCCGCCGTTCGATGCGACGACCCCCATCCGCGCGGTGTGAAGGTCAGCCCTTCACACAGAGCACGGCGTGCAACTGGGCGACGATCTCGACGAGGTCGCTCTGGCGGGCCAGGACGGTGTCGATGTCCTTGTAGGCCGAGGGGATCTCGTCGAGGACGCCGGCGTCCTTGCGGCATTCCACCCCGCGGGTCTGGGCGGCGAGGTCGTCGACGGTGAACGTCCGCCGCGCCCGATTGCGGCTCATCGTGCGCCCGGCGCCGTGGCTGGCGGAATGGAACGAGTCGGGGTTTCCCCGTCCGCGGACCAGGTAGGACCGGGTTCCCATCGAGCCCGGGATGATTCCGTATTCTCCTTCCCGGGCGGAGATGGCGCCCTTGCGGGTGACGAGCACGTCGGCGCCGAAGTGGTGCTCCTCGGCGACGTAGTTGTGGTGGCAGTTCACGAGGGCGAAGTCGCGGTCGCCGGCGTGCGGGCCGTCGGCCGGTGGGGTGGGCACCCGCAGCCCGGGCAGCGGCCCGCGCAGCGCCTCGACGGCGGCGGCGAGCATCAGGTCCCGGTTGCGCCGGGCGTACGTCTGCGCCCAGTCCAGGTCGTGGCGGTAGGCGGCCATCTCGGGGGTGCCGGCCAGGAACACGGCGAGGTCGCGGTCGGCCAGGCCGGCGTTGTGCTCGAGCTGCTTGGCGACGCGGATGTGGCCCTCGGCGAGCTCCTTGCCGACGTTGCGCGAACCGGAGTGCAGCATGATCCAGACTGCGTCGTCGGTGTCCAGGCACACCTCGAGGAAATGGTTGCCCGAGCCAAGGGTGCCGAGCTGGTTCATGGCCCTCGCCAGCCGCCCGGCCACGCGGGGATGCAGTGCGCCGAACGCGTTCCACAGGTCGTCCTGGCGCCGGGCCCGCGCGGTCGGCTCCCGGTGGCTGGTCATCCCCACCGGGACGGCCGCCTCCAGCACGGCCCGCAGCGGACCGAGGTCGTCGGGCAGGTCGGCTGCGGTGAGGTTGGTCCGCGCCGCGGCCATCCCGCAGCCGATGTCGACGCCGACGGCGGCGGGGGAGACGGCGTCGCGCAGAGCGATGACGGAGCCGACCGTCGCGCCGTAGCCGAGGTGCACGTCGGGCATCACCGCGACGTGGTGATGGATGTAGGGCAGGGATGCGACATTACGAAGCTGGTCCAGTGCGGCGCTTTCGATCTCCTCGGGCCGGGTCCACAGCCAGATCGGATGCGCCGCTGCGCCGAGCGTCGCGACGGGGCTCATCGGATGGTTACTCCTTTCGGCGGGGGTGGGTCCCTGCTGTTCACTGCTGGCCGATCGAACGCATTCATCCCGGTCATTCTTGGTTCCGTCGGGCGGCCCGGATCAGGGCCACCCGACGGCCCATTCTCCGTCCCGCCCGCCACCGGCAGCGGCGGAAAATCCGGCGGGTGGACTGAACCGGCCACGGCATCTCCGGCTCGGTGCATTCATGCCAGTCCCGCCGGACCCTTACCGCCGCCTGTAACAAAGGCCCCGGATCGATCGGGAAGTCCTACTCGGAGCCGTACCGCTCCGCCTGTTCAGGATGCCCGGCTCACGGCCGCCCGGCGAATGATTTTCCGTCCCCAGGTCGGCGGTCCGTCCGGTGGGGTCGGCGGGTCGGCAATCGGCGCGCCGGCAATCGGCGGGTCAGCGCGGTGTGTCGCGGCCGCCGGCCGGTAGCAGGGGGGCGGCCCGCAGCAGGGCCAGGAGCGGGCGCAGGTCCGCGGGGACCGGCTCGGAGAAGGTTCGCACGGTGAAGGTTCGCACGGCGCGTCCGCCCTGCTGGTCGACCCGCGTGGTGCGGTCGGCCGCGGGGGTGTGGTCGGCCGCGGTGGCGTCACTGGCCTCGGTGGCGTCGTCGACCTCGGCGGGGTGGTCGGCCTCGGGGATGTAGTCGATCTCCAGGGTGTAGACAAAGCGATCCGCGCCCCCGCCCTGCCCGCCCCCGCCCTGCCCGCCCCCTCCCTGCCCGCTCCGCGGCGCGGCCCGTCCTGCTCCTCCTGCTCCTCCTGCCTCGCCGGCATCGCCGGCCCGGCGGGCTGGTGCGCCGCCCGACGAGACCGCTACGCGCACGAGCTCGCGAAGCCGGGCGGCCTCCGGTTCGGGCAGATCGGCGCTGTCGAGCCCCCGCCGGACCGGGCGTCCCAGCAGCCCGCCGGACCGTTCCAACACCACCCGGACACGTCCCGCCATACCAGCCATGGCGCCATTGTGCGCCGGTGCGGGCCGGCGACCGCCCCGCTTTGGGCGTCCGTCGTTCCGGCCCGGCGTACCGATCGGGTCGATCGGTGGCCCCTTTCTGGTCGGTCGGACGGCCCTTGGTGGATCGCCGGCGGGCGACGCTGGAAGGCTGCGGCTGAAATGTTCTCCTTACCTACGGGCGCCGCAACGGCCAGTCGAGTTTCGGGCGCGTTCACAACCGTGACCGTTTTCTCTCGATGGTTTCCGATCGTAGGACGTCCTCGGAATCTCGGGCGGCCGGCTGGGTAGGAGTACGGCGTGAATGAAGTAAGGGGATCCGACGTTCTCGTCGAACCCGGACCGCGTACTCTCTTACCGGTATACCGGTCTTTTTTCGATGGTTTCCGATCGTAGGACGTCCTGCGATCTTCCGCTGGGGGAGAGGTACTCGGTATGAATGTCGTACGCGGGCCGGGGCTGATCGCGGAGCGGCCGGCGCGGTCGGCCCGGCCAACGGAACCGGCTCCGGCCGTCGCCGCGCCCCCGGCGGCGCCGACGCCACCGCAGGAGCCGGCCGACTCCGGCGTGCGGCTGCTCGCGCCGGACGGCACCCGGGTCACCGACCCACGCTTCGCCGTCCTCGCCGACCACGACCTGTGCCGGGAGTTCTACTCCTCGATGGTGCTGGCACGCCGCCTGGACGAGGAGGCCACGGCCCTGCAGCGCCAGGGTGAGCTGGTGCTCTGGATTCCACTGCGCGGGCAGGAAGCGGCGCAGGTCGGTTCCGCGGCGGCAGTCCGGCCGCGCGACTTCATTTTTCCCAGCTACCGCGAGCACGCCGTCGCCTGGCACCGGGGGGTGCCGGCCGCCGAGGTCATCCGTCTGCTGCGCGGGGTGAGCCACGACGGCTGGGACACCGCGGAGCACAACATGGCCAACTACACGATCGTCCTCGCGTCGCAGACCCTGCATGCCGTCGGCTACGGCATGGGCATGGTGCTCGACGGCACGGTCGGCAGCGGCGACCCGGACCGCGACGGTGCCGTGCTGGTCTACCTCGGTGACGGCGCGATGAGCCAGGGCGACGCCAACGAGGCGTTCGTGTGGGCGGCGAGCTTCGGCGCCCCGGTGGTGTTCCTCTGCCAGAACAACCAGTGGGCGATCTCCACCCCGTCCCGGCGGCAGTCGACGATGCAGCTCGCCCGGCGCGCCGACGGGTTCGGCTTCCCCGGCGTGCGCGTCGACGGTAACGACGTGCTCGCCATGCACGCCGTCACGACCTGGGCGCTCGAGCACGCCCGCGGCGGCAGCGGCCCGGTACTCATCGAGGCCAACACCTACCGGATGGCACCCCACACCACGTCGGACGACGCGACCCGTTACCAGCCGGCCGAGGAGCTCGCCGTCTGGCGCGCGCGGGACCCCATCGAGCGACTACGGCGGCTGCTGGCCGTCGACGTGGCCGCCGACTGGTTCGACGAGGTCCGCGAGCACGCCGACGACGCCGCCGCCGACCTGCGCCGCGCCTGCCTCGCCATGGACCCGCCGGCCCCGGTGACCATGTTCGACAACGTCTACGGGGACGAGACGGCCGACCAGCGGGCCCAGCGGGAGTGGTTCACCGCCTACCGGGACTCCTTCCTGTAGTCGACCTCGGTCCGCGAGCGACCTATCCTTGGCCCGGACGGGTTTCGCAGCAGGGCAGGTCCGTCACGATCACCGAGAGGCATGCGGTGCGACAGTCTGTGTCGACCTCGCCGGGTGAGGGGGCCGGGTCCGCGGCGAAGGCGGCGAAGGTGCCCGATGTGCCCGACCAGCCGGCGGCGAACGACGCCCCGACACTGCTCGCCGGCGCGGGCACCGGCGTGTCCCCAGACGCCGGGGTTGATGGCGCCGCGGCTGGTGGCGCCGCCGAGCCGGACGGCCCGCCCGAGTCGACGTTCGCCTCCACGAACCCGGTCACCGGCGCGGTCGTCGGCGACTTCCCGGTGTGCTCCCCGCGGCAGGTCTCGGCCGCGGTGGCCGCGGCCCGCGCCGCCGCGCCCTGGTGGGCCGGTCTCGGCGCCGCCGGGCGCCGCGATCACCTGCTGCGCTGGGCGGCTCACCTCGCTCGCCACGACCGGGAGCTGGTCGAGCTCCTGCACGCGGAGAACGGCAAGACCGCCGCCGACGCCCACATAGAACTACTGCTCACCTTGGAGCACATCCGCTGGGCGGCCCGCCACGCCGGGCGGGTGCTGCGGACGCGTCGGGTCCTGCCCGGCCCGTTCCTGGCCAACTACACCGCCCGGGTGGAATACCGCCCGCTCGGAGTCGTCGGGGTGATCGGCCCGTGGAACTATCCGCTGCTGACCCCGGTCGGCTCGATCGCCTACGCCCTCGCCGCCGGCAACCCGGTGGTGTTCAAGCCCAGCGAGTACACCCCGGCGCTGGGCAGTCGGCTGGCGCAGTCCTTCGCCGCCGCGAACCCGGCCGCCCCCGCCGGAGTGCTGGGCGTGGTCACGGGGTTCGCCGACACCGGCGCCGCGCTCTGCGCCGCAGGCGTCGACAAGATCGCTTTCACCGGTTCGGCGGCCAGCGGCCGCACGGTCATGGCAACCTGCGCGCGGTCGCTGACCCCGGTCACCATCGAGTGCGGCGGCAAGGATCCGTGCATCGTCGCCGACGACGCCGACGTGGTCGCCGCCGCCCGGGCGGCCGTCTGGGGGGCGATGGCGAACGCCGGGCAGACCTGCGCCGGCGTCGAACGGATCTATGTCACCGCGGCCGTCGCCGAGCAGTTTCTCGCCGAGGTCCGCCGGGCCCTGACCGCGGTGCGCCCGGGTGGCGGTGCCGACGCCTCCTACGGCCCGATGACGATGCCCGGCCAGGCCGCCGTCGTGCGCCGCCACGTCTCCGATGCGCTGGCCCGTGGCGCGACGGCCCTGCTCGGCGGCGTCGACGCGGTGGGCGAGACGTTCATCTCCCCGATCGTCCTCGTCGACGTCCCCGAGGACAGCCCCGCCGTGCAGGAGGAGACCTTCGGTCCGGTCGTCACCGTCCGCACCGTCGCCGACGTCGACGAGGCCGTCGCCCTGGCCAACGGCACCCCGTACGCCCTGGGGGCGAGCGTGTTCTCCCGCCGCCGCGGCGACGAGATCGCCCGCCGCCTCGACGCCGGCATGGTGTCCGTCAACGCCGTGCTCTCCTTCGCCGGGATCCCCGCCCTGCCCTTCGGCGGCAGCGGCGAGAGCGGTTTCGGTCGGGTCCACGGCGCCGAGGGGCTGCGCGAGTTCGCCCGCCCGCGCTCGGTGGCCACGCTGCGCCTGCCGTTGCCCGGCACGACGCTGACCACCTTCCAGCGCCCGCCAGGGCTGCTCGCCGCGGTCAACTGGGCCGCCCGCCGCCGCCACGGCCGCGGCCCGTCGGCCCGCGGCGGCCACTGAACCAAGGGCGATTGCGGTCGAACCGGGCGACATACGCCGCATAGCCCCTGCCGGGGCGGCGGCCGCCGAAGAGGGCATCTAGCGTGGTCGGGTCAACACGGAACCTGGGGGTTCTCATGACTCTACGTCGCGGACTTGCCATTTCGGCCATGATCGGCGCACTCGTACTGGTAAGCGGACTCGCCGGCAGTGCCTCAGCCGCGCCAAGTGCGGTGGGAGCACCCGCGCTCAGCGTCGCGAAGGCGTCGTCGGTCGTGCGCGCCGCCGGATACACGCCGATCTCGCTGGGCGGCTTCGACCAGAAAAGCGATCTCAGCGTGATCGTCGGGTTGCGCTCGACCTCCGTGGACGGGCACCCGCAGCGGGCGTTCTTCTTCCACCGCGGGGCATTCGTCGGCAACGACTCGCAGCAGGCGAGCGCGACGATCCGCTGGATCTGGTCCACCGACCGGGTGGTGGCCCTGCAGTATGACCTCTACAGGCCGGGTGATCCGATGTGCTGCCCGACCGCCGGCGGAGCAACCGTCCGCTACCAGTGGAACGGCTCCTCGGTGACGCCGCTCGACCCGATCCCGAGCGCCGCCTCCGCCGCCGCGGCGGGCCGCCGCTGACCGTTCTCCGGTACCGCGGGCCACCCACCGGCCCCGGCCACCTTGCCCTTCCGGAGGGACGAATCAGACCGGAACCCCTCTGGAAGGGCAAGGACGGAATCCAAGGACGGAAACCAAGGACGGAAACGAGGAAGCGGCTACTCCAGCCGCACGGCGGCGCCGGCCCCGCTCCCGGCGCCCGTTCGGCTCAGTGGCCCTCGGCGGCCTCGACCAGCTCGGTGAGTACCCCGCCGAGCCCCTTGGGGTGGACGAAGGCGATCCGGCTGCCGGCCGTGCCGTGCACCGGAGTCTTGTTGACCAGGTCGAAGCCGGTGGTGGTCAGCGCGGCCAGGGCGCTGTCGATGTCGGCGACGCCGTAGGCGATGTGATGGATGCCGGGGCCCCGCTTGGCCAGGAACTTTCCTACCGGGCTGTCCTCGCGTAGCGGCTCGAGGAGCTGGACGTAGGAGTTGCCGGCCTCGCCGCTGTGCACCAGCAGCATCGCCTCGCGCACGCCCTGACGGTCGTTGTCCTCCTGGTGCACGACCTTGAGGCCGAACGCCTCCTCGTAGCGCGGAATCGCCTCGGCCAGTGACACCACTGCGATCCCGACATGGTCGATCCTGGTCAGCACAACGCTCTCCCTGCTCCGCCGGCCCGGCGGCCGGATCCTGCCGATGATGGTGCCCGAGACGGGCGGCGTCCGGGGTTAGCCCTGCCGCGGAACTCGTCCTTGCCGCAGGGCTCGGCTCCGCCGCAGATTTTGCCCCGCCGCAGAGCTTGGCCCCGAGAAAGAGATTGCCCGTTCGCGATCCCCGCGTCGACCGATGTGCGCAGGTCGCGCAGGTGACGGCGGTCGCGGTGGGATCCGCGGACAGCCGCCCGCCCGGCCGGCGGCGCAGCCGGGGACGTCTCCTGCCCCGGGCCGGACGATCGTCCGGGGCGCACGGTGGGCCGAAGCGACCCGTATCGGCCCGCTGTCCGGAACGTCGTAGAGTCGTGTGTTATCAGCCTTGCTCCCGGCGTCGAGCCACTAACGTGAGGGTCACCTTGTCCACGACGCGTCGCGATCCATCCGCGCTCCGTGCGGCCCGCGGAACCACGTATCAGATAGGTGAGGTGGCCGAGCGGGTCGGGCTCTCGTTGCGCACGGTCCGGTACTACGAGGAGGCTGGGCTGCTCACGACCGCCGGCCGCACCCCCGGCGGATTTCGCCTTTACGGCGACGAGGCCGTCGACCGGCTGTTGGTCATCAAGAAGATGAAATCTCTCGGCTTCACCCTCGAGGAGATGCGCTCGCTGCTGTCGGTTCGCGACGAGCTGTCCGACCAGCAGATCTCCGACGTCCGTCGGGCCGAGCTGCGCGAGTTGCTGCGCACCTGGGTCGTGCTGGCCGAGGAGAAGCTCGCCACCCTGCGCCAGCAGGCCGGCGTCGCCGAGGACTTCGTCATCGGCCTGCACGGCGACGCCGATCGATCTGTCTGACCCAGCGTTAGGCGTCGCCGCGGCCGGCGGCTGCGCCTGGGTGTGTCGTGCCAGGTCACCGGCTACGGTAGCTCGGTGGGGCACATCGGCCCGGCGGGCCTGCCGGCTACGGGGGGTGAGCCGACAGGCTCCGGCGCTCCCGCTCGGCCCAAGGCTCCGGCGGGGTCGCAGAGTTCGCCGCCGCTCGCCCTGGTCCCGCTCCGGTCTCGGTGGGGAGGGCCACGGGTGGGGGCCTCGGGGAGCCGGATCCGCGGGGGACGCGCGGTCGGTCAGGGATTACCAGATCTTTACCGCTTGTGTGTAGCCGCGGATTGCCCACGCGTAGACGCTAGATATCTGAACACCAGCCGCCAAGCTCACCTGATAAGGGTTGAATTGTCCACAACCAGCAGCGCCAGGTCTTCCGCCGACGCCCGCGACGGGCGCTACGAGATCGGTGACGTCGCCACCCTGGTGACCTTGTCCCTGCGTACCGCGAGGTTCTACGAGGAGGCCGGGCTTCTTGTCGCCGTGGGCCGCTCGGAGGGCGGAATTCCGCTCTATGACGACGATGCCCTCGATCGATTCTTTCTGATCAAGAAGATGAAGCCGCTGGGTTTCACGGTGGAGGAGATGCGGTCGTTGCTCACTCTGCGTGAGCGGATAGTGCAGCCGGGGCTGTCTGCTCAGCTTCGCGCCGAGCTGCACGACCGGCTGCAGACCTGGGTCAGCCTGGCCGAGGAGAAGCTCGCCTCGCTGCAGGAGCAGGTCCGCCTCGCCGAGGATTTCATGATCGGACTGCGGGACGACACGGCCCGGTCGTTGCGGACCGACCCCGACGCGGACGGGCCCGACCGCGTCGGTCCGGCCTCGGGGCTCACCGGCGGTCGGCCGGACCTGGACGACTCGTTCCTCGACTTCCTCGACGACCCGCTCGGCGGCGACGACCGCTGACGTGCGACGACCGCTGACGCGCGGGGACGCTGGCGCGCGGGGCGTGCGGCGCGCCGGCTGCGGTGGGGATGGGGATCGGCGCCGCGGCCTGTCTGCCCTGGGCAGATCTGCCGCGGGCAGACCGCCGGTCCGGTGGCGGCTTTTCCGGTGACTCTGGAAGGGCCGGCCCCTCGTCGTGCGCGACGAGTCCCGACCCGGCCGGCGGGAGGAACGTCCCATGATCGAGATTCCGACGGCGCACGCGGGGCCCGGCATCAGCCGGCCGCGAAGCCCGGTCGCCCAGGCCGCCGGCGCCGGCACCGCCGACGACCAGGTGTTCGGCCGGCTGCTGGAGAACCGCATCGTCTTCCTCGGCGCAGTGGTCGAGGACGCCGTCGCCAACGCGATCAGCGCGAAGCTGCTGCTGCTCGCCGCGGAGGACCCGACCTCCGACATCCACCTCTACATCAACTCGCCGGGCGGTTCGGTGAGCGCCGGCATGGCGATCTACGACACGATGCAGTACGTCGGCAACGACGTGGCCACCGTCGCGCTCGGCTTCGCCGGCTCCATGGGCCAGTTCCTGCTCTGCGCCGGCGCCGCGGGCAAGCGGTATGCCCTCCCGCACGCGCGGATCATGATGCACCAGCCGCACGGCGGCATCGGCGGCACGGCCGCGGACATCTCCATCCAGGCCGAGCAGATGCTGTACACGAAGCGGACGCTGCAGCAGCGCATCGCCTTCCACAGCGGGCAGACCGTGGAGCAGATCGAGGCCGACTCCGACCGAGACCGGTGGTTCACCGCCGAGGAGGCCCGTGACTACGGGTTGGTCGACCACGTCGTCGAGCGGGTCGACCAGGTGCCCAGCGGCGTCGGCGCCACCGGCGGCGCCGGAATCGGCCTGCGCCGCGCGGCCGGTCGCACCGGCTTCGGCCCGGCGGGGAG
>NZ_JAMQQF010000929.1 GCF_023716945.1 Frankia sp. AiPs1 | reverse complement strand
GCCACCGCCTCGACCAGCCGCGGCGGCGCGATCAGGGACAGTTCCGAACCGGCGGAGAACAGCACCCGCCCGCGGCACCAGCCGAACTCCTCGCTCGCCAACCGGGCGGCGGCGGGAGCCATGTGCGCCGGCTGCGGCATCGCGGACAGGTCGAGGCCGCGCGGATCGGCGCCGGCGGCGACGAGGCCCTCGGTCACCATCCGGGTTGCGGCGATGGGCGAGAGCGCGTTCACCGCCACCCCCGCGGGCAGGACCGGGCCGAGCTGCCAGGTCAGGGCGGCGACGGCCCGCTTGGCGCTGCCGTAGGCCGGGCCGTCGACCGAGGTCCGCGCCAGCCCGACGCCGGAGGTGACGCCCACGATCCGGCCGTACCCGGCGGCCGTCATCCGCGGCAGCGCGGCGGCCAGCATGTTGAGATACCCGTCGAGGTGCACGCTGAGCAGCGCCGCCCAGTCGTCAGCGGCGGCGTCGGCGATGCGGGGGAAGCGCACGATCCCGGCCGCGTTGACGACAATGTCCAACGAGCCGAACCGGGCGACGGTCTCCTCGACGAGCCCGCGCACGGCGTCGGGGTCGGTGACGGAGATCGGCGCGGCGACGGCACGGCCGCCCGCCGCCTCGATGCGCCGGACGGTCCGCTCGGCGCTGCGCTCCCCCAGCGGCTCGCCGCGCAGGCCGTCGCCGCTGTCCAGCACGACGACGGTGGCGCCGCGCCGGGCGAGCTCCACCGACACCTCCGCGCCGATGCCGCCCCCGCCGCCCGTCACGATCGCCACGCGCTCCCGCACCCGACCGACCTCCCCGCCTCGTTGGGTGACGCCGATCACACGCTATGAGGCCGGCAATTGGCCGTCAACCGACTGCCGGAATGGCGAGGTAGCGGTGCTTCCCGGGTCCGTTGGTAGAGAGAAGACCGGCGCCGAACCACGCCCAAGGACTCATGTGGGCGCTCTCCCACACATCGGCCCGCTGCTACCCGCGGGACCCGCGGGACCCGCGAACGATCACGACTCGATTCGCCTCACCGCCTAAGGCCCGGCCTGGACGGCGGCGATCACAGCATGGAGCAGGTCACCGAGACGTTCCCAGGCGGCCTGCGCGGCCGCGGCGTGCGCGCCGGTCGGCGGGCCCGCGGCGAGCAACTGGACGGTCTTCACCGCCGCGTACAGGTACATCGGGCGGGCCCGCCAGACGGTGAGCTGCGGGTACGTCTCGTCCAGCGCGCGGTGGACGATGCGCCGCAGGGGGATGTCGGGGTTGCGGCGGGCAAGATCCATCCGGTGCAGGATGGTCACAGCCGCGTCGGTCTCGTCCGGGTCAGGCCGCCAGGCGCCGGTCCGCAGCGCGGGGGGGGCCCCGGCCCCCCCCCCCCCCCGCGGGCCCCCCCCCCCCCCCCCCCCCCCCCCCCCCCCCCCCCGCAAAAAAAAAAAAAACACACCC
>NZ_JAMQQF010000928.1 GCF_023716945.1 Frankia sp. AiPs1 | reverse complement strand
CCCCGGGACGCCGCCGCGCATGGCGGCTACCCCTGGATCGGGTGGCCGAGGCAGGGTCGCTGCTGGTCGGGGCGCTGGCCGTCGCCTGGGCGTTCGGTGGGCTGTTCAGCGGCTCCAGTGCGTGGGCACCGCTGGCCGGGGCCGTGCTGGCGGCGGCGCTGATCGCCGCGGCCGGGCGCCGGACCCGCCGCCTCGATCTGCTGGCCGGCCTCGGGCTCGCGGGTCTCGCCGGGTATCTGATCGTCGTCGTGTTCGGATGGGTGGACGGAAGGGCCGTGGGTGGCCTCTCCGCGAGCGTGGGCGGCCTGCGTCGCGGTTGGTCGAACCTGCTCACGGCCGGGTTGCCGGCCGACCCGGCCGCGTCGTTGCTGGTCGTGCCGGTCCTGGTGCTGTGGCTGGCGACAGGGGCCGATCTACCGGTGGGCGCGACGCTGCCAGACGACGGCGACGGCGACGGCAGTGGCGGTGGCGGTGGCGGTGGCGGTGGCGGCCTGGTCGACGGCGGGCCGACGGTAACGGTGCGCGCGCACGTGACGATCGAACACCTGGACACCCCGCTGGTACCCGTGGTCGGGCGGCCGCTGCGGCTGTCCGGCGTGCCGGCGGCGTTCGACCCGCGGACCGGCACCCTGGTGCGCGCCGCGGCGACGGGCCCCTACGAATACCAGCTCGCCGCAACCGTCCCCGCCCGGAGCCCGCCAGCTCGCCGACGCGGTTCCCGGCTCCGGACCGGACCTCGCCCCCTGTCTGACCGTCCCGCCGGGGTTGCCGCCGGCCCTGGTCGGCGTCGCCGCCCGGGCGACGGCCGGGGCCCGCACCCCCTACGCCGAGCTGACCGCGCTGCAACGGTTCCTGCGCGACCCGGCGACGTTCCCCTACGACCTCGCCGGTCGCCCCGGGCCCTCCTACGGCTCACTGACCCGCCTGCTGACCAGCACCGATCAACGGGAGCGGCACGGCTACGCCGAGCAGCACGCCACCGCGTTCGCGCTGCTCGCCCGAATCAGGGGCTTCCCCTCCCGGATTGCCGTCGGCTATCTGCTGGGTCCCGACACGGCCGGCGGCCGCGGCGTGTTCACCCTCGGCCAGGCGCGGGCGCACGCCTGGCCGGAGGTGTATCTGGCCGGCATCGGCTGGGTCCCGTTCGAACCGACGGACACCAGCCGGCTCGCCCACTCCGAGCCGCCCGACACGGCCAGCGCGGCGGCCGGCGGGATGGCCAGCGCGCCGATGCCCGCGCCGCCGGTCGCGCCGTCGCCGCCGAGGCTGTCGGCGATCCCCCGGCTCGACCAGCCGCACACCGGCGCCGGGCGCCAGGCCCGCCAGGTCGCAGTCGGACTGCTCGTCGCGCTGGCGGCGCTGCTGGCGCTCATCCCGCTCGCCATCGTCGGTGAGAAGGCCCACCGGCGCCGGCGACGGCACCGGGCGGGCCCGCCGGGGC
>NZ_JAMQQF010000927.1 GCF_023716945.1 Frankia sp. AiPs1 | reverse complement strand
CCGGCACCCCGACCTGCGGCGCCCCGACCTGCGGCGCCCTGACCTGCGGCGCCCTGCGCGGCGACATGGTGGCTCGCGCCGCTCCAGCCCGCGCCGCTTTGGCCGGCGCCGTTCCAACCAGGCCCGTTCTGACTGGTACCGCTCTGGCCGCCGCCGTTCGGACCGCTGCTGTTCCGACCGCCGCCGTTCTGCCCGGTGCTGTTCTGTGCGGTGCTGTTCCGGCCGAAGGCGTTCTGGTTGGCGTTGTTGTGATCGGCAGCGTTCGCACCGGCCCCGTGCTGTCCGACGATGTCGTGAGCGGCGCCGGAGCCCTGGCCGCGGTCGCCGAAGTGGGCACCGCTGCCGCCGTCCCCGAGGTGATCGTGGATTGGCGAGGTGGGCTCGGGAAATCGGGGACTGTCGCCCCCACGGCCCGGGTGACGATCCCCGCTCGCCCCCCCGCCGCCGTGCCAGTCGTCGTCGGCACCGCCTCGCCCGGGTCCGCCCGCGGGACCGTATGCGCCCCCCGCCCGACTTGGGCCTCCATCGTCGGTGCGCGGCACGGGACCGCCCGGGCCGGGTGCCCAGCCCGCCGGGACGGGCGGACGGCCGCCGCCGCCGTCCACGCCGCCAGGTCCCTCACCGGAGGACGCATACCCCGAATGGTCCTGGTGACCCGGGTAATCTCCGCCGCCCGGCCCCTGCCAGTGCGCCGGCACGGGTTGCCCTGGGCCGGGTTGCCCTGGGCCGGTCTCGTCTCGGCCGCCCGCCGCCGGGGCCGGCCCACCGCCACCGAAGCGCTGATCCGGACCGGCCCATGCTGGCCCTGCCCCCGGTTGGCCACCGAAGCCACCGCCGGGCGGTGGTGGTGGGCCCCCGGCCGGCCGGACGCCACCTCCTCGGCCGGGACCGGAGCCCCCCACGGGCCCTACGCTGACCCGCCAGGTCCCGCCGATCTTCTCCGCCAACGCGGTGCAGAACACTTCGGCGTTGTTGCCCTGGCCGAACATCCGTCCCATCGTCGGGCTGGCGAAGGCGAGCACCACCTCGTCACCGCGCACGTCGGCGACGGTCGCATGGTCCTTCAGGATCGCGTGCGTCTTGCGACTGCGACGGCCCGCGAGCAGGAGGACCTCGTCCCACAGCATCCGCAGGCCAGCGGCGTCAATCCGCCCGCCGCCAGGCCCGGCTCCGCCGCCTTGTCTGGCTCCGGCACCCGGCCCAGGTCGGGCACCCGGCCCAGCACCCGGTCCAGGTCCGGCGCCCTGCCTGACTCCGGCGCCCGGCCCGGTCCCAGGGCCGCCGCCGGCTCCCGGCTGTGCCCCGAGACCGGCGCCTGCCTGGGGTGGCCCGAAGCCGGATCCACCGGTCGGGGGACCCGCAACGATCCCGCCGGCCACCGAGGCCGCGTCCCACGACCCGCCGGCCGGACCCTGGGACGTGGGAGCCGCCGCGGCGCGTGCCGGATGGG
>NZ_JAMQQF010000926.1 GCF_023716945.1 Frankia sp. AiPs1 | reverse complement strand
CCACCCGGCCCTGCGCGGTCGCCTCGGCGGCGAGCTGGCCGGCGTGGGCGAGATCGCGGGTGGGGGCGACCCGCACGTCGGCGGACCACCGGTCGAGCTCGGCGCGGACGCCGTCGAGCAGGCGCAGCGCCCGCCCGCGCCCCGCGCTCGGATTGACGATCACGGTGAGCAGCCGCCGATCGACCTCCACGGCCGCCGGAGTCGAGGGCATCGGCGAGACGGGCACCGGCGGGGCAGGGGCCCGCACAGCAGACGTCGACACAGCAGCGGCCGGCACAGCAGACGTCGGCACAGCAGCGGCCGGCGAGGCGGGTGCTGGCGGGGGGGACGGTTCCGTCACGCTCGCCTGTTCCCTTCGCCGGCCGATCCGATCGGATCAGCCTACGGCCACGGCGACCCGGCTCACCCCATCGTGAACGGCGCGACGGTGAGATGCTCGCTGACGGCGCCGAAAAACGACCGTTCGCCGATCTCGGGGGCGTCCCGCACGTCGCGCAGTACCAGCTGCTCCAGCAGGATCAGCGCCGCGTCCGTCGGCCAGAGCACCAGCCACAGCCACACCCCGCGGGCCTCCCCGACGAAGGCGGCTCGGTCCGGCGGGACGGCCAGCGGCCACATCGCGGTGGGATGCCCGGCGGCCTCGACCTTGGCCTCGGGCACGCCCGGCAGCGCCTGCGGGTCGAGGCCGGTGATGCCCGCGAGCCGGGCGCCAAGACCCACCCCGGGCGCCTCGGCGACGAGGATCATCTCCGCCGGGCCGCCCAGCGGGCAGGGGCCGGCGAGGGCGATCGCGCTGGCGCGCGGCCCGGTGCGATCGTCACCGGCCCAGCCGACTCCGCTGACGTACCAGTGCACCGGCATGGGTTCGGGCAGCCACGCGGGCACGGTCGAGGACGTGGCCAGGGCGTGCAACGCCTGCTCGCGGGAGGAGACGGCCGTCCGGTACGGGCTCACCTCCCCGTGCTCGTCGCAGCGGTACTGGCTGCTCCACAGATCGGGTGGGCGGAGCGGGCCGAGACAACGAGGGCAGGCGGCAGCAATGGTCACCAGGCGCCTCCTAGCGTAGGTGGGACGGTGCCGCCGGACCTCGGCGGTTCCGATACCGCTGTTCCCGCCCTTCACCACGAGCAACCGTCCCACCAGCACAGATGTGCCGAACCGCCGGGCATGACGGCCATGATCAACGGGCGGCGGCGACCTCGGCGAACGCCTCGTCGAGGACGTCGAGACCGGCGAGCAGCAGCGAGGTGTCGATGACCAGCGGCGGCAGCAGCCGCAGCACGTTGCCCCAGGTGCCGGCGGTGAGCACGATCAGGCCGCGGCGGTGGCAGGCCGCCGCGACGGCGACGGTCAGCTCCCTGTCCGGGCCGGTGTCGCCACCACCGCGGACGAGCTCCAGGGCGAGCATCGCGCCGCGCCCGCGGACGTCGCCGACCACGTCGTGCCGCGC
>NZ_JAMQQF010000925.1 GCF_023716945.1 Frankia sp. AiPs1 | reverse complement strand
CGCCGGGCGAAGGCCGCTGCCCACCCTCACCGGGCGGCGGCACCGCTGGCCGGCGGGCCGCGGGACGCGCTGCCGGAGCCGACCGTTCCTGGCCTGCCGTCTCCGGCCCCGCCAGCTCAGGCCCTGTCAGCTCAGGCCCCGACAGCTCCGGACGCGGAGCCACCGTGCCCTCGGTGTGCGTGTCGTCGAACACCTCGAGCCCGTCCGGCGCACCGGTAGACCTCGTCCGCAGTCCGGCATCGTCCCGCGGGGGCAGCACGCCGTCGGCCGACGGCAGCACGGGGCCGTTCGCCGAGGGAACGCCCTGGGACGTCCCAGCCGCACGCGCGCGTTCGACTCGCCGTGCCGGCTCACGTTCCCCCGCCGACCCCGCTCGACGCGTCGGTGCGCTCCCCAGCGTCGGTCCGGTTCCCGACGTTGGCCCGTTCCCGTGGGCCGGTGCGCTCCCCAGCGTCGGTCCGGTTCCCGACGTTGGCCCGTTCCCGTGGGCCGGTGCGGTCCCCGGCGTCGACCTGGTGCCCTGGACCGACAGCGCGCTTTGGGCCGACAGCGCGCTTTGGGCCGACACCGCGCTTTGGGCCGACAGCGCCTCCTGGGCCGGCCTGGCTCCCTGGGGCGGCGTCGAGCCCTGGGTCGGCATCAAGCCCTCGGGCGACGTCGAGCCCTGGATCGGCGTCGAGCCCTGGGTCGGGGCAGTCGCCGGCGGCGGGGTGGGCCGCCGGGCTGCCAAGGGGGGCATCGCGGGTGCGGGCGTCTGCGGGACGGCGCGGGCGGACGGTCTGGAACCCGCCTGGGAACCAGGTCCGGGGGCCTGGATTCGCGGAAGGGTGGCAACGTCGGGCCGGGCAAACTCGGACGCAGGCACCGCAGGTGGAGGCGCTGGAGCGGGAGTCGCTGGAGAGGGCGGCGCCGCAGACGACGGCACCGCGGACGAAGACACCGCGGGCGAAGACACCGCCGCGGGTGAAGACACCGCGGACCGGATGGGCGGCCCTCCCGCGGCCGACGGAGTGCCGGGCCGAGTATCGGTGGCGGGGGGCCAGGCGGCCGGAACCGCTCCGTCGAAGCTCCGGGGCGGCGGGCTGGCGGGCATCCCCGCCGAGGTCGACGGAATGGTCGTCTCGTCACGGACGCCGGGGCCAGCCGACCGCCGGTCCAGGCCCTGCCCCACCCCAACCGAGCCGCCGGCCCGGGCAGTGGTCCCAGCGGCGCCAGCAGATGCGACGGCACCGGCCCCGGCACCACCCGCAGCAGCAGCGCGACCGGCAGAAGCGGCGGCATCGGGCGGACCGCCAGAGGTGGCCGGTTCCGCGGAACCGGCCGGAGCAGCAGAACCGACCCGAGCAGCAGAACTGGCCGGAGCAGCGGGAGCCGCCGGATCGGTGGGGCTGGCGGCATGGTCGTCGCCGGGGACCGGCCGGCTGGCCGCCGGATCGGCTGGCCCTGGCGCAGCGGTGGG
>NZ_JAMQQF010000924.1 GCF_023716945.1 Frankia sp. AiPs1 | reverse complement strand
GCCCGGCACCTGCGGGCAGGGTCCGGCGGCCACGCCCGGCGGGGATCGGGTGCGGCCGCGTGGCCGCCGGCGACAGAAACGGCCCGGTGTCCGTCAGCGACAGAAGCGGGCCGGTGGCCGTCGGCAACGGAAGCGGCCACCTGGCCGCCGGCGACAGAGGCGGCCGGATGGCCGCCGGCAACGGGGGCGGGCGGCCGGGACGCCGCCCGACGAGACGACAGGCGGTCACCTTGAAGATCGTGCAGACGGCGAACTTCGTCGCGCCGGCCTCCGGCGGCATCCGGACGACGCTGCGCCACCTCGCCGCGGGCTACACGGCGGCCGGTCACGAGGTCGTCCAGATCGTGCCCGGGGAGACCGACGAAGTCGAGGAGCGCCCCGATGCGCTGGTGCTGCGGGTCCGGGCCCCCCGCCTGCCCGGCACCGGCTACCGGGTCATCACCCAGCCGTGGCGGGTGGCGGCCCTGCTCGACCGGGTGCAGCCCGACCGGCTGGAGGTCCACGACCGGGCGACCCTGCGTCCGCTGGGCGGGTGGGCGCGCCGACGCGGCGTGCCGTCTGTGGTCGTCAGCCACGAACGGCTCGACCGGCTGCTCGGCACCTGGACGCCGCCGGCGCTGCGGGGCGTGCTGCCGGTGACGGCGGCGGCGGACCGGGCGAACGCCTCGCTCGCCGCCGGGTTCGACACCGTCGTCACGACGACGGCCTGGGCCGCGGCCGAGTTCGTCCGGCTCGGCACGCCGAATCTGTGCCACGTCCCGCTCGGCGTCGAACTCGACCGGTTCCACTCCGACCATCGCGACCGCACGCTGCGCCGGGCGTTCGCCCGAGACCGGGAGGCGCTGCTGGTCGTGGCCAGCCGGCTGGCAGCGGAGAAGCGGGTGGACATCGCCGTCGACGCCGTCGCCGAGCTCGTCCGCCGGCGGGTTCCGGTCCGCCTGGTGATCGCCGGCGATGGCGCGCACCGCGGCCGGTTGGAACGGCGGGCCGCCGGGCTGCCCGTGTCCTTCCTCGGCTTCGTCGCCGACCGCGAACGGCTCGCCGGCCTGCTCGCCAGCGCCGACCTCGCGCTCGCCCCGGGCCCGGTGGAGACGTTCGGGCTGGCCGCCCTGGAGGCCCTCGCCAGCGGCACGCCGGTGGTGGTCAACCATGCCAGCGCGCTGGCCGAGCTGGTGGTGCCCGGGGTCGGAGCTATCGCCGCCGGCAGCGGGTTCACGTTCGCCGACGCGGTCGTCGACCTGCTGTCGGCGCCGCCGGCCGGGCAGGCGGAGCGACGCGCCGCGGCGCGGGCCCGGGCCGAGCAGTTCACCTGGTCGGCCACGGTCACCGGCTTCCTCACCTGCCACACCGAGCCGCCGCAGGCAAGCCCGGCCCCACCGACCCGAGGGGCCCCACCGACCCGAGGGGCCCGACCCGCACGAGCCCCAGCAGCGCAATCCACCCAAGCGGCCCAGGCGAACAC
>NZ_JAMQQF010000923.1 GCF_023716945.1 Frankia sp. AiPs1 | reverse complement strand
CAGCAGCGCCGCGGCGTCGACCTGCGAACCCTCACCGAGCGCGGTCACGAGCGCGGCGGCGTGCTCGGGGGTCGTTGCGGCGACGGCCACCCAGCCCTGTCCGCACGGGTACAGCCGGTGCACCGCGGTGTCGCCGACGTACTCGTGGCCGCCCACCGCGGGGGCGGGCCGGCCGGCGTGGCGGACGAACTCCCCGGCCTGCATCATCACCGAGGAGTTCACCATCGTGGTGACGACCTCCTGGCCGAGCCCGTCGCGGCGCCGGGCGTACAGCGCGGCGAGGATCCCGAACGCGACCAGCGATCCGGTGCCGATGTCGTGCACGAGCATGGCGCTCTGGCAGGGGGCATCGGCGCCGCCCTGGGCGGCGATGAGCCCGGAGCGGGCCTGCAGCAGCGGGTCGAAGGCGGGGGTGGCGCTCAGCGGATTGCCGGTGCCCCAGGCGGTGACCGTGCCACGCACGAGCCGCGGGTTGATCGCGGCGAGGGTGGCGTAGTCGGTGCCGATGCGCTCGCGCACGCCGGGGCGGACGTTGTCGAGCAGAACATCGGCGCTGCGCACCAGGTCGTGGAACGTGTCCCGGCCGTCGGAGGTCTTCAGGTCGACCACGATGTCGTCCTGGCCCTTGTGGAAGGCGAGGAAGGAGACGGTGTAGATCCGGTAGGGGTCGCCGCCGGGTCCCTCGACCTTGATGACCTCGGCGCCGTAGTCGGCGAGCAGCGTCGAGCCGAACGGCCCGGCGACGAAGCTGCCCAGGTCGAGCACGCGCAGCCCGGCCAGCGGCGCCGGCGGTTCTTCCCCGGCCGCCACGGGGTCGGGTGCCGCGCCGCCGCGGCGAGCATCGGTCCAGACGTCCGCGACGTCGACGAACGCCTGCGCACTCGGTAGGTGGGAGAACTCCCCCGGGGTGCGACTCAACCGGATCGGATCGCCGGGAACCTCCACCGGGCCGAGATCGGGATGGGCGTGCACCCGGCGCATCCCGTTCGACGCGACGACGTCGCCCGCCCACCACTCGTCGCGGGTCTGCGCCGGGGCGTTGGGCACCCCGGCGTCGGTCAGCAGCCGCTCCCAGTGGGCCAGCGGCTGCTCGGCGAACCTCGCCGCGAACCGTTCGACGACCGGGGCGCCGACGCCGGGGCGCAGCATGTTCAGCATCGAGCCGTCCACGCCCGGCATCGTCAGCACCTCGAACAGGTCGAGCACGTCGAGCGCGGTGAGGAACAGCGGCTCGGTGAGTGCGCCGAGGTAGAGCCAGCGGTCGTCGGAGCAACGGTAGAGCCGGTAGTTCGGCGACGAGCCGCCGCCTCCCGGCTGGCTCGCGCGGATGATCCCCTCGGCGTCGGTGAGACTCGCGGCCTGCATCGCCGCCGTCGCGTGCAGCCCGCTGACCAGCACCGCCCGCCCCCGGCCGGCAGCGACCTCGCCGGCACCGACCTCGCCGGCACCGCCGCGGCCCAGC
>NZ_JAMQQF010000922.1 GCF_023716945.1 Frankia sp. AiPs1 | reverse complement strand
GGCGAATCGGGCCCGGGCGGCGCTTGCCTTGGCCTGGCCCCAGGGCACCGCCGGTCCCACCACCGCAGCCAGGCCCGCCAGCCGCTTCGCCAGGGCTGCCCGCGCCGGACCACGTTCCGCGGAACCGACGAACAGCCAGGTGTCCTGGCCCTGCACGGCCCGCGGGCAGTCCGCGGGCAGCATGAACGGCTCGGCGCGGCCGAGCGTCGCCGGCGCGGACTCGGCGAGGGCGGGTACCGCCGGGACGGATCCGGTGGGGACGGATCCGGTGGGGACGGGTCTGGCTGAGCTGGTTCCGGCCGCGAGAAAACCGCCAGGGACAAAACCGCCGGGCACGGTTCCGGCTGGGCCGAGTCTGGCTGGGCCCGATCCGGCCCGGCCGGGCCCGGCCAGGAGGAGCCCCGCCGGGACGGCCGCGATCGGCTCGCGCCCGTTCGCCGCCTGCGGATCGGGCCGGGCGGGGATGAGGACCGCGGCCAGCTGGCGGGGCAGCCGCACGCTGGCCGCGTCGGCGACCTGGGCGACAGCGTCCGCGGGAGCGCCGGTGAGCAGCATCTCGCCGATGCGGTCGAGCAGCCGCTCTCGCTCGCCGCCCGCCGCGAACTGCTCGGCCGCGTAGCCCTCGGCGGAGGCCGCGGAGATCCCGTCGATGTAGGCGAACATCATCTCGGCGAGGGACACCAGGCCCGCCGGGTCGACGCCGCCGTGGCGCACCGCGGCCTCGCCGAAGCGCCGCCAGGACACGCGGGCGCCGACCCGGTAGGCGCTGAGCAGGTTGTCCAGCGACCGCCCGGAGTGGACCTCGCCCCGGCCGAGCCGGACGTACACCTCGCGGCTGGCGGCGAGATCCGGGGCACAGTGCGGACCGGCCTCGACCACGGTGAGGAAGCGGTGCAGAGCCTCGGCGACCCCGCGGCGCACGCCGCGACCGAACTGGCCCTCCAACGGGCGAGCGTAGGCGGGCACCTCGCGGGCGATCGCCGCCATGATCTCCTCGCCCAGCGAGTCAACTTCCGCGGCGAGGCTCTCGGGTAGACCGGCCGGAAACTGTCCCATGGGGACAGTTTGCCGATTGGTGGTCGCCATTTCCCGCACCTCGTCACCTGAGCCGGGTCGCTCGTGGTCGTCGGTCGTCCCCAGCCGGCACAATCGGCCCGTGGACGCTCTGACCGGCATCATCAGCGCTCTGATTACTGGCGTGATCATAGGGTTGCTGGGACGGGCCGTCGTTCCCCGGCCCCGGCGCGCCTCCATCGGCTGCGTGATGACCATCCTGCTCGGTCTGCTCGGGGCGGCCCTCGGGCTGGTGGTGGCCGCGGCGATCGACGCCGGTGCCCCGGTGACCCTGCTCCTGCAGGTCGCGATCGCCGTCACGCTGGTCTTTCTGGTCTCCGCGGCGGGCGCGCCCGGCCGGGCGCCCACTGGCCCGGGGGGCCGCGCCCATTCCCCGGGGCCCCGGCGGC
>NZ_JAMQQF010000921.1 GCF_023716945.1 Frankia sp. AiPs1 | reverse complement strand
CCCGATCCCCGGGCGGCGCTGCTGGACGCCTGGGTGCGTGACGTCTGGCGGCCCTGGGCGCCGGCGGCGCGCTCGGCCCGGGACGCCCGCGCGCTCTACCAGCGCCTGTTCGACCTGCGCCTGGCCCTGCAACGCGACGACGCCAGCACCGAGCTCGTCTGGGGGCACGGCGTGCTGTGCTGGCGGGTCGGCGACGCCGTGATCAGCCATCCGCTGCTCGTCACCCGGGTGGTGGCGACGCTCGATCCCGATTCCGGCGTCATCCGCCTGCATCCCGACGGTCCGACGAGCCTGGAGACCGAGCCGCTGCACGGCCTCGGGCTGCCCGGCCTCGACGAGCTCTCCGCCCTGCGTGACCGGCTGCGCGCCGCGCCGGTCGACCCGTGGGACGCGGCGGGCCGCGCGGAGGTGTTCCGCCAGGTCATCGCGCCGCTCGGGCTGGACGCCCGGCTGGTCGCGGGGCCGGGGCTGCCGCCGCCCGGCGCGGCCGCGGTCCTCGTCGACACGTGGGCGCTGTACGCCCGGCCCCGGCCCGCCCTACAGGCTCAGTTCTACGCCGACCTGCGCACCGCCCTCGCCGAGCGCGACGTCATTCCCGAGGCGATCGCGTCCGTCGTCGCCGACGAGGCCCTCGTCGCCGACGCGCTGGCCGGCGACGCGCAGGCCGACGACGGCGCCGGGCCGACCTCCGGCCCGGGGCGCCGGGATCACGGCGATCCGGGTGCGCGGCCGGGGTCGGGTGTCAGCGCGCCGGTCGGCCTGGGTGAACGGCTGCTCATGCCGCTGGCCACCAACGCCGACCAGGAGCGGATCGCCCGCCAGCTCGCCGGCTCCCGGGGGGTGACCGTGCAGGGGCCGCCGGGCACCGGCAAGAGCCACACCATCGCGAACCTGATCTGCCATCTCGTCGCCCACGGGCAGCGCGTGCTCGTCACCGCGCAGGACGAGCAGGCGCTCGGCGTGCTGCGCGACAAGATTCCGCCGGAGCTGCGGGATCTGACCGTCGCCGTGCTGGGATCGAGCCGTGCCGACCTCGACGAGCTGCGCGCCGCCGTGGTGGAGATCTCCGGGGCGCTCAGCGACGTCGACCCCGCGCGGGAGACCGCGGCCGTCAAGGCGCTCGCCGAGGAACTCGACGCCGCCCGCGCCCACGCCCGCACGCTCGAACTGCGCATGGTCGATCTGCTGGCGGCCCAGGCCCGCGAGTTCGAGCTGCCGCACGGGCGGGAACGGGCCCCGGCGGTGGCGGCGTGGCTCGCCGAGCGGGCCGACGAGCTGTCGTTCATCGCCGACCGGCTCGACCCGACCTGGGCGTTGCCGCTGGACCCGGCGGAGCTCGCGTTGCTGTACCGCGCGGCGCGGCAGATCGGTCCCGCCGACGCGCGGGCCCTCGCCCAGGAGCAGCCGGACCCCGCCGATTTGCCGGACGCGGTCGCCCTGGCCCGGCTGCACGCCGAGCTCGAC
>NZ_JAMQQF010000920.1 GCF_023716945.1 Frankia sp. AiPs1 | reverse complement strand
GATCTGGCCAGCGTGTTCGACTTCGCCGTCGACCAGCGCGGCAGCCGCCTCACCGCCGCGGTCGTCGCGCTCGCCGCGCCGGGCGCGCTGCCGGCGATCGTGCACTGCAGCGCCGGCAAGGACCGCACGGGCCTGGTCATCGCCCTGGTCCTCGACCTCGCCGGGGTGCCGACCGAGGTGATCGCCGAGGACTTCGCCCTGACGTCCTACTTCCTGCGCGACGAGGCCGCCGCCGCCGTCCTGCGGATGTCGGCCCGAACCTCGGCGGACGGGGCCGCGGTGGCACCGGCCATGCTGGCCAGCCCGCCGGAGCTCATCCTGCGCGCGCTGGACCGCATCCGCGCCGGCTTCGGGGACACCCGCTCGTACCTGCTCGCACACGGCGCGACCCCGCACGCGCTGAACCGCCTGGTCGACGCGCTCCTGGTGCCCACCCACCCGGACGACGACACCTCAGCCACCCCAGCAACCACCCCCGCCGACCGGTAGCAACAGCCTCCGCGGAAGGACCCTCATGTCCAGCTCTCTCGACCCGAGCGACTTCACTCCCAGCCACATCCTCATCCAGCTCAGCGACACCCACATCGTCCGCGAGGGCGAGCTGCTCCACGGTAAGGTCGACTCCCATGCCGGGCTGCGGACGGCCCTCGAGCAGATCGAGGCGTCCACCCTGAAGGTCGGCGCGCTGCTGCTGACCGGCGACCTCGCCGACAGCGGGGACCTCGTCGCCTACCAGCGCCTGCGTGACCTGGTCGAGCCGGTGGCCGAGCGGCTGGGCACGCCGGTCCTCTACGCCGTCGGCAACCACGACTCGCGGGGCCCGTTCCGGGCGGGGCTGCTCGGCACGGAGCCCACCGACGAGGCCTACGACTACGTCCACTGGGTCGACGATCTGCGGATCATCGTCCTGGACACGTCCGAGCCGGGCGAGCACGGCGGCTTCCTCAGCACCGCCCAGTTGCGCTGGCTCGCCGACGAGCTGGCCACCCCCGCGCCCGGCGGAACGGTCCTCGCCCTGCACCACCCGCCCGTGCCGTCGCCGATCTCCATGGTGAACAAGTACCTGCTGGCGGAGCCCGCGAACCTGGCCGACGTGCTGCGCGGCACCGACGTCCGGATCGTCCTGACCGGTCACGCCCACCACTCCTCCGCCGGGGTGATCGGGGGGGTGCCGGTCTGGGTGGCCGGCGCGACCGCCTACAGCGCCCGCACCCTCGGCCCGGCCGACCGGCTGACCGGCATGGTCGGCGGGGAGTACACCCGGGTGGACGTCTACGCCGACGCCGCCGTCGCCACCGCGATCCCGCTGACCCCCACCGAGGTCATCTACGACGTCACCCTCGACGAGATCGCGCAGCTCAGCGCCACCCACTAAGCCCTGCGGCCACAACGCGAGCCCGTGGGGGGGGGGGGGGGGGGGGGGGGGGGGGGGGGGGGGGGGGGGGGGGGGGGGGGGGGGGGGGGGGGGGGGGG
>NZ_JAMQQF010000091.1 GCF_023716945.1 Frankia sp. AiPs1 | reverse complement strand
GCGCCGAACCCCGTCGCTGTTCGGGCCGCCCCCCGCGGCACGTGACCTGCCCGGCGGGCCCCTGGCCCGCAACGACCCGTTCACCTCGCCGCTGAACCGCCCGACCGGGCCCCGCCACGAGGACACCCCCGGCGCGGGCCAGTCGATCGTCCCGCTGCACCGCCCGGCACCGCCCGGTGGTACCGGTGGGGCGGATCTGGCGGAGCGGGGCGGCCAGGCGCCCGAGGAGCACACCGAGGTGGGCCTGCCGCGGCGCACCCGACGAGCCAGCCTCGCACCTCAGCTACGCCGGGACAGCTCGGACGACCAGCCGGGCAAGCTCGCCGCGCAGCGCAGCCCGGAAGAGATCCGCAGCATGATGTCGTCCTTCCAGAGCAACTTCGGTCGCGGGCTGGCGGACGGCCAGGTTTCCAACGACGGCGACGATGTGGGAGAGGTGACCTGAGATGCGTCCGCTGGGGCCGTCCGAGAACATGAGCTGGCTGCTCAACAACCTCGTCAAGAAGGTTCCGGAAGTCACCTATGTGATCGCCCTGTCCTCGGACGGTCTGCTGCTCGCGACCTCCTATGGAATGGACCGGGCGACCGCCGACCAGCTCGCCGCGGTCGCCTCCGGGTTCAACAGCCTCGCCCGCGGCGCGGGCCGGTTCTTCGGGGGTGGCAACGTCCGCCAGACCATCGTCGAGATGGACCAGGGCTTCCTGTTCGTCACGGCGGTCGGCGACGGCTCGTGCCTGGCGATCCTGTCCAGCACCGGGGCCGACATCGGCCTCATCGCCTACGAGATGGCCCTGCTGGTGACCAGGGTCGGGGAGTTCCTCACCCCGGAGCTGCGGGCCCAGATGCAGTCCGCGCTGCCGCTGTAGGCGGCGCAGCGGCGGTCAACGGGGGTGCGACCGCGAATCTGGCCCACCGGTCGACCCCTGCGGTGTGACGACCGGACCGCAACGCTCACCGTCATGGCGGCGGAGCTCTCTCAGGCAGGAGGACCGGTATGTCGCACGACGAGGAATGGTTCGACGATGATGCGGGTCCGGTCGTCCGGCCCTACGCCGTCACGGGCGGTCGGACCCGGCCCACCAACCGGGCGCTGGAGCTGGTGGCGCTGGTGACCACCACCCCCAACGGACGGCTGATGGGCGCGAGGCTGGAGATGGAGCAGCGCTCGATCGCGCTGCTCTGTCAGCGCGTGCAGTCGATCGTCGAGATCTCGGCGCGGCTGGATCTGCCGCTCGGCGTCGTGCGGGTCCTCGTCGGCGACATGCTCGACGCCGGGCTGGTCACGGTGAACCGACCCGTCCGCTCGTCCGACCGCCCTTCCGCCGCCCTCATCGAAAAGGTGCTCGATGGACTACAGGCCCTCTAAAGGCTACGGGCCCGACAAAGGCTATGGGCCCGACAACGATTACGGGCCCGACAAAGGCTATGGGCCCGACAACGATTACCGGCCCGAACGGGCACGGTCGCCGGAGACGACGGCGCCGCATCCGGTCAAAATCATCATCGCCGGCGGGTTCGGCGTCGGGAAGACGACGTTCGTCGGCGCGGTCAGCGAGATCCCACCGCTGACCACGGAGGCCGCGATGACGGCCGCCAGCATCGGCATCGACGACACCAGCTCGGTCAGCTCGAAGACGACGACGACCGTCGCGATGGACTTCGGTCGAATCACGCTCGTCGACAGCGTCATCCTCTACCTGTTCGGTACCCCCGGGCAGGACCGGTTCTGGTTCATGTGGGACGAGCTGGTCCTCGGCGCGATCGGCGCGGTGGTGCTCGTCGATACCCGGCGGCTGGCGGACTCCTTCCCCGCCATCGACTACTTCGAGGAGCGCGACATCCCGTTCCTCATCGCGTTGAACCGGTTCGACGGCGCCCGCGAATACCGGGTCGAGGATGTTCGCGCGGCGCTCGACCTCGACCCGCGCCGGCCGGTGGTGTTCTGCGATGCCCGCCAGCGCGAGTCGGTCCGCCAGTCGCTGGTCTCACTGGTTCGTCATGCGCTCGATGTGGTCTCCGCCGAGTCGGCCGCCCGGCCGAGCCTGCCGCAGCGGTCCGGGTGAACGCCACGGACGACTGTTCGGACCTGACCAGCACGAGCCCGCCCGGGGCGGGGCCGATCGCCACGCCGCCGGCCCGCCGGGGGGGTCACGATCCGGCCTCCGGTCCGGCCCCCGATCCGACCCCCGGGAAGGGCAAGCCGCTCGACATTCTCGGTCTGGACGACGACGCCCTGTCCGCCTACCGGCTCTGGTTGCGTCACGGGCCGCTGGGTGTCTCCGAGGCGGCGCAGATGCTCGGGGAGTCGACGAACGGCGTCGGCCGGGCCCGCGACCGGCTGGTCGAACTCGGCCTGCTCCTGGCCTCCCGGGACCGGCCTGGACGTTTCGTCGCCGTCCATCCCGAGGCCGGCCTGGATCATCTGCTCCAAGCCCAGCACGAGCAGCTCATCCGGCGCCACGAGCGGCTCGTGCGAGCCCGGGCGCAGATGAGTGTCTTCGTCTCGGACTACCTGGAGAGCCGTCCCGGGCCGGACGCGGTCGAGGTGCAGCGCATCGACGGCGTCGACCAGGCCCGGGCCGAGCTGCTCGCCCTCGTCGGCCGGGCCGAGCGGGAGGTGCTCACCCTGCGCACCCGCCGGGGCTGGTCGGCGGCGCTGTCCGCCGACGTCATGCCGGTCGAGCTGCGAGCCCTGCGGCGCGGGGTCGTGATGCGCAGCGTGCTGCCGCGATCGCTGCGGCTCGACGAGCGGGGCGCGGGGTATGTGCGCACCGTCGCCGCCCACGGCCTCGACGCCCGTGTCACCGACGACCCGCGGCTGGACGCCACGACCATCGACGGCCGCGTCGGGCTCGTCCGGCTGGCCCGCGGTGGCGTCGGCGTGGGCGGCCACACGCTGCTCGTGCGGACGCCCGAGCTCACCGCCGTCCTGCTGACCCTGTTCGAGCAGGTCTGGGAGATCGCCGAGCCGCTTGGCGGCGGGCCGGCGCAGACCGACGGCGAGGAGTCGGCCGACGACCCCTCCGACACCGAGCGGCTGTTGCTGCGCCTGCTCAGCCTCGGGGTCAAGGACGAGGCGGCCGCCCGCCACCTCGGTGTCTCCGTGCGCACCGTGCGCCGCATGATCGCGGACCTGATGTCACGTCTCAACGCCCGCAGTCGCTTTCAGGCCGGCACCCTCGCCTCTCGCCGCGGCTGGCTCTGATCCCATCCGGTGGTGGTCCGGGTGGGCCTGGCCGCTCTGGCGTTGAGGTACATCGCTGCTGGTCATGAGTTCGGCGGCCGGACCGTTGTAGCGGTGTTGGGCGGTGGGTGCGCGTCAGTTGGCACATCATTGCCAGGGCAGCTTGATGCCACCCGAATTCCAGGACACCGGCCGCGCCCGGCCGCATGCTCTCGATGAGCCGAACACTGACCATGTCAGGGGGTCGGCGGGCACGGCCGGCGGTCGCGAGTCGGTCGGCGTTCGCCTGCCCGCCCGTCGCCCGACGGGCCCCGCAGGCCGCGCAGGCGCACGCGCGGTCCGCGGGGGGCCCGGCTGTCCACCTCCAGCGTGCCGTCGACCTGCCGGCCCGCAGGTTGCCATGCACGCCGCTTGCCTCTCCTGGAAAACGCCCGAGGAGTCCTTCCGTGCCCGCAGTTGCCGGATCGCAGCCCGCCGCCACATCGTCGGGAAAGCCGACGCACCGCACGCTGATCGTGGCGAGAATGAACCCCGCTGACGCCGACGCCGTCGCCGAGACCTTCGCCGAGTCCGACGCGGGGGAACTCCCCGGCATCGTCGGCGTCACCCGCCGCGAGCTGTTCGAGTTCCACGGGCTCTACTTCCACCTCATCGACGCGCCGGCGGACATCGCGCCGACCGTCTCGGATGTGCGCGGGCATCCGCTGTTCGTCGACGTGAACACGAAGCTGGAGAAGTTCATCACCGCCTACGACCCGGCGACCTGGCGGGGGCCGCGGGACGCGATGGCGCGCAGCTTCTACCACTGGTCGGCCGGCTGACCGGCCCGGATCCACGCCGCCGCGGGTATCGGTCACCCGCGGCCCCGGGCCGCCCCCGCGAGGGGCGCGCGCCGCCGTGCCCTGATCCGCGTGCCGGCCCGGCCCGCGTCGCCGGATCCGCGTCGGCCGGTTTCGCCGACCTGATCCGTCACGTCTCGTCCCGGCCCGTCCTGTCTCGGGCCGTCCCGATCCGTCCCGTCCTGACCTGCGCGGCTGCGACCTCCCGGTCCGGGCCCGTGATCGCCACGGCGGTCAGGGCCGCCTCGCCCTGCCCCGGAGACCCCGGCGCGACATGCGCCGCAGCGGCCCCCGAACGCGAATGACCGCCCGGTCCGCCGGGATCTCTGCCCGGCCGTCCGCCGTCCGCCGTCGTCCGCCGCGACTGGCAGCTTCCTGCCCGCGGCGGGTCCCGACGCAAACCTGACGACACCCTTTCCCCGCCGACCCCATCTGCACCTATCCGAGGAGATCGTGACATGCCCCAGCAGTGGACGGCCGACGCCCTGCTCGACTTCCTCGTCGAGCAGGCCGGGCTGCCCCCGGAGGACCGCCCCACCGACCTGGCCGTGACATTCCTCGATATCGGCCTGGACTCGCTGGCCTACCTCCAGCTCTCGGCGGAGGTGGTCGGTGCCTTCGGGGTGGACCTGCCGGGCGAGATGCCGGACGGCTACACCCTCGCCGAGATTCTCGACACCGTGAACGCCGCGCTCGGCGAGCGCGAACCGGTCTGATTTACCGACGGGCGCCCGGAACCGCCGGCCGCCGAGTCTCGATCCGCATCCGGATTTTCTTCGCAAACCGGGGAGTAGCCGTGAGTGGGCATACCGACAACTCGATTCTGATCGACGCCGACATCGATACGGTCTGGACCATCACCAACGATCTGCCTACGTGGCCCGACCTGTTTACGGAATACGCGTCGGTGGACATTATCGAGAGCAACGGGAACACCTTCAAGTTCCGGCTCACCATGCATCCGGACGAGAACGGTACGGCATGGAGCTGGGTGTCGGAGCGGACGCTTGACCCGGTGAACCGCCAGGTCCGCGCCTACCGCGTCGAGACCGGGCCGTTCGAGTACATGCACATTCACTGGACCTACACCCCGGAGGGCACCGGTACCCGGATGCGCTGGGTGCAGGACTTCCACATGCGCCCGGCGGCGCCGCTCAACGACGAGCAGATGACCGCCCGGATCAACACCAACACCGCCCGGGAGATGGCCGTGATCCGGGAGAAGGTCGAGCGGGCCGCTGTCGCCGCGCGACCCGCCCCGCTTGCCGTGGCCGTGCCGGAACAGGTCTGAGGAGGACGCGACCGATGGTAGCTCCAGCGACGACGACCCCGAAGGTTCTCTGCATCCACGACATCACGCCCAACCGGCGCCGCGGCGGGGACATCCGCGCCCTGCTCTCCCCGGCGACGGTCGGCTCGACCACCGGCTTCCTCGGCACACTCACCCTCGAGCCCGGCGAGGTCGTCACCGAGCACTGGCACCCCTACTCGGAGGAGTTCCTCTACTGCGTGCGCGGCACCGTGACCGCCCGGCTGGACGGTGACCACCAGGTCCTGGCCGCCGACCACGGCGTGTGCATCCCGATCGGCATGCGCCACCGCATCGTCAACACGGGCGACGAGACCGCGTTCCTCGTGTTCCACCTCAGCCCGCTGGCGCCCCGCCCCGACCTCGGCCACGTCGACACCGAGGCGGTGCTGAACCCGGACGCCCCGCACGCCCCCATCATCCAGTCGGGCCCCCACGCTCACACGGTGACCGTGGACGCCCTGTCCGCGGATGCCGTGCCCGCGGATGCCCTGCCCGCCGGGGCCAGACGGTGAGCGAACCGAGGAGGACCGCGGTCACCGGGATCGGGGTGGTCGCCCCGGGCGGGGTCAACCGCAAGGAGTTCTGGACGCTGCTGACCGACGGGCGCACGGCGACCCGGCGGCTGTCGTTCTTCGACCCGTCGCAGTTCCGCTCCCAGGTCGCCGCCGAATGCGACTTCGACCCGGCGGCGGCCGGGCTGAGCGCCCGGCAGATCGCCCGTAACGACCGCTTTGTGCAGTTCGCGCTCGCCGCCGCGCTGGAGGCGGTCGAGGACAGCGGCCTCGACCTGCGTCCGGCCGGTACCGGCGGCCTCGGCGACGAAGACGGGGACGGTCCGATCGTCGGCGTCAGCATGGGCAGCGCGGTCGGTGCGACGACCCGGCTGGAGAACGAGTACGTCGTCGTCTCCGACTCGGGCCGCCACTGGGAGGTGGACCCGCACTACGCCAGCTCCTTCCTGTACCACGCGCTCGTCCCGAGCTGCCTGGCCACGGAGCTCGCCTGCCGGTTCGGCACGCATGGTCCGGCGTCGGTGGTGTCCACCGGCTGCACCTCCGGCATCGACGCGGTCGGCTACGGCGCGCAGCTCATCGCCGACGGTGAGGCGGACATCGTGATCGCCGGCGCCTCCGACGCGCCACTGTCGCCGATCTCGGTGGCCTGCTTCGACGCGATCCGGGCCACCTCGGCGCGCAACGACGACCCCGAGCACGCCTCCCGCCCGTTCGATGCCAACCGCGACGGCTTCGTGATGGGGGAGGGCTCGGCCGTGCTCATCCTCGAGGAGCTGTCGTCCGCGCGGGCCCGCGGGGCGCACATCTACTGCGAGGTCGGCGGCTACGCGTCGCGGTCCAACGCCTTCCACATGACCGGCCTGCGTCCCGACGGCGTCGAGATGGCCGAGGCGATCCGGGTCGCGATGAACGCCGCGCGGGTCGGCCCGGACGACATCGACTACATCAACGCGCACGGCTCGGGCACCAAGCAGAACGACCGGCACGAAACCGCGGCCTTCAAGCGCTCGCTCGGGCAGCGCGCGTACGAGGTTCCGGTCAGCTCGATCAAGTCGATGATCGGCCACTCCCTCGGCGCGATCGGCTCCCTGGAGATCGCCGCCTGCGCCCTGGCCATCGAGAACGACGTCGTCCCGCCCACCGCCAACTGGGCCACCCGCGATCCGGCGTGCGACCTCGACTACGTGCCGAACATCGCCCGCGATCACACCGTCGACGTGGCACTGTCGGTGGGCAGCGGGTTCGGTGGGTTCCAGTCCGCGATCGTCATGTCGGCGCCGAACCGGTGAACGCTCCAGTGGACACCGCCACCGCCACCGGTACTGCCACCGCCACCGGTACTGCCACCGCCACCGGTACTGCCACCGCCACCGCCAGCGCCACCGCGGTCCGGCCGGTCGTCACCGGCCTGGGGATCATCGCCCCCAGCGGTATGGGGGTCGAGCAGTACTGGGCGTCGACCCTGCGCGGGGAGCTGCGCGTCGCCCCGATCAGCCGGTTCGACCCGGCCCGCTACTCCGCCAGGCTCGCCGGCGAGGTCGCCGGGTTCGAGCCGGAGGAGCACGTCGACAAGCGGTACATCGTCCAGACCGACCGGTGGACCTGGTTCGGGATGGCCGCCTCCCGGCTGGCTCTGGCCGACGCCGCCTACGACCCGGCCGACCACGACCCGTACGCCACGGCGGTCGTGTTCGGCAGCGGGTCCGGTGGCAACGACTTCGGTCAACGGGAGCTCCAGCGGCTGTGGACCCGCGGGCGGACCGCGGTGAGCGTCTACCAGTCGATCGCCTGGTTCTACGCGGCGACGACCGGTCAGACGTCGATCCGTCATGGCCTGAAGGGGCCATCCGGGGTCGTGGTCAGCGACGGCGCCGGCGGGCTGGACAGCCTTGCCCAGGCCAGACGGGTCATCCGCCGCGGCACGTCGACGGTGCTCGCGGGGGGCGCCGAATCGGGCCTGACGCCGTACGGACTCACCTGCCATCTCAGCAGCGGCCGGGTCAGCACCGCCGCAGCGGCGGCGGACGGCTACAAGCCGTTCGACGTGCGGGCGAACGGCTACCTGCCGGGGGAGGGCGGCGCGACCCTGGTCGTCGAGGATCCGGCGGCGGCGGCGGCCCGCGGCGCCCCGCGCATCTACGGGGAGATCGCGGGCTACGCCGCGACGCACGACGCCGCCGACCACGCCCGCCCGGCGCCGGACGCCCGTTGGCTGGTCACCGCGATGCGCCGGGCCCTGGCCGACGCGGGTCTGACCCCGGACGACGTGGACGTGGTGTTTGCCGACGGCGCCGGGTCCCCGGACCTCGACGCCCAGGAGGCGGCGGCGATCCGTGCCGTGTTCGGTGGTCGCCCGGTGCCGGTGACGGCGCCGCAGGGCCTCGTCGGCCGGTTGTGCGCCGGCGGCTCGGCGCTGTCGGTGGCGACGGCGCTGCTGTCGATCCGGGACGGCGTCATTCCTGCCGTGGGCAACCTCGACACCCCCGATCCGGGCTACGGCCTGGACCTGGTGCAGGCCCCCAGGCGGACCCCCGTCCGGGTGGCACTGATCAACGCCCGCGGCTACGGCGGCTTCAACAGCAGCCTCGTCGTCCGCGCCGTCGACCCCGCCTAACCAGATCCCGACCCTGCCCGACCGGGCCCCCATCCCGACCGGCCCGGCCTGTGCGACCCGCCCGAGCGGCTCGATCCACGGGAGCTGCTCGATCCGTTCGACCTGCTCAATTCCTCGATCTAGGAGACAGTCAGCGATGTTCCCAGACCTGGCCGGGCGACGCGCCCTGGTCACCGGTGGTACCCGCGGCATCGGCCGGGCCGTCGTGCTCGGCCTGGCTCGGGCCGGTGCGACGGTCGTCGTCGGCCATCAGCGCCAGACGGAGGAGGCCGAGAGCCTGCGCCGCGAGCTGAAGGACACCGGCGGCGACCACCTGCTCGTCCAGGCGGACGTGGCCGACCCGGCCCAGATCACCGAGCTCATCGAGGCCACCGGCACCCACCTCGGTGGCCTCGACATCGTGGTCAACAGCGTCGGGACGATCAGCCACATCCCCTACGCGGACCTGCCGCTGGATGCCTGGACGCAGGTGCTCGCGACCAACCTCACCGCCACCCACCTGGTCACCCAGGGCGCGCTGGCGCTGCTCGGGGAGTCCGGTTCGGTGGTCAACATCGGGTCGGGCGCCGGGGTCGTCGGCGTGCCGCTGCGGGCGCACTACACCGCGGCGAAGACCGGCCTGATCGGGCTGACCCGCTCGCTGTCCAAGGAGCTCGGCTCCCGGGGCATCCGGGTCAACCTGGTCTCGCCGGGCGTCATCGAGACCGACCAGGCCGCCGGCATGCCCGCGGCCGCCCGCACGGCCTACACCAACCGCATCCCGCTGGGCCGTCTCGGCGAGGCCGACGAGGTCGCCGCGGTCGTCCTGTTCCTGGCCAGCGACGTGTCGTCCTACGTCAACGGCGCCACCTTCACGGTCGACGGAGGAATCTGATGGCATCGACCCCGCCCTTTCGGATCATGCTGACCATGCAGATCCACCCGGGCCGCGAGGCCGAGTTCGAGCAGACCTGGCTGCGCATCGGCGACGCGGTGACCTCGCACCCCGCCAACCTGGGCCAGTGGCTGATCCGCTCGGAGGACGAGCCGAGCACGTACTTCATCACCAGCGACTGGGTCGACGAGGCGCAGTTCCGCGAGTTCGAGACCAGCGAGCGGCACCTGGAGCACCGCAAGGCGCTGCACCCCCTGCGCGCCAGCGGCTCGATGGCCACCGGCAGCGTCCTGACGCACCTGGCCGGCGCGGCGTCCCTGCCGGTGCCGGCGGCCGGCTAGCCGTGGGAGCAGACGTCGAGGCGGCGGTCCGGGTGATGCTCTGGGCCGTCGACCCGCCCGACGATCCCGGGGCGGTGGAACGTGCCTACCACGCGATCAGTTCCAAGCTGGTCGGCACCCCGGGGCTGCTCGGCAACACGCTGCAGCGTTCGGCGGCGGACCCGTCCCGGTACGTCGTGGTGAGCGTCTGGTCGGGCATGACCGGGTTCAGCGCCTGGGAGCAGGGGGCGAACCACCGCGGGACGACCTCCCCGCTGCGGCCGCTGCAGGATCCCGAGCGCCGCCCGGCGATCTACACCGAGGTTGCCGCGTACGGCCCGCAGGGGCCGTTCGGCGAGGCACCCGCGGGCTGATCCGGCCGCCCGCGGGCTTGGACCACCGCCCGCGGGCGCCACAGTCGCATGGTGTCGGCCGCCCCGTCTGGGGCAGGCGGCGCGGCCGACGCCATGCCATCTCCCGCCCTCACCCCCGCGTCCGGCCTCCGCGTTGGAACGCGTCTGGTCGGGACCGGCGGGTGGTATCCGACCGGCCCGCCGCCCGTCCTGTCCGGTCCGTCCGGCCCGCCCGTTCGGCGGGAACAGCCGCCGCCCAGTGTCCGGTGATTCTGGGAAAGTGATGAACGAGCGGATCCCATCGGCGAGAATTCCGCTGCGGGTTCGCGCCGACCTGGCGACGTCCTGACCGCCCACCGTCCAGTTCGGGCCTGTGCCGAACGGGGGAGGCGCCCATGGCCACAGTGCACATCAGCAACGCGGCGGCGCGGATGTGCGCGGCCGACGGCGGCATGGCCGGGCCCGAACAGGCCCGGATCTGGTTGCTGGGCCAGGTCGAGCGAGGCGTCGTGACCGACCGGCTGCCCCACTCGATGCAGGGCCGGCGTAGTCCGACCGGGCAATTCTGCGTGGTCGACGGAGTCCTCATACTCCCGCTCGCCCATGCCCGCCAGGGCGGCTGGGTCGCCACGAGCTGCCATTTCGATCCCACGTACCTGGCGTCCCGGGATGGCGTCGGAAACGTCGACCCGTTTGCCCTGTCAGGTCCCGAGCTGGCTCGCCTGGTCAGCTTCAGCGGCCATTGCCGGGACAGGTACCGAGAACGGTGCGGCGGTCCCCGCCGTGATCAGGACGTGGACGCCGAACTCGGCGGCATCATCGCCCGGTCCGGACGCGCGGTCACACGTCGGCCGTCGTGGTCGTCGTCCTCACGCGACGATGCAGAGTTCTACCTCGTCGCGGACGACGAGTACATGCTTCCCGTCGTGCGTCAGGGCAGCGCCACACGACCCTTCGTCGCGACGACCTGCATGCATCGTGCACAGGACCTGTTCGGCTACTCCGGTGCCGCGCTGGCGGACCTGTGCCGCCTGCCTTCATCAGCCGGCGACGCGGGCCCTCGCCTGATCGCCCTGCGGGCGGCGTTGACGGACAGCGGCGCGACCCTGCGGTGGCGTCCTTCGCGGCGCGGGCGTCCGGTGCCCGACACGAGATTCTCCATTGAGGCCGGCCGGGCGGAGCTGGCCGTCGACTGGGACCGGACCGCCGCCACCCCGCTCACCATCGTCCGCGTCTGTCGCGGTGGGCGTCGCTGGCGCCGGCTCGCCCGTGGCGCGCAGCCCAACCTGGTCATCCGCATGCTGCGGGCCTTGGCCCGCCGCGGGTAGCAGTGGTGGGTCGGACTTATGAGTAGTTGCTGGTGCGGGTGGGTGCTGGTGGTCAGGTATCCGCCGAACGGGCGGTGTCGGCGGGGGAGATGTCGAGGCGCAGCCCCTGGAAGGACGGGTGACGTAGCCGGCCGTCCGCCGTCCACGAGGTGAACTCGACCTCGGCGATCAACTCGGGATCCACCCAGACGGCGCCGCTGGCGACCGCGGCGGGGACATCCCGAAGCGGGGGGTCCGGGCGGCGCAACGGCGCCAGCAGCGCGGCGAGCCGGTCGAGCGTCGCCTCGCTGAACCCGGTGCCGACCTGCCCGGCGTAGCGGGGGCCGGCCGGCGTGGCGACGCCGACGAGCAGTGCCCCTATCCGGTCGGTGCGCCGACCGGTGCCCGGCTCCCACCCGCCGACGAGCACACTCTGCCGGCGGACATGCCGCACCTTCACCCAGTCCGCCGAGCGCCGACCGGCCTGGTAGGGAGAACTACGCCGTTTGGCGACGACCCCCTCCAGTCCGGCGGCGCTGCTCGCCGCCATGACCTCGTCGCCCGTTCCGACCAGTTCCTCGGACAGGCGCAGCCGCCCTCGTTCCGCCTGCTCTGCCAGCAGCGCCCGCCGCCGAGAGTAGGGCTGGGCGACGAGGGAGTGCCCGTCGAGGAACAGCAGATCGAACACCAGATACCGGACGGGAATCGTCGCCGCGGCACGACGCGCCATGGCCGGTGTCGCAATGTGCACCCGGTGGCTGAGCAGTTCGAAGTCGGGCGTACCCGCCGGGCCGAAGGCGACGATCTCCCCGTCGAGGATCACCTGGGTCGCGCCGAAGGCCGGGCCGAGTGCGCGCAGCTCGGGGAAGACGTCGGTGACGTCGAGCCCCGAGCGGCTGCGCAGCCGGGCGCGCCCGCCGTCGACGAAGGCGAGCGTCCGAACCCCGTCCCACTTGACCTCGTAGGCCCAGTCGTCCCCGCCCGGCGGCGCGGTGGCGGCAACGGCGAGCATCGGCGCCATCCGACCCGGCATCGGCTCGCGGCCAGGGTCGCCCTGCAGATCCGTGCTGCCCGACGGCGCCCCGCCCGGCGGATCCATGCGGTGCACCATCCAGGTGCGGTTGTCCTGGTCCGGCCGGCCCGACGCCTGCTCCGTTCCGGTCTCCCCGGTGCGTCCGGTCGAGAAGAAGGCGTAACGCCCGTGCACCCGGTCGCCGTGCAGCGTCACCTTGACCTTCTGCGCGGACCAGGACTCCAGCCGGTACTGGCCACGGTCCCAGATGCTCACCTCGCCGGCGCCGTACTCCCCCTTCGGGATGGTCCCGGCGAAGTCGGCGTAGGCGAGGGGATGATCCTCGGTGCGCACGGCCAGATGGTTCTTCCGAGGATCCGTCGGCAACCCGCGGGGCACCGCCCAACTGACCAGGACTCCGTCCCGTTCGAGCCGGACGTCCCAGTGCAGCCGGCGGGCGTGGTGCTCGTGGATCACGAAACGGTCGCCGCGGCCGTTCTGGTCGTCTCCCGTGTGGTCCGCCGGCGCAGGCGCGGCGTCAGTCGGCCGCTCCTGCGAACGGGGGGTGCGCCGGCCGCCGTCGGCTCCCGCGTCACTGGTGGACGACACGTCCGGTTCGGGGGTGCGACTGACGTGCCGGCGGGAGCTGTATTCAGCCAGCCGAGACCCTCTCGTGTGGTCGCCACCGGTGCCGTCGCCACCCATCCGGGCGGTGTACCCGCCCACGGCCGCACTGCGCGGGACGGTGACCCTTCGACGTGGGTTCCGCGATGTCACCGCTGCCGCGCTGTGCCCGGCTTGCGGCCTCGGGCCTCGGATCAACTCTGCCTGTTGTGACGGTCTGTGCCGGTAGGGGGGTTGGACGGCGCCGCTCGGTGGCGGTCCTGCCTCTCGGTGTACAAATGCGCGGTCCGGCCCGAAGGCGCCCGCGGTGTCCGGATGCGTCCCGCGGCCCGCCCGCAGCCGGGGGGTTCCGGGGTGGTGTCAGTGGTGGTGGGTGGTGGACCGGCCGTCGTCGGCGCCGTGGGGATCGGGGGATCGGATGCCTGACTCGTCCGCGCTGGACGTTCTTATCGGCCTCGCACTGCTGTTCGCCGCGTTCAGCCTCGCCGTCTCCCGGATCAACGAGGCTGTGCTCGGCCTCGTGCGCTACCGGGGCCGCCGCCTCGAATCGGAGCTGCGCCGGCTGCTCGGCGGCCGCCCGCCGGGCGGCGCACCGCCCGATCCGGGGGACCCGCCACCCGTGGACGTCGCTGCGGAGTTGCTCGACGGGCCCCTGCGGGCCATGCGCACCGCCGGCCGGGACGAGGCCTCCGTCGACATGGCCGATCATCGGCCCGTGCAGCGAACCTGGGCCGCGGTGCGGCGGGCTCGCCGGCTGCGGCTGCCCTCCTACGTGCCGTCCACCGCGTTCGCCCGGGCCCTGCTCGATCGGGTCGACCCACCCGCCCGGGCCATGCTGACCCAGCTACGCCCGGACGGGCTGCCCTCGCACATCCCCGCTGAGACCCGCGAGGCCTACCGGAGCGCGTACGAGGCCGCCCGGCACTCCCTGGACGAGGCCTCCGCACGGGCGCTGTACGCCGCGATGCCGGCGGATCACCCGACCGGGCGGGTCGTGGCCGCCGCGCTGGTGTCCGCCGTGGGCAGTGGGACGGTCGGCACGCTGGAGGACGGGCTGGCCGCTTTGCCGCCCTCCCTGGCGAAGGATGCGCTGACCGCGGCGGTGGTCCAGACGGGCGGCGACCGCGAGAAGATCATTACCGAGCTGGCGCGGTGGTACGACGAGGCGATGGACCGCCTGTCCGGGTGGTACAAGCGGCGGATCGCGGTGTTCCTGCTCGCCTACGCGATCGTGCTGGTGGCCGTGTTCAACCTCGACGCGGTCGCCGTCTCTCGCGCGCTGTGGCAGGACGGGACCGTGCGCGACGCGGCGGTGACCGCAAGCCAGAGCCAGATCGGCCAGCCCGCGGATGGCGGCTCCGCCGCCGGTTCGGGTGACACGGGTTCGGGCGACACGGGTTCGGGCGACACGGGTTCGGGTGACACGGGGTCCGGTGACAGTCAGGGCGCTGCGCAGCCCGGCGACCAGGGGACCGGCGGCACCTCCGACGCCGGGGTGGGCGACGCCGTCGAGAGCGCGATCAGGTCGGTGCGGGATGCCTCCGGGCTCGCCCTGCCCATCGGGTGGGTTCGGACGAGCGACGACCGCGACGACCCGAGGGAGGTCCCGCACACGGTCGGCGGCTGGCTGCTGAAGATCGCCGGGCTGGCCATCGCCTGCTTCGCCCTGACCGCCGGTGCCCCCTTCTGGTTCGAGTTGCTGGGCCGGCTGGTCAACATGCGCGCCGCCGGGCCGAAACCGCGGTCGGCCACCAGCGGCTGACCGCACCAGCGTTGACCAGGCTGCCCGATCGGAGGAGCGTGACGGGTGATGACCGAACCCTCCGTGTTTCACGAGGCCGTGAGTGCGATCAGCTACCCGATGGTGATCGTGACCGTGGCGGCGCCCGGCGGTGAGCGCAGCGGCTGCCTCGTCGGCTTCCACACCCAGTGCAGCATCGAACCGGCGCGGTACCTGCTGTGCATCTCGCAGGCCAACCACACCCACCGGGTTGCCCTGGCGGCCAGCCATCTCGCGGTCCACCTCCTCGACGAGGCCGACGAGGAGCTCGCGACGCTGTTCGGCGAGCAGACCGGCGACGAGATCGACAAGTTCGCGCGCTGCGCCTGGCGACAGGGCCCGTTCGGACTGCCCGTCCTGGTGCAGCCGCGTGCCTGGTTCGCCGGCCCTGTCCACACCCGGGTCGGCGTCGGTGACCACACGGCGTTCGTCCTCGAACCGGTCGACGGCGCAGCCGGCGGGCCGTTCACCCAGCTCGGCTTCCAACAGGTCCGGGACATGCGGCCGGGCCATCCGGCCTGACGGCTTCGGCCGACGCTGAACGCGGGCGCGCGCCGGGCGCAGACCGCCGCGGTACCCCGCCGGCCGGCGGCCTGGCGAGGAGGACCGCGCGATTGCGCGGCGCCGGGGCACTAGCGTCATCGTCCGTGAACACTCCTGTGCCCGGGCCGGCCGCGCAACCGGTTGGCTCCGACCCGCTCACCGTCAGCCCTGGCCCGGTCGGGGGAGACCTGCTCGCCGGGCTGGACGGGGTGGGCGGGCGGCGGGTCACCGATCCCGAAGCGGTGCTCGCGGACCTGCAGGCCGATCCGGAGTCCTTCGGCCCACTCGGGGGCCGGCCCATCCTGATCGTCGACGCCGCCTCCCCGGCGGCGATCAGGGTCGGCGAGCTCGGCCGCCGGCTGCCCTGCGTGTGCGTCGCCGTGGCCGAGGAGCTGCGGTGGGTTCCCGACGGCGTCGCCACCTGCGGCTTCGACATCCTGCTCACCGACGAGCCGGATGCGCCGCAGCCCTGGGTGACCGCGTCGGACGGGATCGACGCCGCGGTGGACGCCCTGGCCGCCGCGACCGCGGCGAATCCGTACGCCGCTGTCGCGCTCGTGCAACTGCTGCGCGTGAGCACCGGCATCGACGTGCGCGATGCGGTCGTCGCCGAGTCGTTCGCCTACTCGGCCCTGCAGGCCGGCCCGGAGTTCGCCGGCTGGCTGGCCCGGCGACGGGCCCGGCAGAGTGCACGCGCGGCGGCCCGGCCAGGGTTGGACCCGGCC
>NZ_JAMQQF010000919.1 GCF_023716945.1 Frankia sp. AiPs1 | reverse complement strand
GGGTTCGCCCGGTTCACCCTTGCCGACCTCGCCGGCCGGCTGCTCACGGCGGCGTACGCGCAGAGCCCGACCGACCGGCCGAGCTGGTCGACGCAGGCGCCGGTCGTCCCGCACCTGCTGGCGGCCCTGGACACCCTCGACGATCCCGACGACCCGCACCAGCTCCACGCCTGGGCCGACGTCCACTGCTCCCGCCTGTACGCCCGGGGTGCCTACGCGGCGGCCGAGCACCTCGCCCGCGACCTCTACCGGCGCAACCTCGGGCGGTTCGGCCCGGACCATCGCGACACCCTGGCCACCGCGAACAACCTCGCCGTCGCCCTGCTCGCGGTCGGGCAGCGGGAGGCCGCGTGGGAGCTGGAACGCGACACCCTGGCCCGGCGGCTGCACTACCTCGGCGAGAACCACCCGGACACCCTGGCCACCGCCGCCAACCTGGCGTTCGTGCTGTGGGAGCTGGGCGAGCACGAGCCCGCCCGCGGCCTGCACGCCGACACCGTCATCCGGTCCCGCGCGACCCTCGGCGAGGACCACGCCGACACGCTCGCCCGTGCCCATCAGCTCGCCGGGCGACTCGGCGACCTCGGCGACCTCGGCGACCTGCGGGACGCGCGAGCCCTCATCGAGGACGTGCTCGCCCGCCGGCGCCGCCTGCTCGGCGGGGACCATCCCGAGACCCTCGACACGACGTCCGATCTGGCCGCCATCCAGCGGGGCCTTGGCCAGTTCCGGGCGGCTCGCGCGCTCGACGAGGACCTGCTCGCCCGGCTGCGCCGGCTGCTCGGCGACGACCATCCCGACGTCCTTGCCTTCGCCAGCCGGCTCGCGAGCAACCTGGACGACCTGGGCGAGTTCCAGTCCGCCCGGCGGCTCGCCGAGGAGGTGCTGGCCCGGCGCCGTCGCCTGCTCGGCGACGACCATCCCGACACGCTGGCCTCGACGCACAGCCTGGCCGCCAGCCTGTCGGCGAGCGGTGACTACCGCGGTGCGCAGGAGCTGTTCGAGGAGGCGTTGGGCCGTTGGCGCGGCCAGTTCGCCGCCGCCCGCAGCCGGACCGACCGCGCGGTCCGCCGTCCCCGCCCGCACCCGGACGGCGGCATGGCATCCTGACGCCGGACGGGACGGACGCCGCGCAGGACGGACGCCGCGCGGATGTGACTGCGTGGGATGTGACTGCGTGGGATGTGGCTGCGCGGGACGGCGCGGCGGGACGGCGCGGGGGCGGAGCGGCGATGGCGGACACGAGCGCCCGGATGCTGCGGTTGCTGTCCCTGCTGCAGACGCACCGCTACTGGCCGGGCGGCGAGCTCGCCGAGCGGCTCGCCGTCAGCCCCCGCACGCTGCGCCGCGACGTCGACCGGCTGCGTGAGCTCGGCTACCCGGTCCAGGCCACCCGCGGGGTGGCCGGCGGCTACCAGTTGCGGGCCGGCACGGCCATGCCGCCGCTGCTGCTCGACGACGCCGAGGCCGTCGCC
>NZ_JAMQQF010000918.1 GCF_023716945.1 Frankia sp. AiPs1 | reverse complement strand
AAGCCGACCAGCGCGGCGACCAGCGCGTCCGGGGCGTCGGCCGCCGGGTCGTGACGGGCACCCGGCAACACCTCGTAGCGGGCCGCGAGCCGGCGGGCCATGTCGGCCTGCACCGCGGCCGGCCATCCGTCGTCGCTCTCACCATGCGCGACGAGGATCGGCAGGCCCACGCCGCGGGCGGCCGTCGCCAGCTCCCCGACCCGGTCGGGGGTGTCGAGCAGATGCTGGGCGATCGCCATCAGCGCGGTCTGGTTGTGGGCGAAGAACCGCCGGCGCAGGAAGTCGGCCGTCGGCGCCGGCCGGGGCCGCTCCACGGCGTGCAACGCCGCCCACACCGCGGCCGGCCCGCCCCGCTCCAGGACCAGTCGGATCGTGCGCAACGCGGCCTGCCGCCGCCCGACGATCCCGGCTGGTCCGGAGGACAGCAGGGTCAGCGTGCGGATCGGGCCGGGGTCGGCGATGACCGCCGCGCGGGCGACGAGGCCGCCGAAGCTGTGCCCGACCAGGTGCACGGCCCCCATGCCCGCTGTACTCCCTGTGCCCGCTGTACTCCCTGTGCCTCCCCCGCCGCCGGCGTCGATCACGCGATGTACGTCGTCGGCGAACGCCTCCAGGCTGTACGCCGTGATCTCGTCGGGGCCGGGCGACTCGTGCTGGCCCCGCTGATCGAGCGCCGTCACGGCGAAGCCCGCAGCGGCCACTGCCGGCATGATCGGCAGAAAGTCCTCCTTGCTCGCCGCGTAACCCGGCAACAGCAGGACCCCGGGGGCGTCCATCGACCCGCACCGCAGCGCGGCCAGGCCGGCGATTTCGGTCCGCCACACACCTGGCGGCAGCTCAGCCGGGCTTCCTACCACGTTGCGCGCCCCCCCGATTCCATACGGCAACCAGATAGCCGACACCGTAGGGCGCGTCGTCATAGGTGAGCTCGCTGGACCAGGCTTCGGTTGGCGTGTCGTCCCGAGTCGCGGCGAGTAGCGCACCGGCGAGGACCTGCCACGAGGCCCGGCCGGCGGCGAGCAGCTCGGCTGCCAGCGCGGGATCGAGGTCGAGCAGCGCGGCCGGATCGGGTCCGGCCAGGGCCGCCGCCGCGGCGGCGTCGAACGCCGCGGCGCGCTCGTCGAGTCCCCCCGGCGCCTTCAGGGTGCGCCGCGCCGAGGCGTCCCCCATGACCAGCAGGGCGAGCCGCTCCCCGCGCCGCACCTGCGCGACGAGGCGTTCCCCGAGGCCGGCTGCCTGCCGCGGGGAATGACCGGCCGGCACCCCGAGCGCCGTGCGGTCCCCGGACCAGCCCGCGCTGGCCAACAGCCAGGCGCCGACGGTCAACGACAGGGGCAGCGACGGCGCCGCGACGGCGCCGTCGGGCGGCCCACCGACCGATGCTCCCGCGACCGATGCTCCCGCGACAGACGGCCCCGCGACCGATGCCCCTGCGGCAGACGGCCTCGCGACCGATGCCCCTGCGACGGGCGGCCCCGCGA
>NZ_JAMQQF010000917.1 GCF_023716945.1 Frankia sp. AiPs1 | reverse complement strand
GCTCCGGGCTGCCCGGCGCCGCCTGCACCATCGCCCGCAGCCCGCGGGCGAGCCCGGTGAGCGAGAACGCGAACAGCGGCGCGCCGCAGCCGTCCACCGTCGTGCCGGCGATCTCCTCGCCGGCCAGGTCCTCGACCGTGCGGCGGATCGCCTGCTGCAACGGGTGGTCCGGCTCGGTGTAGTTGCGCACCGGCCAGCCGGCGGCCACGCAGCAGGCGATCATGCCGGCGTGTTTGCCCGAGCAGTTCATCAGGACCGGTTCGGCGCGCCCGCCGGCGCGCAGGTGGGCCTCGGCCGCGGCGGTGCCCAGCGGCAGGTCGGCGGGGCAGCGCAGGGCATCCGCGGAGAAGCCGGCGACGGAGAGGATTTCCAGCACCCGGGCCAGGTGGGCCGGCTCGCCGCTGTGTGAGCTCGCGACCACGGCGAGCAGGTCACTCGGGATGTTCCGACTCAGGAAGACCCCGTCGAGACCGGCCCGCAGCATCGCGGCGGCCTGGAAGGGCTTTGCCGCCGAGCGGGGAAACACCGGCCTGTCGGGCGCGCCCACCCGCAGGGCCACGGCGCCATCGCGGCCGAGACCTACGACGGTGCCGTGATGCAGGCTCTCGACGAACGGCGCGCCGCTGCGCAGCCCCCGGACGACCTCGGCGACCACCTGCGGACCCTCCGGTGGCTCCATGGCTGTCAGGGTACGACGGCGGTCCCGCCGGGGCCGGCAATGCCACATCCCCCACATCCGCCGCTTCCGGCCCACATGCCGCGAAAGCCGCCACTCGCGGTGTGGTCTCTGCCCGGGGCGGCCGAACCGCTACCCGGACGTGACCGGGCCACATACCCTGAAGATGTGCCTGCCTACGACTACCGCTGCCGGGTGTGCGACGCCTCCTTCGAGGTCCGTCGGAGCATCGCCGAATCCACCCCGACCGACGGGGTGACCTGCCCGTCCGGGCACGCCGAGACCTCACGGGTGTTCTCTGCGGTGGCTGTCAGCCGCGGCGCGGCCGCCCCGGCCATGGCTGCGCCGGTGGGCGGCGGCGGAGCGTGCTGCGGCGGGGGCTGCTGCGGCTGACGCCGCCGGCCGCCTTACCCCTGGCGGCCTGCCGCGCGGCCCTTGGTCGGCCCGCGGGCCGCTCGGCTGCGGGGACCGACATCCACCTGGCGGTCACGCTGGCCGCCCGACGCCGCCGCCCGGTCCTCGACCAGGCGGCGGCGAAGCAGCCGCAACGTCTCGTCCCGTTCGGTCTGGTTCAGACCGGAGACGAGGGTCTGCAACAGCCCGCCCGATCCGGGTTGTCGGTCACGGTTACCGAGCCCACGCATACCCATGAACTCACTCCTACCCAGGGGTGTCGCAGGTCACGCGGCTGCGCCCGGACCCAGGTGACGGGCCGCGCCGGCCCGCTGACTGGTCGAGACCGGTGCGGTTCGCCGCCGCCGCGCCCGGGGCCGCGGATCAGCCCGACGCTCCCGGACGATCGACCCG